>NZ_FXXN01000023.1 GCF_900184795.1 Magnetospirillum sp. 15-1 | reverse complement strand
GCCAGGACTTCGTGCTCGAGCGCATCGATCTTGGCCTCGGCATCGCGCAACTGTGCCGCCAGCATGCCCAGCGCCTCGCGCGCCAATTGCGGCAAAGCCTGATCGCTCTTGCCGTGGATGCCGGCGATCTGGCCGTCGAGCGCTTTGTCGCCGCACGGCGCGACGATGCCGAACTCGGCCAGATGCGCCCGCACCGCATTGGCGAGCATGGTGCGCTGGCCCACCAGCATCTTGCGGGCACGATGAAGCATCAGCACCGCCTGCTGCTCGGGCGTCTTGACCGGCACCCGGGGGACAGAGCGCCGCGCCATCGCTTCGCAAATGGCAGCGGCGTCATTGGCGTCGTTCTTGCGGCCGCGCTTGACGTACGGCTTCACATAGGCCGGCGGGACCAGTACCACCTCGTGGCCCAGCGCCCCGATCTCCCGCGCCCAGTAATGGGCCGAGGCGCACGCCTCCATCCCCACCAGGCACGGCGACAGCTTGGTGAAAAAGCCGAGAACCTGGCCGCGCTTCAACTGACGGCACAAAACCGCTTCTTCATCCGCATTCACCCCGTGCAGCGCAAACGCGCCCTTCGACAGGTCGATCGCAATCCTGATAATCTCGCTCATGGGCGGCCCCCTCTTTGTGGCGTCTCAGAAACGACCACGTTAGGGCACTTCGATGCCGGTGAGCAGGGGCCGTCCACACCATCATCCGTGTCGATGAACGGCTGAAAGCCGCGCCTATTCGGGGCAAGGCGACAACCGAACGGCGGAGACCTTCAGTTCGGGAATCTTGGCCACCGGGTCGAGCGCCGGATTGGTCAGCAGGTTGGCCGCCGCCTCGGTGAAGCAGAACGGCATGAACAGGGCGCCGGGTGACAGGCGGGAATCCGCCGCCGCCACCGCCTGGAGATCGCCGCGCCGGCTTTCCAGCCGCACCATGGCGCCTTCGGCCAGCCCCAGGCGAGCCATGTCGACCGGGCTGATATTGACCGCCGGCACACCCTGCAGGGTATCGAGCACCTGGGACCGCCTTGTCATGGAGCCGGTATGCCAGTGCTCGAGCACCCGGCCGGTGGACAGCAGGAAAGGATAGTCGGCATCGGGGCTTTCCGCCGGGGCAAGGCCGCCGGCCGGCACCAGCCGCGCCTTACCGGTCTCGGTGGGAAAGCCGTCATCGAACAGGATGGCCTTGCCCGCCGGAGTGGTGATGCCGCCCTCGGCCTCCAGGCGCTCCCAGGTGATGCCGGCCAGCGAGCCCATCAGCGAGCCCATCTCGTCGAACACCGCCTTGGGACCGTCATAGCTCCACCCCAGGCCCAGGCGCCGCGCCATCTCCATGATGATCCACAGATCGGAGCGCGCCTCGCCCGGCGGGTCAAGCACCTGCCGGCCCATCTGCACGTGGCGGTCGGTGTTGGTGAAGGTGCCGGTCTTTTCGAAGAAGGCGGAGGCCGGCAGCACCACGTCGGCCAGCATGGCGGTCTCGGTCAGGAAGATGTCCTGGACCACCAGATGCTCCAGCCCGGCCAGCGCCGTGCGGGCATGGGCGAGATCGGGGTCGGACATGGCGGGGTTCTCGCCCTCGATGTACATGGCGCGGATGGTGCCGGCCAGGGCGGCGGTCATCATCTCCACCACGGTGAGGCCGGGAACGGGGTCAAGCCCCATGCCCCAGCCGGATTCGAAACGTCCCCGCGCCGCCTCCAGCCCGACACGGCCGTAATCGGGCAGCATCATGGGGATCAGCCCGGCATCGGAAGCGCCCTGAACGTTGTTCTGTCCGCGCAGCGGATGCAGGCCGCTGCCCTTCTTTCCCACCTGGCCGCACAACATGGCCAGGGCGATCAGGCAGCGGGAATTGTCGGTGCCGTGGCTGTGCTGCGACACCCCCATGCCCCACAGGATCATGGCCGAGCCGGCGCGGGCGAACAGACGCGCCACCGCCCGGATGGTGCCCGCCTCGATGCCGCAGACCGGGGCCATGGCTTCGGGGGAATAGGCCGCGAGGTGCAGGGCCAGCTCTGGAAAGCCGGTGGTGCGCGACGCCACGAAGGCCTTGTCGTAAAGCTCCTCGGCGACGATGACGTGCAGCATGGCGTTCAGCAGCGCCACGTCGGTGCCGTTGTTGAACTTGAGATGATGGCTGGCGAAGCGGGTCAGCGCCTGCCCCCTGGGATCGAGGATCACCAGTTGGGCGCCCCGCTTCACCGCGTTCTTGATGAAGCTGGCCGCCACCGGATGATTGGCCGACGGATTGGCGCCGATCAGGATGATCACCTCGGCGTTGGCGATCTCGGCCACCGGCGCGGTGACGGCGCCCGAGCCGATGCCTTCCAGCAGAGCCGCCACCGAGGAGGCGTGGCACAGCCGCGTGCAGTGATCCACGTTGTTGGACCCGAAGCCGGTGCGCACCAGCTTCTGGAACAGATAGGCCTCCTCGTTGGAGCCCTTGGCCGAGCCCAGACCGGCCAGCGCGGCGGGAAGCTGGCGCTTCAACCCGGCGGCGGCGAAATCCAGCGCCTCGTCCCAGGAGGCGGGACGGAAATGGCTGAAGGGATCGGCCGGGTCGATCAGTTCCTTGGGCGCCCCCTCCTTGCGGATCAGCGGCACCGTCAGGCGCTGGGGATGGCGGGAATAGTCGAAGCCGAAACGGCCCTTGACGCACAGCCGCTCGTGATTGGCCGCTCCGTCGCGCCCCGTGGCCGCGACGATCTCGTCGCCCCGCACGTGATAGGTGACCTGACAGCCGACGCCGCAATAGGGACACAGGCTGTCCACCTTGCGCTCCGCCTCGACCGGCCCGGCGGCGGGCAGCAGCGCGCCGGTGGGACAGGCCTGGACGCATTCGCCGCAGCCGACGCAGGAACTGGCCCCCATGGAATCATCGAAGTCGAAGGTGATGCGGCTGTCGGCTCCGCGCCCGCTCATGCCGATGACGTCGTTGACCTGCACCGCGCGGCAGGCCCTGAGGCACAGCGTGCAGTGGATGCAGGCGTCGAGCCGCACCGCCATGGCGGGGTGGGAGCGGTCGGGTGCCGATGGCGCGGCGCCGGGGGCGAAACGACTCCGTTCCACTCCCACCGCCCTGGCCCAGCCCAGGAAGGCCGAGTCGGGATCGGGCGAGGCGTGGTCGGCCAGCAACAATTCGAACACCAGCCGGCGCGCCTTGTCGGTCCGTCCGCCCTGGGTGTCGACCACCATGCCGGAGGTGGGACGCCGCCGGCACGAGGCGGCCAGGGCCCGCTCGCCCTTGATCTCCACCACGCAGGCCCGGCAGTTGCCCTCGGGCTCGAAGCCGGAACGATCGGTGTGGCAGAGATGGGGCAGCGTCCGCCCCTGGCGCTTGGAGACCTGCCAGATGGTCTCGCCGTCGGCGGCCTCGACCTCTTGTCCGTCCAGGGTGAAGCGGATCATGGTACCCGGCCTCCCTTGGCCTCTTTCATCGGTTCATACGATGAAACGACCACCAAGACACCAAGGACACCAAGCTTTCCTTCAGGGTGGACGCGGTGTGGCCGAGCGCCCCGCTCTCTTGGTGTCCTTGGTGTCTTGGTGGTGAAAAGGTCCACCCGCACCACAAACGGGGCCGTCATTTCACCACCTCGGGAAAGTGCCTGAACAGGCTTTGCCACACATTGGGCGCCGCCTGCCCCAGGCCGCAGATGGAGGCGTCGCGCATCACGCTCGCCAGATCGCCCAGCAATTCGCCATCCCAGGCGGGCTTGGCCAGCAGATCCACCGACTTGGCGGTGCCCACCCGGCAAGGCGTGCACTGGCCGCAGCTTTCGTGCGCGAAGAAGCGGGCGAGGTCCAGCGCCGCCGCCCGCAGGTCGTCGGCCTGGGAGAAGACCACCACCGCCGCCGAGCCGATGAAGCCGCCATGCTCCTCGATAGCGCCGAAAGCCAGCGGCGGCCGGATATGGGCGGGCAGGAAGCCGCCGGAGGCGCCGCCCGGCAGATAGGCGGCCAGGATATGGCCGTCCTCCATGCCGCCGCAGAATTCATCGATCAGCTCGGTGATGGTGATGCCGTTGGGGGCGATCTTGACGCCCGGCGCCTTGACCCGACCCGAGACGGAATAGGTGCGCAGACCCTTGTGTCCGTTGCGTCCCTCGGAGGCGAACAGTTCCGCCCCCTCGGCCAGGATGCGGCTGACCCAATAGAGGGTCTCGACGTTGTTGACCAGGGTGGGGCGGCCGAACAGCCCGACTTCGGCCACATAGGGCGGGCGCTGGCGTGGCAGGCCGCGCTTGCCCTCCAGGCTTTCGATCAGCGCCGATTCCTCGCCGCACACATAGGCTCCGGCTCCCCGGCGCAGATGGACGGGAACCGAACCGGGCAGGTCCTTGACCATGCCGGCCAGCATCTTATGCAGGTCCGCATACTCGTCGCGGAGATAGAGATAGACCTCGTCGGCCTCCACCGCCCAGGCGGCGATCAGGGCGCCTTCCAGCACGCGGGCCGCGTTGGTTTCCAGGAACCAGCGGTCCTTGAAGGTGCCGGGCTCGCCCTCGTCGGCGTTGACCACCACCAGACGCGGCCCGGCTTGCGCCGCCACGGTGCGCCACTTGCGCGACGTGGGGAAACCGGCGCCCCCCATGCCGCGCAGGCCGGCTGCGTCGATCTCGGCCAACACCTCGTCGCGCGGCAGTTCCCCCGACAGGCAGCGGGCGAGAATGGGATAATCGTAACCCGGCGGCACGATCTCGCACCCGGCGGAGACGAGGGTCTCCGCCACCTTGGCGCCATCGGCCGCACGCACCGGCACCTTGCCGGCCAGCACGGCGGGGGCGTGGTCGCACAGGCCCATGCAGGGCGCATCCTCGACCACCACGCCCTCGGGCAGGGACCCCAGGTCCAGCGGGCGCATGGCGCAGGCCGGGCCGGTGCAGCGCCGCACCACGGCCTTGGGCGCCGCCTCGCCGTCGCCCAGCAGGCGGAAATGAGCGTAGAAGGTGGCCACCTCCTGGATTTCGGCCGGCGCCAGACGCATCTCCTCGGCCAGGGCGGCGAGGTGACGGCGGAACAGGCCGCCGAACCGGTCCTGCAAGGCGTGCAGGTTCTCGATCAGCAGGTCGCGGCGGCGGAAATCCTCGGGCAGCAGCGCGACAACCTCGGCCACGGAAGCGGACGAGGCGGCGGCGGGACCGAGACGGCGGTGAGTACGGGGTGCGGCGCTCATGCCCTGCACTATAGTGCATATCGTCGGGAATTCACAGCCCCAGATGCGGGGCGCACAGGCGGGAGAGTTCCTCGATGCTGTCCTCGATGGCCCGGCCCGAGGTGTTGAGCACCGCGTCGGCCCGTCCATAGAGGTGGCGCCGCGCATCCAGGATGGTGCGCAAATCCTCCATGGCGGCCATCTGCTGGCCGGCGATGGGGCGCAGATCGCCCTGGCCCATGACGCGCCGCATGTGCTCCTCCGGCGTCGCCTGGACCCAGACGGTGAAGCAGGACTGCAGCAGCAACTCGAAGGTGCGGGGCTCCGAGACCAGGGAACCACCCGCCTCCAGCACCATGGACGGCTGGTTCTCCACCGTGTTTTCCAAAGCGGTGTATTCCAGCTTGCGATAGCCTTTCTGGCCCATGGACAGCAGAATCTCGGTCATGTCCATGCCGGCGATCTGCTCGATCACCGAGGTGATGCGCAGAAAGGGAGCGCCGAAGCGTTCGGCCACCGCCTTGCCCAGCGTGGTCTTGCCGGCGCCCCTGAGGCCGATCAGCGCCACCCGGCGCTTGAGCTTCAGGCCGCGTTTGAAGTTCTGGCGCAGCAGGACATAGGCCTCGGATTGCTGCTCCGGAGTCAACTGGTCGAGAAATTTCTTGGCCAGGGGCAAATCCGGGTGGCTGGCCTCGGCTTCCGGCTCGATCATCTCGGTGATGGGGGTGTCCATGGCCTGGGCCAGCAGCCACAGGATGTTGACGCTGACATTGGCCTGCCCGCCCTCGAGCTGGGCGAGGTAACGCTCGGAAATGCCGGCGTGGCACGACAGGTCCTTGCGCGACATGCCGCGCCGGGCGCGAAAGCGTTTGACCCGATCGCCCAGCCGTCTGGCGAGAACGGCGAATTCCGCCTGTTCGACCATGTTTCCCGTACCCGAATCCCAGTTGCCCGACCCTCAGTGAAGCACGGTCGTTCCGGATTGGCTAGCCCGGACCTGCACTATGATGCAGAAAATGAGGGATGTCAGACCCGCCAAAGGCCGAACGGCACCACCTTGTTGCCGACGTCGTGGCCGATATCGGCGCGGCCCAGATAGGCGATGCCGGTCCGCCGGCACCAGGAGCGCGCCACCTCCTCCTCGCCCTGCCCGAAATCGGGGCGGTTGGGCGGAATGTCGGAGCAGCGCCCCAGCTTCAACCCCGCCACCCGGCGCAGCGCCGGGTTGCCGGTCAGCTGGAACAGGTCGCGGTCGATGCGGTACATGTATTCTGACACCTCCTCGACCATCAGCACGTGCCCCGCCAGATCGGGCAGCCAGGGCGTGCCCAGCAGATGGCAGAGGATGGTGAGGTTGAAGGCGGCCGACGGCACCTCAAGGGACAGGGACGGCTCCAGCGCCTCGGGCCGGCGCTCCACCAGGAAGGCAAGGGCGCGGGCCACCGCCGCCTCGCCGCCCGCCCGGATGATGTCCACCGGCATGGGGCCATGGGCGAGGCGGGTGAAGCCCCGCCCGTACAAGGTGCCGAGCAGCGAACCGGCATCGGAATAGCCCATATAGGTCTTGTGCCGGGCGCCCTCGCCCAGCAGCGGCAGCAATCCCTCGATCAGCCGGCAGGCGCCATAGCCGCCGCGCGCGAACCAGATGGCGTCCAGGCTGTCGTCATTGGCGAATTGGGCCAGGGCGGCGAGACGAACCTCGTCGCTTCCGGCGAAATGGCCCCAGGTCTCGAAGCATTGGGGGTGAAAGACCAGTTCGACCCGGCCATCGGGATACAGGCGGGCGGCCAGGGCCATGACCCGCTCGGCCACATCGCGCTCGATGGCCGAGCCCGGCGCGACGATGCCGATCCTGGTCCTGCCCTCAGCCATGTCCGCCGATCCCCTTGCCGCCGATTCTCTTGCCCACCGGAGCGGCGGATTGTAGCCTCCGGCCATGGAGCACGACACCCCCTATTTCTTCTGCGGCATCGGCGGCAGCGGCATGCTGCCTTTGGCGCTGATCGTCCACGCCCGAGGCCACCGCGTGGCCGGGTCCGACCGGTCGCTGGACCAGGGGCGCCTGGCCCCCAAGTTCGAATATCTGCGCTCGCTGGGTATCGGCCTGTTCCCCCAGGACGGCAGCGGCATCACCGATCCGGCCCAGGTGCTGGTGACCTCGGCGGCGGTGGAGGACACCGTTCCCGACGTGGTGGCGGCCCGTGCCCTGGGTGCCCCCATGCTCACCCGGCCGCAATTGCTGGCCCGCTTGTTCAACGGCGCCCGGCTGTCCATCGGCGTCGCCGGCACCAGCGGCAAGTCCACCACCACCGGCATGCTGGGCTGGATTCTGGAGCGTTGCGGCCACCGCCCCACGGTGATGAACGGCGCGGTGATGAAGAACTTCGTCCGCCCCGATTCGCCGTTCTCCAGCGCCCTGGTGGGCGATGGTCCGGCCTTCGTCGCCGAGGTGGACGAAAGCGACGGCTCCATCGCCAATTACACCCCCCATGTGGCGCTGGTGAACAACATCGCGCTCGATCACAAATCCATGGATGAACTGCGCCGGCTGTTCGCCGCGTTCACCGCCAAGGCACGGATGGCGGTGCTCAACCTGGACAACGGCGAGACGGCGGCCCTGGCCGCCACCCTGCCCGCCGACCGTCTGACGACCTACAGCCTGAGCGACGCCCGCGCCGATCTGCTGGCCGGAGACATCGCCCCCGCCCCCGACGGCATCGGCTTTGCGGTGCGGGAGAAGGGCGGCGGAGCCGTGGCGGTCAGGCTGCGGGTGCCCGGCCGCCACAACGTCGCCAACGCCCTGGCCGCCCTGGCCGCCGCCCGCGCCGCCGGACTGAGCCTGGACGACGCCGCCGCCGCGCTGGGCGAGTTTTTCGGCGTGCGCCGCCGCCTGGAAACCGTGGGTACCAGGGGCGGTGTGACGGTGATCGACGACTTCGCCCACAATCCCGACAAGATCGCCGCCACGCTCGCCACCCTGCACGACTGGCCGGGCCGCCTGCTGGTGATGTTCCAGCCCCACGGCTTCGGGCCGCTGCGCCTGATGAAGGATGAGTTCGTCGCCTGCTTCGCCGAGAAGCTGGGAGCCGATGACGTGCTGATCATGCCCGATCCGGCCTATTTCGGCGGCACGGTGGACCGCTCGGTGACCAGCGCCCATCTCGCCGAAGCCATCGCCGCGCGGGGCCGCCACGCCCTGGCCCTGGGCGAACGCTCCGCCTGCGGCGACGCCCTGGTGGACATGGCCCGGCCCGGCGACCGCATCGTGGTGATGGGCGCCAGGGACGACACCCTGTCCCTCTTCGCCGAAGAAATCCTGGCCCGCCTTAGAGGCTGAACCGCCGTTGTCCCTGGGGTCCCGCATTCCCCTATCCCGGCCACAGCCCCCCCAAGCAATGGCCGTAAACGGATAAGGGCGGAACGGTTTCCCGTTCCGCCCCCGATCCGAACGCGGTGAAGGAGCTTACTTGCTGCCCTTCAGGTTCGCGTAGGCGATACCGGCGGTGGCGCCGATGCCGATCTGGCCGCCCAGGCCGACCGGAACCAGGACGATATCGTTGCCGACACCGGCCAGACCGGCCTGCGCGGCAAGGCCCAGGCCGAGAGTCAACGACGCCTTGGCGCCGACGTAATAGCCGGCGAGGCTGTCCTTGTCGGTCGCGGTGCCGCCGATCACCAGATAGCCCATGCCGGCCATCTGCTCGATCTCGAGATCGATGCCGAACAGGATGCCGCTGGTGCCGGTATACTTCTGCGGCCCGCCGACGCCGTTATACTCGCAGGCGACCGGAGTGCTGGAATGGACCACATAGGTGGTTCCGGTCCCCGTCTTGCTGCAGGTCAGCACACCCAGCACCACCCCACCCTCGGCGCGGGCTTCGTTGCCGAACGCGAACAGAGCCGCCAAAGCGACGACAGTCGAAGCAATCCACTTCTTCATCGACCCCTCCTTAACTTGTCTATCCCACACTTACTGCCGCAGTCGCGTCGAAGTGACCCGATCTATCGGAGTGCAGTGGACATAAGGAGTATGGCATAGATTCCTGTGATGGGAAGTAGAATGCCTTGACGGCTTGTGACAGTTACAAGTCGTGCTTTGCTGCACTGCAAAAATCTACTTTTGGGAGCCGAACCGATCGCCGACGGAGCACGATCTCATCCAGTCGCGGCAGGCTCCGGCATCCGCGTGCCCCTCGGGTGGCGCCCAGGCGGCGAAATCGGATTCGGCGGTGGGCCGGTAGGGGCCGGGCTTGACCTCCACCACCAGGGTCCCCGGGGCCTGCGACACCAGGGAATGCCAGATGCCGGCCGGAATCTCCACCACCCGCGCCCCATCCTCGGCCAGTTCGATCCGCTGATCCACGATTCCGTCGCCGGCGAAGGACAGCAGGCTGCCCCGGCCACGCAGCAGGACGAAGGTCTCGAACTGCAGCGAATGGCGATGGGGGCGGATATAGGCCTCCGGCTCGAAGGCGATCACCATGCGCTGGACGGAATCGGCGGAATCGGCGTGCAGGTTGATGTTGAGCCGCCGCCGGGGCAATTGGGCGGCCTGGGCGCTCAGCGCCGTCAGGTCCCGGGACTCGATCACCCTCATGAGCGGTTCTCCCTTCGCTCGATCAGCTTGAAGATGGGCGGCGCCACCATGATCACCAGCACCACCCTGACCACGTGGTGGGTGGAGACGAAGGCCACGTCCTGACCCAGCGCCAACGCCACCAGACACATCTCGGCGATGCCGCCGGGCACGAAGGCCAGCAGCAGCACCCCGAAGGGCAGATCGCTTCCCGCCGCCAGCAGGCCGGCGGCGCCCGCCGACAGCACCAGCATGATGAAGGTGGCCCCCACCGCCGGACGGGCCATCGCCGCCATTTCCCGCCACGACAGGCCGCGGAAGCGGCAGCCGATGGCCGCGCCGGTCACCACCTGGGCCAGCACCACCAGTTCGGCCGGTGGACGATAGGCGGTCAGTCCTGCCAGATGCAGCCCGGCGCTGGCCAGCATGGGACCGGTCAGCATCCAGGCCGGCAGACGGGCCAGCCGCGCCACGCCCGCCCCCACCACCGCCGAGCCGAGCATGACCAGGGCGTCCATGCCGCCCAGATCGGCCAGCCGCCCCATGCTCTCGGCCATGGGCACCGAATGGACATGGGCGATCAGCCGGTAGCCGAACGGCACAGTGAAGACGACCAGCAGGATGCGCAAGGAATGGGACAGCGCGATGGTGCGCTCGTCGCCGCCCAGCGCGCCGCCGGTCATCACCATCTCGTTGATGCCGCCCGGCGCCGCGGCGAAAAAGGCGGTGATCCGGTTCATGCCGGAATAGCGCCGCAGATAGAGGGTGACCAGCAGGCCGCTGACGATGGTGGCCAGCATCAGGACCAGCAGGGAATCGCTCCACCGTCCGATACGCTCCAGCAGGGCGGGGGAAAAGGCGCTGCCCAGCATCAGGCCGAGCACCGCGATCATCCCGCCGCGCAGTTGGGAGGGGATTTCCGGCCGCCAGCCGCTCAGCGACGCCGAGGTGACGGCGGTCAGCGCCCCCAGCATCCACGGCAGCGGCAGGTTCAGGGCGGCGAACAGCCCACCCCCCGCCACGCCGAGCCCGAGAGCGATCCCCCAGGCGGCCAGCCGCATCATCACGGCAGGAACTGCTCGGTGATGATGCGCTCCTCCAGATTGTGCTCGGGATCGAACAGCAGGACCAGGTCGCAGGAACGGTCCTCGCGCACTTCCACCTCGACCACGTCGCGGGCCTCGGTGGAATCGGCCACGGCGCTGACCGGGCGCTTGCCGCCCTCCAGAATCTCGAACACCACCTTGGCGGTGTGGGGCAGCAGGGCACCGCGCCAGCGCCGGGGCCGGAAGGCGGAAATGGGGGTCAGCGCCGCGATGCCGGCCCCCAGCGGGATGATCGGCCCGTGGGCCGACAGGTTGTAGGCGGTGCTGCCGGCCGGGGTGGACAGCAAGATGCCGTCGCAGATCAGCTCTTCCATGCGGATCTTGCCGTCTATGCGGATGCGCAGCTTGGCCGCCTGACGGGTTTCGCGCAGCAGCGATACCTCGTTGATGGCCAGCGCCTCGATCTCCTCGCCCGAGGCGGTGCGCGCCCGCATGCGCAGGGGGTGCAGGACCACCTGTTCCGCCTTGGACAGCCGCTCGATCAGCCCATGCTCGCGAAACACATTCATCAGGAAACCGACGCTGCCCCGGTTCATGCCGTAGATGGGCACCCGGCGCGCCACGAAGCGATGCAGCATCTCCAGCATGAAGCCGTCGCCGCCCAGGGCGATGATCAGGTCCGCCTCCTCGGGCGGCACGTGCGGGTAGCGGCTTTCCAGCCGCGACAGCGCCGCCTTGGCGGCCTCGGTCTCGGCGGCGACGAAGGCGATGGAGGAAAAAATCATGACGGCCTCGGACCCGGCATCACCGTTCCTCTTGCATACGCTTGCCCACATACCGCCCCCAGGCCGACAGAGCCCGCAAGGGGCGCCGGATCAGGTCCCGGGCACCTGAAGCGCGCCGTCCGCACCTCGACCACGTCCAGATCGCGGCGATGCTTGGCTTTGACGAGGCTCTCGATGCTGTCGACGATCACTTCTGCACAGCGCTCCATGCCAGGACGGTCGGGTTGCGTGGGAAGAGGGAATTTGCTATCCAAACCGTGCGGTTTTTCCGCCAGTCGATTTGCCGCGATGGCGGCATAAAGGTCAATCCCAATTCCGAGGTCCCATGGGCGCGCGGATTCCGGCTCATCGCGGAGCCTGGCGACAAAAGGCCGAACAGAACCGCCCCGCCTCCCTCGCCAGCGCCTTCATCGCCGGACGGGCCTCCGGCGCCCCTGCCTGATGCTGTTCAATTCGGCACCCTTCCTGTTCGGTTTCCTGCCCCTGGCCCTGGCCGGGTTCCTGGGTGCCCGGCGGATGGGGTGGCGCCCGGCCATGGCGTTCCTGACGCTGGCCTCCATCGTCTTCTACGCCTGGTGGAACCCGGCCTATGCCTGGCCGCTGGCCGTTTCCATCGTGGCCAACTTCCTGTTCGGGCAGGCCATCGCCCGGACCCGCGGGACGCCATGGGGCGGTGCCGTGCTGGCCCTTGGCGTGACCGCCAATCTGGCCTTTCTCGGCATCTTCAAGTACGAGCGCTTCTTCGCCGAGCAGGTGGCGCCACTGCTGGGCCTGATGATCGAGGCCAAGGGGCTGGACCTGCCCTTGGGCGTGTCGTTCTTCACCTTCACCCAGATCGCCTATCTGGTGGACGTGCGGCGCAAGCTGGCCCAGGACGGCGACGTGCTCAGCTACACCCTGTTCGTCACCTTCTTTCCCCACCTGATCGCCGGGCCCATCATCCACCACAAGGAGATGATGCCGCAGTTCCGCCAGCCCCGGCGGCAATGCGCCACGGGGGAGAATCTGGTCGCCGGCCTGTCGCTGTTCGCCATCGGCCTGTTCAAGAAAGCGGTGATCGCCGATTGGGTGGCGTCTTACGTAGCGCCGGGTTTCGGCGCCGCGGCGTCCGGCCAGGAATTGAACCTGCTGGCCGCCTGGACCTCGGCCCTGGCCTATACGGTGCAGATCTATTTCGACTTCTCGGGCTATTCCGACATGGCGGTGGGTCTGGCCCGCCTGTTCGGCATCGACCTGCCGGTCAACTTCAACTCGCCCTACAAGGCCACCAGCATCATCGAGTTCTGGCGGCGCTGGCACATGACCCTGTCGCGCTTCCTGCGCGACTACCTCTATTTCCCCCTGGGCGGCGGGCGTTGCGGCCCGCTGCGGCGCCACGCCAACCTGATGATCGTCATGGCGCTGGGCGGGCTGTGGCACGGCGCCGCCTGGACCTTCATGGCCTGGGGCTGCCTGCACGGCGCCATGCTGGTGGGCAACCACGCGTGGCGGGCGCTGCGCCCCGCCGAGCCGGGCCGGCGGGAGATCGTCGCCGGCTGGCTGCTGACCCAGGGGCTGGTGGTCGTCGCCTGGGTGTTCTTCCGCGCCCCCGATTTCGCCACCGCGCTGATCGTGCTGAAGGGCATGGCGGGCCTGAGCGGTCTGACCGGCGGCGAGGTCAAGGTGGCCTGGGACGGGCTGGTCCTGTCGCTGGCCCTGCTGGCGGTGTGCGCCCTGGCCCCCAACAGCCAGCAGATCATGGCCGCCACCGAGCCGGGCCTCGCCCCGGTGGAGCGCCCGGAGCGCCTGATCTGGCGCCCCACCAGCGGCTGGGCCTGGGCCCTGGCCGTCCTGCTGGCCTGTTCCGTCATGACCCTGTGGCGGACCAGCGAATTCCTTTACTACCAGTTCTGACATGAGCCAGCCCGCAGCCATCAGCAACCGGCGTTTCCTCCTCACCCTGGCGGGCGGGGTGATGGCGCTGCTGGCGCTCGGCGCCCTGTTCAACTTCGCCGTCGACCCCTATGCCAGCTTCCGCTGGGGCGACATCAAGGGCCTCAACGACCAGAAGACGCTGCGGCGCGACGGCGGCCGGGTCAACAAGGCGCTGATCCTGGGCCATACCAGGTTCGACGCGCTGCTCTACGGCACCTCGCGCGGCGAGATGGGCCTCGACCCGCAATCGCCCGCCCTGGGCGGCGCGTTCGCCTTCAACGCCTCGCTGTCCGACACCAATATCGCCGAGCTGGCCCGCGCGGCGGAGTACGCCGCCCGCCACCAATCCCCGGAACTGGTGGTGGTGGGCCTCGACCTGCTGATGTTCGGCGAGCAGGTGTGGACCAGCGGCGATTTCAACCGCTCGGGCTTCGCCGGGGCCTCGCCCTGGCCGGTCTATGCCCGCCGGCTGCTGTCCTTGCAGGCCTTCGACGATTCCGGCTGGGTACTGTTCAGCTCGGTGCGCCACCTGCGCCAGTCCTTCGCCAAGGACGGCACCTACGACATCGGGGCGCGCAAGAAGACCTTCGATCACCGGGCCGAGATGGACGGCGTGCTGCGCGCCCAACTGGCTCCAACCACGTCGGGCAAGACCTATGCCGGCTTCCACTACGCTCCCGAGCGCATGGAGGATTTGAACCGCCTGCTTTCCGCCTTCGATAACGGCAAGACCCGGGTGATGCTGTTCGTCACCCCCGCCCACGCCAAGGTGCTGGAGGCCAAGGCCGCCGCCGGGCTGATGCCGGCCTGGGAGCAGTGGAAACGCGATCTGGCCCTTACCGTCGAGATGGCCAACGTCAACCGGCGCAAGCCGGTGGAACTATGGGATTTCAGCGGCGCCAACCCCATTACCACCGAGGACATCCCCCACTCGCCCGATAACCGCATGCGCTGGTACTGGGACGGCTCGCATTTCACCAAGGCGGCGGGCGACCTGATCCTCGAGCGGATGATCGCGGGCAAGGGCGACGACTCGTTCGGCACCCGCCTCTCCCCGGACACCGTGGAAACGGTGATCGGCCGCATCCGGGACGAGCGTGCCCGCTACGTCGAAACCCACGCGGACGAGGTGGCCCAAGTCCGCGCCCTGGCCGAACGGACCGGCATCAGCCGCCGGTGACGCTCATGTGGCGGCCCACGGCGGGCTTGGCGTCGCGATCGATGATGAAATCGTGGCCCTTGGGCTTCCTGGCGATGGCCTCGGTGATGGCCGCTTCCAGCAACTGGTCGCCCTCGCTGGCCCGCAAGGGGGTGCGCAGATCGGCGGCGTCCTCCTGGCCCAGACACATATACAGCGTGCCGGTGCAGGTCACCCGCACCCGGTTGCAGCTTTCGCAGAAATTATGGGTCATGGGGGTGATGAAGCCGATGCGCCCGCCGGTCTCGGCCACCCGCACATAGCGGGCCGGGCCGCCGGTGCGGTAGTCGATGTCGGAAAGCGTGAAACGGTGCTCCAGGCGCTTACGCACCAGGGACAGCGGCAGGTACTGCTCGGTGCGGTCGGAATGGATGTCGCCCATGGGCATGGTTTCGATGAAGGTGATGTCGAAGCCGTGCTTGCCGCACCATTCCACCAGATGCTCGTGCTCGTCCTCGTTGCCCCCGTCGCCGTCCTTCAGCGCCACGGTGTTGATCTTGACCGCCAGCCCGGCCGCCTTGGCCGCCATGATGCCTTCCAAGACCTGATCCAGCTTGCCCCAGCGGGTGATGGCCTCGAACTTGACCGGGTCCAGGCTGTCCAGCGAGACGTTGAGCCGCCGGACCCCGGCCGCCGCCAGGCCGTCGGCGTGCTTGGCCAGCTGGGTGGCGTTGGTGGTCAGCGTCAGCTCGTCCAGCTCGCCGGACTTGACCAGCCGGCCCAGATTGGTGATCAGGCTCATGATGTTGCGCCGGACCAGGGGCTCGCCGCCGGTGAGGCGCAGCTTGCGCACGCCGGAGCGCACGAAGGCGCCGCACAGCCGCTCCAGCTCCTCCAGCGACAGGATGTCGGCCTTGGGCAGGAAATGCATGTCCTCGGCCATGCAGTAGACGCAGCGCAGATCGCAGCGGTCCGTCACCGACACCCGCAGATAGCTGACCTTGCGTCCAAACGGATCGATCATGACGCATCCTCCATGCCCCTCGGCGGGGGCTTGTTGTAATGATATATATGCTGCACCGGTCAAAAACGAGTCTTGGCGTTGGTCAAGACGCCGGCAAAAGGTACAAAAAACAGGAGCCTCCCCATGATCCCCGGCACGCAACCCAGCCAACCCGCCATCGGCGCGGTCATCTATCCGCCGGGTAAGCCGCCCGAGGCCTTGCTGGCCCAATTCGCCGCCCAACTGGCGGCGCGCGGCTTCCGCCTGGGCGGGCTGCTGCAGGACACGCTGCGCGACGAGACGGGGCGCAAGACCGACATGACGGTGACCGAGATCGACACGGGGCGGAAGCTGTCCATCGGCCAAAGCCTGGGCAAGGCGTCCAAGGCCTGCATCCTGGATTCCCAGGCCCTGGCCGAGGCGTCGGGCGCCGTGCGCCGCGCCATCGAGACCCGCGCCGAGCTGCTGTTCATCAACAAGTTCTCCAAATCCGAGATGGAGGGCGAGGGACTGGCCGGTGACATGCTGTCGGCCGTGGCCGAGGGCGTGCCGGTGCTGACCGCGGTGCCCGGCGTGCTGATCGAGGAATGGACCGCGTTCACCGGCGGCCAGACCGAGCTGATCGCCCCCAGTCTGGCGGCGCTGTGGCGCTGGTGGGGGCCGGGACGGCTTTACGCCGATCTCGCCAACGGGGTCGAGGACACCGCCGTCACGCGGGTGGTGGTCGGGCTCAACTGGACCATGGTGGAGACCGCCGCCGGCATCGGCCTCGCCCAGACGCCGGAACGCGGCACGCCGGGCTGCGCCGCCGCGTCCAACGCCGGCAAGCGAGCCCAGGCCGGGCTCAAGGCCCTGGCCCGACTGGTCCATTCCACCGATCCCTTCGATCAGGCGCTGGGCATGGCCGCCTGCAACGCCCATTACAACCGCTTTGACCTCCAGCTTCCCGGCGGCAACGGCCTGGAAAGCTTTGGGGCCAAGGGTGGCGGCACCGTGGTGGTCGGCGCCTTTCCCGGCATTCACGACCGCCTGCCCGGCGCCAAGGTCATCGACCGCAAGCCGGCCGCCGGCCAGTACCCGGAACAGGCCGCCGAGTGGCTGCTGCCCGCCGCGGAAGCCGCGATCATCACCGCCTCGACGCTGGCCAACCGCTCGGCTCCCGGCCTGCTGCGTCTGGCCCGCTTCGCCCGGGTGGCCCTGGTGGGACCGGGAGCGCCGCTGACCGACCGCCTGTTCACCTATGGAATCGAGGTCAGTTCCGGCCTGATCGCCCAGGACCCGGACGGACTGGCCCGCGTCGTGGCCGAGGGCGGCGGCGCCAAGGACCTCAAACGCCATTGCCGCCAGGCCTCCCTGCGAAAGGCCGCCCCGTGACCAAGGCGATCGATGTCTATTCCGCCGCCCGCACCGAGCGGCCACGGATCAAGAAGAAGCATCTCGCCCAGTTCGACCGCGAATTCCTGCACCTGTCCGGCGCCACGCCCGCCATGAGCGTGCTGGAAATCGGCTGCGGCACCGGCATTTTCCTGCGCTATCTCAAAAAACGCGGCTTCACCGACGTGGTCGGCCTGGACAGCGACACCGGCCTTGCGCCGGTGCTGGACGACCTGGTGGGCTTCGACATCCGGCTGGTGGACGGCCGCGATTATCTGGCCGGCCTGGACGGGCCGCGCTTCGACCGCATCGCCCTGTTCGACGTGGCCGAGCACCTGCCCGAAGCAGCCTTGACCGAGCTGATGCGATCCCTGGCCCGGGTCCTGAGGCCCGGCGGCAAGGTGGTGATGCGCTCGCCCAATTGCGCCTCGCCCTGGGGCCTGAAGATGCAGTTCGACACCTTCGACCACGTCACCCCCATTACCAGGGGACGCATGGAGGAACTGGCGGCCGCCACCGGCTTCGCCTGCCGCGAGGTGATCGGCGGCACACGGGGAACCGGCCTGCGCCGCCTCACCCAGGCGGCGCTGCACTTCGTGCTGGACCGCTGCCTGGCCTATGGCCCCGACATCTGGGACGCCACCATCATCGGGCTGTTCGAAAAGGCCGATTCCTGATACTTCCCAAGCCACAACAAACGGGTGGAAAGCGATTGCGGATTTCCTGGTCACTGGGAGCTTGGCGGCCCATGGTGCGGCAACTGGCCGATCCGTCGGTCGTGGCGATCACCATCGACGACGCCCCCATGCCCGACACCACGCCCGCCCTGCTCGACCTGCTGGACCGCTTCGGGGCCAAGGCCACCTTCTTCATGAGCGGCTGCCGCGCCGTATCGGCCGGCGACCTGATCGCCGAGACGGTGAGGCGCGGCCACGCCGTCTATGCCCATGGCTGGGACCATGTGCGCCTCGACCGCGAGCCCACCACCCGTCTGCTGGACGACATGGAGCGCTGCGAGGCGCTGCTGGCCGTCCACCGCCCGACGCCGGAACCCTATCTGGTCCGCCTGCCCTATAACGGCGGGCGGCGCTCGGCCCGCATCCACCGGGCGCTGGCCCGATGGCGCCCCGGCTGCGCCCTGGTCCATTGGGGTCCCAGCACCGAGGACCACATGACCGCCACCCGCTGCTCCGGACCAGAGGACGTGGAGACCGAGTGCCGCAAGGATGTGGAGCGCCTGCTGGCCGATCCGCGCCTTCCGGGTGGCATCCTCCTGATGCACGACCAGCCCATCAACGAGCGGCCGGGCGCCGAGTTCAAACCCGCCGTCACCATCACCATGCTGCGCCTGCTGCTGGAGGGCCTCGCCGCCCGCCGCCTAGGCTGCGTCACCCTGCCGCCGCCGCCGCCCCAGGCGTGGTGGCGGCGCTTCATCCTGGTCTGAGAGAGGGATTTCCTTGCGCATTCTCCACACCATTCCGGGACGCAATTGGGGCGGCATGGAGCATCGCACCATCGAGCAGGTGCGCTGGCTGAAGGCCCACGGCCACGACGTCTGGCTGGCCTCGCCATCGGATGGCGAATCATACAGGCGCGCCGCCGCCGCCGGCCTGCCGGTGGTGGATTTCGACTTCGACCGCCCGTGGAAGCCGGCCACGGTGCGAAGCCTCCGCAGGCTGCTGATCGAAAAGCGGGTCGAGGTGGTGGATACCCACGTCACCCGCGACGCCAAGGCCGCCGCTGCCTGCCTCGATCTGGTGGCGGTGGTGCGCTCGCGCCACGTCAACCAGCCGCTGAAGGGCGGCATGATCCGCCGGGCGCAATGGCGGCTGGGCGCCGACCACATCATCACCGTGGCCGAATGCACGCGGCAGCAATTGCTGGGCGTCGGGCTGGCCGATGCCGGACGCTCGGTGTCCATCGGCGGCTGGGCGGACGAGCGCTTCTTCGACCTGCCCGATCCGGTCGCCACCCGCGCCAAACTACGCGCGGAGTTGAGCATTCCCGCCGATGCCTTCGCCTGGGTCTGCGTCGGCATGATCCGTCCCGACAAGGGCCAGGACCATCTGCTGGCCGCCCTGGCCCTGCTGCGGGACAAGGGTCTGACGCCCACGCTGACTGTCGTCGGCTCGGCCACCGCCGAATGCGCCGATTACGAGCGCGGCCTGCACGCGCAGTTGAGCCAATCCCGACTGACCGGTCAGGTCAGGTTCACCGGCTACCGCGACGACGTATCGGAACTGATGCAGATGGGCGACGCGGTGGTGATTCCCTCGCTGACCGAGGCCCAGCCCCGCGTCGCCGTCCAGGCCTTCGCGGTGGGCAAGCCGGTGGTGGCCAGCAATGTGGGCGGCGTGCCCGAGATCGTGCTGGATCATCAGACCGGCCTGTTGGTGCCGCCCGCCGACCCGACCCGGCTGGCCGATGCCATGGCCCTGGTGATGACCGACCATGAGGCCACCGCCCGCATGGCCGCCGCCGCCCGTTCCATGGCCGAGAAGGACATGCGCTTCGACAACCGCATGAGCCAGACGCTGGAGGTCTACCGCACGGCGCAAGCCCATGCCCGCAAGCGCCTGCTGCCCCGGTTCCGGGGGGTGGGATCATGAATACGCTGACGGCCCTGGTCGTGGTCTGTAACGAGGAAAAGCGGCTGCCCGCCTGTCTGGACAAGCTGCGCTTCGCCGATAAGGTGGTGGTGGTGCTGGACAAGTGCACCGACGGCACCAAGGACATCGCGCTCGCCTTCGGGGCACACATCGTCGAGGGGCGCTGGGACCTGGAGGGCGACCGCCGCAATACCGGCATCGCCGCCTGCGACACCGACTGGGTGCTGGAGGTGGATGCCGACGAACACGTGCCGCCGGCTTTGGCCGAGGAAATCCGCCGGGTCATCGCCGCCACGCCCTTCGACTGGCACGAGATCCCGGTGGACAATTACATCGGCGACCGGCTGGTCCGGCACGGCTGGGGCGCCAGCTACGGCAAGGCCGCCTATCCCGGCCTGTTCAGGAAGTCCGCCAAGACCTGGGGCCGCGACCGCGTTCATCCCTCGCTGGTCTGGCAGGGCAGGAAAGGCCCCATGCTGGCCAACCGGCTGAACCATTACGTGGACAAGAACATCTCGGACATGATCCGCCGGCTGGATTCCTATTCCACCGCCAAGGCCCGCGACCTGCGTGACCGGGGCGAGACCTGGGGCTCCACCGCGTCCAACATCCGCCGGCTGTTCAGCCGCTTCTTCAAATGCTATGTCCGGCGCGGCGGCTACAGGGAAGGCGGTTACGGCCTGATCATCGCCATCTGCGCCGGGCTCTATCCCCTGCTGTCCCACTTCAAGGCCAAGTACGAGAAGGAATAGCGCCGCCGTCATTCGGCGTGATACTCTGAATGACGCTGCATCCCAGGAGGCCGCCATGACCGAGCCTGTCGCCAAGACCCAGATTTCGCTGCGCGTTCCCGCCGAGCTGGTGGAAGCCTTCGATGCCATCGCCAAGGGCATGGAGCGCGATCGCTCGTGGGTGATGCTGCGCGCCCTGAAGCAATACCTGGAGACCGAGGGTGCCGACGTACTGCGCGAGCTTGAAGGACTGGCCGCGGCTGATCGCGGCGAGATGTTCGACTTCGACGAGGTCATGGCCGAGGCCAAGGAGATCATCCGCCAGGCCGAACAGCGTCACAAACGTAAAGCCTGCTGATGTCGCCGAGGCTCGCTCCCTTCACGGCACAGGCACGGGCCTGGTTCATGGCCGAGATCACCTATCTCGCCGAGCGCAATCCCGCCGCCGCAACCACCGTGATTACCCAGTTCCAGGAGGCGCGCCGGACGCTGGCGAAACATCCCGACATCGCGCGCCCCGGCCCCATCGTTGGCTTGCGTCATTTCGTCGTCGGCCCGTATGTGCTGACCATCCGGCGGAAAGCGGGCTCGGTTGAAATCCTGTCCATCCGCCACGGACGGCAGGCGGACGAAAAGGAATAGCGCCGATGGCCCGCATCGTCATGACCGACGACGGCATCGTCTTCGACGGCGCCACCCTGGAGGAGCGGCCCTTGGGCGGGGCCGAGACCTCGTTCATCGAGATGGCCAACGCGCTTGCCGCGCGCGGCCACGAGGTGCTGGTCTGCAACAAGTGCGAGGCCGAGCGCGTCCACAGGGGCGTCACCTGGCGGCCTTTGTCCCGGGGCGTACCCGAAGGCGCCGACCTCTACATCCCCAATCGCGGCGACAGGCTGATCCGCCTGTGCCCGGAGGCCCGGCGCACCATCTTCTGGATTCACAACCCCGCCGGTTACCTCCTGAAGTGGCGCTATCAATGGAAGCTGGCGCTGCGCCGCCCGGTGATCGTGTTCTCGGGGGCCAGCCACGCCTCCACCTACCCCGGCTGGGCCTTCGCCGGTGGGCGCGAGATCGTGCCCTATGGCCTGACCGACCTGTTCTGCCACGCCACGCCGCGTACCGAGGCGCCAAGGCCCCGCGTGGTGTTCACCTCCAATCCCATGCGGGGCCTGGACTGGTTGCTGGACATCTGGGAGAAGCGCATCCGCCCGGCCGTGCCCAACGCCGAGCTGCACGTCTTCGCCGGCACCGCCACCTACGGCGCGGCGGGCGCCGCCAAGGCCGGCCGCATGGGCCCGGTGCTGGACAAGGCCGCCGCCATGGCCGGCCAGGGCGTGGTGCTGCGCGGCCCCGTCCCCAAGACCCGGCTGGTGGGGGAACTGGCCGAGGCCCGCGCCCTGCTCTATCGCGGCGATATCGGCGAGACCTTCTGCTCGGCGGTGGCCGAGGCCCAGGCCATGGGCGTGCCCGCCGTGCTGGGCGACATCGCCTGCATGAGCGAGCGGGTGATCGGGGACGAGACCGGCTATTGCCTGCGAGGCGACGACGCCTTCGCCGAGGCCGGCATCCGCCTGCTCACCGACGACGACCTGTGGCGACGCATGCATCTGGCCTGTCTGGTCAAACAGCGATCGTGGCGCTGGGATCAGGCGGCGGCCGAGTTCGAGCGCATCGGCCGGTTGGGGTAGCTTGCATTCAGGAAATCTTTGGCCTACGAAGACTTGAGACGCAGAAAGCGGGGGAACGGGTGCCATGAAGTACGATCGCAAGCGGGTTCTGGTCACAGGTGGAGCCGGGTTCCTCGGCTCTCACCTTTGCGAGCGGCTGCTGGCGGAAGGCTGCGACGTGCTGTGCGTCGACAATTTCTTCACCGGCACCAAGGCCAACATCGCGCACCTGCTGGATAATCCCTATTTCGAGATGATGCGCCACGACGTCACCTTCCCCCTTTACGTGGAGGTGGACGAGATCTTCAATCTGGCCTGTCCGGCGTCGCCCATCCACTACCAGCGCGACCCGGTACAGACCACCAAGACCTCAGTACACGGCGCCATCAACATGCTGGGCCTGGCCAAAAGGGTTGGCGCCAAGATCTTCCAGTCCTCCACCTCCGAGGTCTATGGCGATCCGGATGTGCACCCCCAGCCGGAAAGCTATCGCGGCAACGTCAATCCCATCGGCCCGCGCGCCTGCTATGACGAGGGCAAGCGCTGCGCCGAGACGCTGTTCTTCGATTACTGGCGCCAGCACAGCCTGCGCATCAAGGTGGCCCGCATCTTCAACACCTATGGCCCGCGCATGCACCCCGACGACGGCCGGGTGGTATCCAATTTCATCATGCAGGCGCTCCAGGGCCACCCCATCACGCTCTACGGCGATGGCAGCCAGACCCGTTCGTTCTGCTTCGTCGACGACCTGATCGAGGGTTTTATCCGCCTGATGAATACGGCGGACGACATTACCGGCCCGGTCAACCTGGGCAATCCGCGCGAGATGACCATTCGCCAGTTGGCCGAACTGGTGGTCGAGATGACCGGCGCCAAGTCCGAGATCGTCTACAAGCCCCTGCCCGCCGACGACCCCTTGCAAAGGAAGCCCGACATCGCCCAGGCCAAGGCCTTGCTCGACAACTGGGAGCCCAAGGTGGTGCTGGAAGCCGGCCTGGAAAAGACCATCGCCTATTTCAAGGCAAAGATCGCGTGTTGAACCTCGCCCCGTCATGAAGCGCTCCACCGCCGTCGGTCCCCGCGTTATCGCCGTCGATCTGCTGTCCGCCGTGCTCGACAAGGGGCGCCTGCTGGATGAGGTGCTGGACGATCCCCGCCTCGCCAAGCTCGACGAGCGCGACCGCGGCTTTGTCCGCATGCTGCTGGGCACCACGCTGCGGCGCCTGGGCCAGATCGACGCCCTGATCGAACATTGCGTGGAAAAGCCCATGCGGGCCGGTGCCGCCTGGGCCGAGCACGCGCTGCGCCTGGGCATCTGCCAGTTGCTGTTCCTGGACGTGGCACCCCACGCCGCCATCTCCACCACCGTCGATCTGGTCAAGGGCGGCTCGCAGGCCGGCTTCGCCAAACTGCTCAACGCCGTGCTGCGCCGCCTGGACCGCGAGGGCCGCGAGCTGGTCGCCGCCCAGGACGCCCCCCTGCTCAACACGCCGGAATGGCTGTGGCGCTCGTGGTGCCGCGCCTATGGCGAAGAGATCGCCCACGCCATCGCCGCCGCCCACCTGATGGAGGCGCCGGTGGACATCACCGTAGCCGCCGATCCCCGGGGCTGGGCGGAAAAGCTGGAGGCGGAGATTCTGCCCACCGGATCGCTCCGCCGTGCCGCCGGCGGCTCCATCGCCGCCCTGCCCGGCTTCAGCGAAGCGGCATGGTGGATACAGGACGCCGCCGCCGCCCTGCCCGCCCGCCTGCTGGGCGATATCACGGGCAGATCGGTGGCCGATCTGTGTGCCGCGCCGGGCGGCAAGGCGCTGCAACTGGCCGTGGCCGGCGGCAAGGTCACCGCCGTCGATCGCTCGGCCAAACGGCTGGTCCGCCTGACCGAGAACCTCAAGCGCCTGGGATTGTCCGCCAAGGTGGTCGAGGCCGATGCCGGGGCCTGGACCCCGCCCGAGCCGTTCGACGCCATCCTGCTGGACGCGCCGTGCTCGGCCACCGGCACCCTGCGCCGCCATCCCGACGTGGCCCGCCACAAGAACCCGGCCGAGGTGATGAAGCTGGCGGCGGTCCAGGCCCGCCTGCTGCGCGCCGCCATCGCCATGCTGAAGCCCGGCGGAATCCTGGTCTATTGCACCTGTTCCCTGGAGCCGGAGGAAGGCCCTGAGCAGATCGAGGCCCTGCTGGCCGAGGGCGCGCCGATGACCCGCCTGCCCATCCGCGCCGACGAGGTCGGCGGTCTGGCCGAGCTGATCACGCCCGAGGGCGATCTGCGCACCCTGCCCTGCCATCTGGCCGACAAGGGCGGCATGGACGCCTTCTTCGCCTGCCGGCTGCAAAAAGCCTGAGGCGCCATGCGCATCTTGTTCCTGACCGAGAATTATCCGCCCGAGACCAACGCCGCCGCCACGCGGGTGTCCGAGCGCGCCGCCTATTGGGTGCGGGGCGGCCATCAGGTCACCGTGCTGACCTCGGCCCCCAATTTCCCCGGCGGCAAGCTGTTTCCCGGCTGGAGTAACAGCTGGCGGCAGGTGTCGGACATGGGCGGCGTGCGGGTGGTGCGGGTCAAGACCTATATCGCCGCCAATGAGGGCTTCGCCCGCCGCATCCTGGACTTCGTCTCCTTCATGGTCTCGGCCTTCGTCGCCGGCCTGTTCGAACCCCGCCCCGACGTTGTGGTCTCCACCAGCCCGCAATTCTTCGCCGCCGTGGGCGGCTGGGCCCTGGCGGCGGTACGCCGGGTGCCGTTCGTGTTCGAGCTGGGCGATCTGTGGCCGCGCTCCATCACCGCCGTCGGCGTCATGAAGGACAGCATCGTCATCCGCTGGCTGGAGAAGCTGGAACTGTTCCTGTATCGCCGCGCCGCCGCCGTGGTGGCCCTGACCCGGGCCTTCAAGGCCGACCTGACCGGGCGGGGCATCCCCCCGGAGAAGATCGCCGTGGTCATCAACGGCGTCGACCTGCCCCGTTACGCGCCGCGCCCGCGCGATGCGGCGCTGGAGGCGGAATGGGGCCTTGAGGGCTGCTTCGTCATCGGCTATGTGGGCACCCACGGCATGGCCCACGGCCTGATCAACGTGCTGGACGCCGCCCAGCGCCTGACGGATGCGCCCCGCATCCGCTTCCTGCTGGTGGGTGCCGGGGCTGAACGCCAGATGCTCATGGACGAGGCCGTCCGCCGAGGCCTCGCCAACGTCGTGTTCGGCCCGCCCCAGCCCAAGGAGCGCATGCCGGCGGTATGGTCCCTGTGCGACGCCGCCCTGATCCACCTCAAGAACTCCCCCGCCTTCGCCGAGGTCATCCCCTCCAAGATGTTCGAGGCCATGGGCATGGGCCTGCCCCTGCTGCTGGTGGCGCCCCGGGGCGAGGCCTCGCACATCGTCGAGGCCGACCGGGCCGGCCTGTTCGTCCCCGCCGCCGACCCGGACGGTCTGGCGACGGCGGCCCGGCGGCTGGAAAGCGACGGAGAGCTGCGGCGCCGGCTGGCCACGGACAGCCTCGCCGCCGCCGCCCGCCACACCCGCGAGCGTCAGGCCGAGCTGTTCCTCCAGGCCCTGTCCCTGGTGGTGGCCGGCAAAGGCCCGGCCGGAGCCGGAAGCGTCGAGGGATAAGACGGACGACTGTCATCCTGAGGGGGCTCGCGACCGAAGGACCTTTCACCCGAGAGAGGCGCCGTCAGAGGCTGAAAGATCCATCGCTACGCTCAGGATGACATTTCCCCAGCAGACCCGCCGCCGCCCGGGCCACCGCGTCGACCTCCAGGTCCAGCATCATGCAGGCGGTGCTGCGGTGGTCGAAATCGGGGGCGTGGCAGATGTCTTCGAAGCTGCGGGGACCGCGCACCGAGGCCACCTTGGGGCCGCACGGCCCGTAGAACAGCTCGGAACTGGGGCCGAACAGCCCCAGGGTCGGCACCCCGGCGGCGGCGGCCATGTGCATCAGGCCGGAATCATTGCCGATATAAAGGCTGGCGCGGCGCAGGCAAGCCCCGGCCACCGCCAGCGATACCCTTCCCACCAGATCGATGGTCCGCTCCGGCGGCAAGGAATCGATCAGAGCCCGAATGGAATCCCGCTCCCCCGCCGCGCCGAACAGCGCCACCCGGGCGCCGGGCAGCAAGCCATCGGCGGCGGTCAGCCGCCGGGCCAGGACGGCAAAGCGCTCGGCCGGCCATTGCTTGGCGCCCCAATTGGCGGTCGGCCCCAGGGCCAGGACCGGCGAGCCCTCGGGGATCAGGCAGGCGGCCTCGGCCTCGGCCTCGGCCGAGGTCCACAGAACCGGCGCCTGCGGCCCGATGCCCAGCAATTCGCCGAGATGGACGGTCCGGTGCCGGGGCTCCCACGAGGATTTGGCGATGCGCCGCCGAAGGGCCGGCACCACCCAGCCCAGGGCCGAGCCGCGCAGGTCGACCACCAGATGCCAGAAGCTGCCGCAGGTGGCCCGCCACAGGTCGAACCAATGGCCGGCGCGCTTGCGCTTGACCATGGGAATCACCCGCTCGACATTGGGCGCCGCCTCGAACAGCCCGGCGGCGGCGGCACCGCAGGCGACGGTGATCCGACATCCCGGATAGGTCCGGCTCAGCCAGTCCAGCAGCCCGGTGGACAGCACCGCGTCGCCGATCCGGCTGGCCGTGACGAACAGAATGCGCAAGGTCCGGGCCTAAAGCCGCCAGACGCGCAGGCCGTCGGGGATATCCATGCCGCGCCACATGCCCTTGACGTCGGCCACCAGGCCGCCGGGGCGGACCAGGACGGAGAAGCTCTCCTGGCCGAAGCCGAGATAGGGGGTGTGGGGAACGGCGCCGATGATGCAGTCGAAGCCGGACGCGCCGTCCAGGCTGGGCATCAGGGTCTCGCCATATTCGTGCTCGGCCTCGGCGGGATCGGCGAAGGGGTCATGCACCATCACTTCATGGCCCAGGCGCCGTAGCTCGCGGATGACGTCGACCACCTTGCTGTTGCGCAGGTCGGGGACGTTTTCCTTGAAGGTCAGGCCCAGCATCAGGGCCTTGGAGCCCGGCGCCAGCTGGGCGGAAATGCGCTCGGCGATCCAGGGGCCCATGCCGTCGTTGATGCGGCGGCCGGCCAGGATGATCTCGGGGTGATGGCCCTTGTCCAGGGAGCAATGGGCCAGATAGAACGGATCGACGCCGATGCAGTGGCCGCCCACCAGACCGGGCTTGAAGTTGAGGAAGTTCCACTTGGTGGCCGACGCGTCCAGCACGTCGTAGATGGAAATCCCCAGCTTCTCGAAGATCATGGTGATCTCGTTGATGAAGGCGATGTTGATGTCGCGCTGGGAGTTCTCGATCACCTTGGCGGCCTCGGCCACCTTGATGGTGGCGGCCCGGAACACGCCGCCGGTAGTCACAGCGCCGTAGACCTCGGCCAGCAGGTCGGTGACCTGGGGAGTCTCGCCCGCCACCACCTTGGTGATGCGGTCGACGGTGTGCTCGCGGTCGCCGGGATTGATACGCTCGGGGCTGTAGCCCAGGAAGAAATCCGTGCCGCGCTTCAGGCCCGAGATCCGCTCCAGCTCGGGGCCGCAGATATCCTCGGTCACGCCGGGATAGACGGTGCTTTCGAACACCACCACCGCGCCCTTGGCCATGGCCTTGCCCACCGTGCCGCAGGCGCTGAGGACCGGGCGCAGGTCGGGCTGGTTGGCGTCGTCCACCGGCGTCGGCACGGTGACGATGTAAAGGTCGGCGCCCCGGATGTCGTCGGTCGAGGCCGAAAGCTTCAGGGTGCTGGCCCGCAGCCGCGCCGTCTCCACCTCTTCGGTGCGGTCGTAGCCGCGATGCAGCTCGGCGATCCGCTCCCTGGAGATGTCAAAGCCGGTGGTGTGGAAACGCCGCGCCAGCGCCACCGCCAGGGGCAGGCCCACATATCCGAGACCGATGACGACGATTTTCTTGCTGCTCATAATGGTATAGCCAAATGCTGTCGATGAGGTGGTTTAGCCCGGTTCAACGCCTTTGTCACGACTCCAGGGGCCGGGAACGGCCGGCGACCTCGCCCAGGATGTCCAGCATGCGGTCCACATGGCTGTCCCAGGTGAAGAATTCCAGCACGCGGGCGCGCCCCCGGGCGGCCAGGCCGGCCCGCAGCTCCGGGTCGCGGTCCAGCAGGGTCAGGCAGGCCACCAGGGAGGCCACCGAGCCGGGCTGGAAATAAAGGGCGGCATCGCCGCAGACCTCGCGGTTGACCGGGGTATCGGCGGCCACCACCGGCAGGCCGCAGCCCATGGCCTCGACCATGGGATGGCCGAAGGTCTCGGAAATGGAAGGAAAGACGAAGACGTCGTTGCCCCGGTACAAATCGGGCAGGCCGTCATAGGGCTGCCGGCCCAGGGTGATGTGGCCCTTGGCCAGGGCCTCGGCCATCATCAGCCGGTCGAACAGCCCGCCCTTGAAATTGCGGGTCTCGTCCATGTTCATGGTGATGGTGGCGTGCACGGTATCGCCGGCGGCGGTCATCTGGTCCACCGCCCGGCAGATGATCTCGGGCTGCTTGTGCGGATAATAGACCGAGACATAGATCAGCCGCAGGCAGCCGTCGGCCCGCCACGGCCGCTGGGCCTTGGGCGAGGGGGCGAAGCTGTCGCTCTTGGTGCCGTAGGAATTGACCAGGATCTTGCCGGCCAGATCGGGCGCCCAGTGCAGCAGCAGGTCGCGCATGACCGCCGTCGGCGTAACCACCCGGTCGCTGTGGCGGGCCGAGGCCAGGATCAGCTGCCGGCGTACGGCACGCTGCAGGGCGGCGACCACCCCCTGGTTGGGCGTGCAATTGGCCAGATAGAAGGGATCGAACAGGTCGCCCTCGCACACCAGCAGAACCTGGGGCACCGGGCTGCGCAGCAGGCCGAAATTGGCCGACGAGAACAGCACGTCGGGCCGGATGCGTTCCACCGTGCGGCGCCACATGGTCTGTTCCCACAAGAAGCGGGCGATGGGGCCGAGATCGCTGGCCCAATGGCGCCACAGCCCCTTGCATTCATGGGGAAAGCGCGACGACACGGCGATGGTGGCGTCGACCTCGCGCTCGGCCAGGGACAGGGCGAGGTTGCGGGTATAGGTGACGATGCCGCCGATCCGGGCCGAAATGGCGTTGACCAGAATTCTCATGCCCGCTCCCCAACACAGAAATCCACCGCCTGCCGGAGCCCGGCCATGTCGGCCTCGAAATCCCACTGGACGATGCGGCGCGGCAGCGGGGCCTGAAACGGCACGGGATGGCTGACCAGATGGAGCGGCCGGATCACGACGCCCCCTTCGCCGCCGCGCGCAGCAGCACCTGGGCGGTCTGGCGGCCGGTCTCCGCCCAGGAATAGCTGGTGGCCCGGGCCATGGCCCGGGCCGCCAGCTGGTCGCGCAGGGCGGCATCGTCCAGCAGGCTCAGGATGGTGGCGGCCATGGCGCCCTCGTCCAGGGGGTCCACATAGAGGACGGCGTCGCCGGCCACCTCGGGCATGGCGGCGCTGTTGGAACAGACGACGGGGGCGCCGCAGGCCATGGCCTCCACCAGGGGATTGCCGAAGGTCTCCACCGTCGAGGGAAAGACGAAGGCGGTGCAGCGACGGTAAAGGCCGAGCAGTTCGGCGGGCGTCTGGCCGCCCAGGAAGGTCACCGACTCGGTGACGCCGCATTCCCGGGCCAGCTGCAGCAGCTCGCCGTGATACTCGGCGTCCACCAGCCGCCCGGCGATCACCAGCCGCGTGGCGGGATGGGTGCGGACGACCGTGGCCATGGCTCGAATCAGGGTGTGGAGGTTCTTTTGCACATAGACGTCGGACACCACCAGCAGTTCGTCGGGCCGGCGCGGAACGGCGGGCTCGGCCGGCGTGAAGCGGGCGTCGACGCCGTGATGGATGATGGTGGTCTTGCCCCGGAACACCGCCGGCATGCCGAAACTGAGGACGCGGCGGGCATAGTCGGACACGGCGATGGCCGAGCGGCAGCCCACCAGCGAGGCCAAGGTCGCCACCGCCAGACCGGCCCAATAGGCCCATTTGGACAGGCGCCGCTCGCGCCGGACCACCGCCAGGGAGTTTCTCAGCACGATCACCGGATTGGGTGCCAGCAGCGGGCCGTAATTGGCCAGGGAGAAGGTGACGTCGGCCCCCATCTCGCGCGCCAGGATGGGCAGGGCCAGCTGCTCCCAGATCATGAGGCGGAGAAAGCTGTTGCGGTATTCCAGCAGGTGGATGCGGACCCCTTCCGGCGGCACCCCGAACAGTTCAAACTGGTCGGCATGCAGGAAGAGATGCAGCTCCAGACCCGGTTCCGCCGCCAGATGGGGCAGGATATTGCGCAGATAGGTGACGCCGCCGCCGGTCTTGGCGTGCAGGGCGTTGATGATCACCCGGACCCGGCCCGATGGATTGTTCCGGCGCGCCATGATCACTAGACCAGCGTCTCGATCACCTTGACCGCCTGGGCAAGGTCGTCGACCACGTAATCGGCCTTGGTGCCCCCGGCATGCTTGGCGCCATGGCCGGTGCGCACCAGGAAGGAGACGGCGCCGACGCCGTGGCCCAGCTCCACATCCACCTCCTTGTCACCGATCATAAAGGCCCGCGCCGGGTCGAAATGATGGTCGGCCACCGCCTGCTCGACCATGCCGGGCAGGGGCTTGCGGCAGGTGCAGTCGTCGTCGGGGCCGTGGGGGCAGACATAGATGCCGTCGATGGCCGCGCCTTCCGATTCCAGCAGCGCGAACAGGCGGGTGTGGATCTCCTCCAGCCGGGCCAGATCGAAATAGCCGCGCGCGATCCCCGACTGGTTGGTCACCACCACCACCCCCAGGTCCAAGCGGTTCAGCCGCCGGATGGCGGCGCCGACGCCGGGATAAAGCTCCAACTGGTCCGGGTCGGACAGATAGTGCTTTTCCACGTTGATGGTGCCGTCACGGTCGATCAGCACGAAGCGCCGGGAAGTCATGGCATTTCCTTTGCAACCGGGTCAGGCCTTGGGGGCCGCCGCGTATTCGGGCACCAGCCCGCGCAGGCCGGCGACGATGGAGTCCACGTCGTGGGCGCGGCAGGCCCGGTCCAGCCGGTCGATGGCCAGGGCCAGATCGGCGGCATCGGCGGCGCGCGGCTCGGCCACCAGGATGCCCGGCAGTTCGGTGGTCACCGTCGGTTCCGAGCCGTGGAACAGCTCCTCGAACAGCTTTTCGCCGGGACGCAGGCCGGTAAAGGCGATCTTGACGTCCACATCGGGCCGCAGACCGGCCAGACGGATCATCTGGCGGGCCAGATGGACGATCTTCACCGGTTCGCCCATGTCGAGGACGAAGATCTTGCCGCGATAGGCCGGGTGGCCGATGCCGAAGGCCGAGGCCTGCAGCACCAGCTCCACCGCTTCCCTGACCGTCATGAAATAGCGGGTCATCTCGGGATGGGTGACGGTCAGCGGCCCGCCCTCGGCCAGTTGCCGCTGGAACAGGGGCACCACCGAGCCGGTGGAGCCCAGCACGTTGCCGAAGCGCACGGTGACGAAGCGGGTGCCGTCGGTATCGCGCTCGGCCAGGTCCAGGGATTGGGCGTACATCTCGGCCACCCGCTTGGAGGCGCCCATGATGTTGGTGGGATTGACCGCCTTGTCCGTGGAAATCTGCACCATCAGCGCCACCTTGTTGGCGCGGCAGGCATCGGCCACCAGACGGGTGCCGACGCAATTGGTGAAGACGCCCTCGTCGGGATTGTATTCGACCATGGGCACATGCTTGAGGGCGGCGGCGTGGAAGACCAGATCGGGCCGGTAGCGCGCCATGGCGCCGTTGACCCGCACCGGATCGCGCACGTCACCCAGCAGCGGCACCAGTTCCAGCCCGGGCTGACGCAGGGCGATTTCCTGGTCAATGGCGTAGAGATTGAATTCGCAGGCGTCGAACAGCACCAGACCGGCCGGGCTGAAATCGCTGATCTGGCGCACCAGCTCGCTGCCGATGCTGCCGCCGGCGCCGGTGACCAGCACCCGCCGGCCCTTGATCATGGCCTCCATGGCCTGACGGTCCAGCACCGCCTGGGGCCGCCCCAGCAGGTCCTCCACCGCGATGGGGCGCATGGTGACGCGCTCCTCGACCCCGTCCTTCAGCTCCATCAGGCGCGGAATGCGGGCCAGGGTCATGCCCAGGCGGTCGGCCTCGTCCAGCAGCTGGCGGACCTCGGCGCCGTCCAGGCGGTGATCGGTGATGACCAGACGCTGGGGCTGCTGCCCCTTGGCCTTCAATGCCGCCACCACCTCGGCCAGTTCATCGACAGATCCCAGCACGTCGATACCGTGGATATGGCGCCCGACCCGCCCCCCGCGCGAGCCCAGCAGGCCTACCGCCCGGTATTCGGCATCGGGCGAGCGGGCGGCGCGCAGAAACAGCTCGGCCTCGTCGCCGGCGCCCACCAGCAGCACCGGCACGCGGGAATGGTCGGTGGCGGCGCGCTTGCGGTTCTGGTGATGGTCCTTGAACATCCTGTAGATGAAGCGCGGCCCGCCCAACAACGCCAGCAGCACAAACCAGTTGATCAGCAGCACCGAGCGCGGCAGGACTTGTAACCGGGTGGTGAGGAACAGTAACAGCAGGAAGATCAGGATAGTCAGCGTTGCCGCCCGCGTCAGAGCCAACAGGTCGTTGACCGAAGCATAGCGCCAAATACCACGATACAGACGCTGGGAGACAAAGACCGGCGCCGCGACCAGGATGAAGAGGGCCGTAGCCAGCCCCAGGTCTAGCCGGTCCCACCAGGTCCATACATCGTCACCCAGCCGGAGATACAGCGAAATGACGAACGACAGCGCCGCCACCAAGATATCGTGGGCGAAGGCGAGATGGGCGCGCGTCAGCGGCGGCAGTGTCATGGACCCCTTCTTCCTCGGCATGGCCGGTCTCCCAGGCGCCGAGTATCCCTGATTAAGGGAGAGCGACAAGGCGGTCAAGAGCGACGCGGGAATGGCGCCTTCCCGTTCCGCCCTGGACTTACCCCTGGGGCTTAGATATTACCTGCCGCACCACTGTCTCGGAGGCCGGGTTCCATGAGTGTCACCAGCCAGCTTGGCGCATCCCTCCACCAGCTGGCCCAGACCTCGGTCCAACCCCTGGCCGTTATGGCCGCAATCACTACAATCATCGGCCTGACCCTGGCCGGGCGCATCCTGGTGCGCCGCGCCGACCCGGCCTCTTCCTTCGCCATGGGCATGGGCGGTTTCGTCCTGCTTTCCACCATGATCGGCTTGGCTGGCTGGGACGTGCGTCTGGGCCTGATCCCGCCGATGGCCGCTGCCGCCTGGATCCTGTCCCGACCTGACCGCTTCGCCGGCTGGGGCCGCGGACCCCTGCTGGTCTTGGCCACCATCCTGCCACTGCTACTGCTGCTGTCCGACCGACAGGGCTCGGAATGGGATGAGTTCAGCCACTGGCTCCACGCGTTCCGCTATCTGGCCGTCTGGCATGTCCTGCCCGGTGGAGCACAGGCACCTGCCATGGACTCCTGCTGCGCCGCCTATCCCTACGGCTGGCCGCTGGTAGGCATGGCGGCCATGAGCCTGTCGGGCTTCTCCGAAGCCATCCCAGCCCTGCTCAACATCCTGCTGCTGGCCCTGTTCGCGGTGCTGCTGCTGGACCTGGCCCTGGACGGGCGCCCCGCCGACTTTGGCGCCGCCGCCATGGCCGTGCTGGCGGCGACCATCGCCTCGCCCACCTTCGTGCATAAGTTGGCCTTCTCCGCCTATGCCGATGTGGCCACCGCCTTTCTCGCCGCCATGCTGGCGGTCATGGGCGAGCGCATCGCCACCGGCGAGACCGATACCGCCCCCTGGCGCCGGGCGGTGGGCTTCGGCCTCGCCGCCGCCGCCCTGCTGGCGGTCAAGCCCGGCAACGCGGCACTGTTCGGCTGTGTGCTGGGCGGCGCCGCTCTGGTGGCGCTGCGCCATCTGGGCTGGCGCGGCGTCCTACGCGTCCAGTTGCTGCCCATGGTGTTGCTGCCCCTACTGGGCTCGGTCCTGTGGCGCTGGCATGTGGGCAAGTATCTGTCGGGCCAGGAGATGGTGATCCTGGACTCTGCCCACTGGCATGTGGCCCAGATTCCCCTAATCCTGAAGGGCATGGCCGATGTGGCCGTCAACAAGGGTGGGCATTTCGGCCTGGGTCTGGTCATGGTGGTGCTGGGCCTGCGTGGGCTGGCCCGCGATGCCGGCCGGGTGGACCGGCTTTGCGCCCTGGCCGGACTGGCCTTCCTCGGCTACAATCTGTTCCTGCTGATCACCTATGTAGTGGTGTTCGGCGAGTACGAGGCCCTGCACGTGGCCTCGTACTGGCGCTACAACACCCATCTCGGCCTGATCATCATGTTGCCCGCCGCCATCTATGCCGGCCGGCTGGCGGCGCGGCTCCAGGGCACCAAAGCCGCCAATGCCTTGGGAATCCTGGCCGTTCTCCTGGTCCTGGCCGGACCGGGCCTGATGGCGGGCCAGATCCGCTTCGACGCCGATCCCATGAAGGTGTTCCTGCGCCAGGCCCTGCGCCAGGCCGGCACCGCCATGCCGCCGGGCGAGACCGCCGTGGTGGTCGATCCCTCGGGCAGCGGCCTGACCGGCGTCTTCGCCACCTATGAATGGTCGGGCCGGGTCAGGTCCAAGGGCTATTTCTCCGCCTTCAACGCCGAGCCGCCGCTGACGTGGCTGGCGCGCCAGAACGTCAACTGGGCCTTCGTCGCCTCGGGCCAGGACCGCATGGGGCTGGAGCCTGCCACCGCCGCCCTGCTGTTGCACCGCGACGGATTATCCTGGACCGTGGTGGAGCAGTTCCCCTATCCCGGCGGCAAGGTTCCCGAACGATGGCCATGACCCGGTTCCCGCTCCGATACACCTGGCTGCGCCGCCTGGGCCGCCTGGACTGGATTGCCTTCGGGCTGCGCGACCGGATCGTGCGCCGGCTGGCCGGACCGGATACCGTCTTTCTCGATATCGGCGCCAATGTGGGCCACCACAGCCTGTTCATGGCCGCCCATGCCCGGCAGGTCCATGCCTTCGAGCCCTGGACGGTGGCGGCCGATGCCATCCGGCGCAAGATCGCCCTCAACGGCACCGCCAACATCACCGCCCATCCCGTCGGCCTGTCCGACCACGCCCATGACGCGGTCTATTACGCGCCCACCCTAGCCAATCAGGGCACCGGCAGCTTCGTCGCCGGCCACAGCCACGGCAATCAGGCCGCCGGGCCTCTGCCCCTGGTCCAGGGCGATGCCTATCTGGCCGAGCGGGCGATCACCGGCATCAGCGTCATCAAGATCGACGCCGAGGGCTTCGAGCCCATGATCCTGAAGGGATTGTCCCGGACCCTGTGCCGCGACCGGCCCGTCGTCGTCTTCGAAATGTCGGCCAGCTCGGGCCGGACCCTGGAGGGCGAGAAAGACGTCGCCGCCCGGCTGCTGGCCCTGTTCAGTGAGGACTGGGAGCTGCGCATTCTGGGCGGCGGCGCCGACCGCTACCGGCTGGAGCCGTTCCGGCCGGCCTTCGACGGCCACGATATCGTCGCCATCCCGCGCGAGCTGGTTTCCAAACTGCCGGCGGCGGGGAGATTATGAGCCGGGAGCTGCGCCTGGGGCTGGTGGGGCTGGGCCGCTGGGGCCGGGTGCTGGCCGCCAATGTGGCCGATCTGCCCGGTGTGACCCTGGCCGCCATCGCCACCGGCAAGACCGAGGCGCCGGTGCCCCGATGCCTTCTTCGCCCGCACTGGCGCGATCTGCTGGAGCTGGGGCTGGACGGGCTGCTGATCGCCTCGCCGCCGGCCAGCCACGCCGCCATCGCCCGGGCCGCCCTGGCACGGGGCATGGCCCTGTTCGTGGAAAAGCCGCTGACCCTGGACGCCGCCGAGGCCGCGGCGCTGGCCGAAGCCGCCGAGGATGCCGACGGGCTGGTGATGGTCGACCACATCCATCTGTTCAGCCCCGCCTTCCGCACCCTGAAGGCCCTGGCCGGCCCCATCCGACGCATGGAGGGCCGGGCGGGCAATCACGGCCCCTATCGCCAGGATGCCGGGGTATTGTGGGATTGGGGACCGCACGACGTGGCCATGATGATCGACCTCATGGACACGGCGCCCGACCAGGCCAAGGCCGAAATGGTCGAACGCCGGGCCATGGGTGACGGAATCGGCGAGACCATCCGCCTCGACCTGGGCTTCGGCGCGGCGGAGGGAAGCGCCACCCTCAGCACCCTGACCGACAAATGCCGATCCCTGACCGTGGAATGCGCCGACGGCACCCTTCTGGTCTATGACGACGTGGGGCCGGTCCGCCTGAGCCGCCGCCCGCCCGGAGGCGAGGCCGAGCCGGTGGAGTGCGGCCCGGAGCGGCCGCTGCAGGTGGCCTTGGGCGAATTCGCCCAGGCCATCCGCACCGGCTCGCGCGAGCGGTCGGGCCTGCGTCTGGGGCGGCAGGTGGTGGAGGTTCTGGGCCGGTGTCAATCTTCCCTGGGAGGAGCGCCATGACGGCTTTCGCGACGGATGCCGTTGCCGCCTGGGCCGGCGCCTGGCCGCCGGGGCTGGTGGCCCTGGGGCTGGCCGTGCTGCTGACCCGTCAGGTCATCCCCTACCTCCTGCGCCGCCAGATGCTGGATCGGCCCAACGAGCGTTCCAGCCATACCCGGCCCACCCCCAGGGGCGGCGGGCTGGCGGTGGCCCCGGCCGCCCTGCTGGGCTGGGCCTTGGCCCTGGCCGCGTCGCCGCCGGGAGAGCTGCGCCCGGCCCTGATCGCCATGGCATTGGGCGGCGTGGCCCTGATGCTGCTGGGCTGGGCCGACGATCGCCATTCCCTGCCGGCGGGACCGCGCTTCGCCGCCCACGGCCTCGCCGTCGCCGTCGCCATGGCCCTGCTGCCCGGCGATGCCCTGGTGTTCGGCGGGCTGCTGCCGGGCTGGGCCGACCGGCTGGTGACAGGATTGGGCTGGCTGTGGTTCGCCAATCTCTACAATTTCATGGACGGGATCGACGGCATTTCCGGGGTGGAGACCGCCTGCCTGGGCCTGGGCGCCGCCCTGGTCGCCACCCTGGCCGGAGCTTTCGGCCTGATCCCCTTCGGCCTCGCCCTGGCCGGGGCGGGCGCCGGCTTCCTGGTGTGGAACTGGCATCCGGCCAAGATCTTCCTGGGCGATGTGGGCAGCGTGCCCCTGGGCTTCCTGGCGGGAGGGCTGCTGATCGCCCTAGCCCTGTCCGGCCAGCTGGCGGCGGCGCTGATCCTGCCCGCCTATTACCTGGCCGACGCCACCATCACCCTGACCCGCCGCGCCCTGGCCGGCGAGAAGGTCTGGCAGGCCCACCGCAAGCATTTCTACCAACGTGCCGTCCAGGGCGGACGCAGCCATGCCCAGGTCAGTCTGGCCGTGCTGGCCGCCGGTCTGGCCCTGACCGGAGCCGCCCTGCTGGCCGCCGCCGGGCGGATGGGACCGGGCCTCGCCCTGGCCGGTCTGGTCACCATTGCCATCCTGGGGCTGTTCGCCCATTGGGCCAAGGGGAAGAGTCCATGAAGGTCCTGGTCACCGGTGCCTCGGGCTTCGTCGGCCCCGCCGCCTGCCGCGCCCTGATCGCCGCCGGTCATCGGGTGGCGGCCGCCGTGCGCCGGCCGGAAAGTGCCCCCGCCGGCACCGAGGCCCGCCCGATCGGCGATCTCGGCCCCGAATGCGACTGGAGCGCCGCCCTGGCCGGAATGGACTCCGTGGTGCATCTGGCGGCGCGCGCCCATGTGATGAACGACCGGGCCAGCGATCCCCTGGCGCTGTTTCGCCACATCAACCGCGACGGCACCATCCGGCTGGCCGAACAGGCCGCCGCCGCCGGCATCTCGCGCTTCGTCTTCGTCAGCACCATCAAGGTCAACGGCGAGGCCACCTTCGACCGGCCCTTTCGCCCCGACGATTGCCCGGCGCCCCAGGACCCCTACGGCATCGCCAAGGCCGAGGCCGAGGCCGCCCTGGCCGCCATCGCCGCCCGCACCGGCATGGAATACGTGGTGGTGCGGCCGCCACTGATGCACGGCCCCGGCGCCAAGGGCAACCTCGCCACCCTGCTGCGGGTGCTGGGACGAGGCATTCCCCTGCCCCTGGGCGCCATCCGCAACCGCCGCCACCTGCTGGGCATCGACAATCTGGGCCATCTGCTGGCCCTGTGCCTCGGCCATCCCGACGCCGCCGGGCGGGTGTTGCTGGCCTGCGACGGCGAGGCGGTCTCCACTCCCGAGCTGCTGCGCCGCCTGGGTGACGCCCTGGGGCGGCCCGCCCGCCTGCTGCCGGTGCCGCCGTCCTGGCTGCGCGCCGCCGCCGCCCTGCTGGGCAGGGGCGCCGCCGTCGACCGCCTGACCCAGTCCCTGGAGGTGGACGATTCCATCACGCGCCAGACCCTGGGCTGGACGCCGCCGCTGAGTCTCGACGCGGGTTTAAGGCTGATGGCCGGGAGATAGTTAAAAGAAGTGGCTGTCCACCTGCCGCGCCCAGCCGCGCAGGCCGCGTCCGCCGCCGATCCAGTCGGCCACCGGAATGCCAAAGCCGGTCTTGGGCCGGTCAAGGATGGTGGGCAGCAGGCCCGGCCTGGGTGAAAGCGCCATGTGGCGCTTGCCCGGCGGATTGGCCCCGGCCATGGCCGGCAGCAGGGCGCGATAGAGATCCACATCCACCAGCGGCACGCGGATTTCCAGGGAATGGGCCATGCCGGCCCAGTCGGAATCCCGCAGCAGCTGATTGCGCATGTAGCCGCCGGCCTCCAGGGCGCCGACCCTGATCCGGTCGCTCCGCAGGTCCTCGACCATGGCGGCGAGGTGGCTCCGGGCCGCCAGATCGCGCCAGCCCTCGCGGACCAGATCGGCGTCCAGGACCCGGGGCAGCTCCCACGGCATGAACAGGCCCCGGCGCAGCAGATAGGCGTCGCCGAACGAGGTGCCCAGCTCCAGCAGACCGGCCAGCTTGGGCGAGGCGAAGCGCCCGATCCAGGCGGAGGTCGCCAGACGGAAGCCCTTGCCGAGAAAGGGCACGCAGCCCAGGGGCCGCAAGGCCCGGACCAGACGCGGAATCTGGTGGAAACTGTCATAGCCGCCGAACAGCTCGTCACCGCCCAGGCCCGACAGGGCCACCTTCAGGCCGCGGCCCGCCGCCGCACGCGACACGAACCAGGTATTGACGCCATCGACCGAAGGCTGGTCCATGGCCGCCAGCACCTGCTCGCGGCTGGCGGCGAAATCCTGGGCCGAAACCCGGGCGGTAACATGGTCGGCGCCATAGAGGCGGGCGACGGTCTCGGCCAGGGGCGTCTCGTCCCCAGGGGTGCCGGCGAATTCGTCGAAGCCCAGGGTCACGGTCTTGAGCGGGTTCGGCGTCAGTTCCGCCGCCAGACCGGCCAGGGTGGTGGAATCCAGCCCCCCCGACAGGAACACCCCCAGGGGAACGTCGGCGATCAGATGCGCCCGCATGCTGTCGAGTAGGGTCTCGCGCAGGCTTTCGGCGGTCCAGGACGGCGCCGGCGCCGCTTCCGCCTCGACCAGCATGGTCCTCAGGCTGTTGAAGTCGTGCTCGGCCCGGCTGCCGTCGGCCCCCACCCACAGCGCCCGGCCGGCGGGCAGGGCGGTGATGGCGGCCCAGGCGGTGAAGGGCTCGGCCACATGGCCCCACAGCAGGAACGACACCCGCCCGGCGGGCGAGGGCGATGCCGGCACCGCGCCGCCGGCCAGCAGGGCACGGCATTGGGACGCCACCCGCAGGCAGCGGCCGTCATCGGCCAGATACAGCGGCTTGATGCCCAGCGGATCGCGGGCCAGCAGCAGGCCCTGGCGGTTCTCGTCCCAGATGGCCAGAGCGAACATGCCGCGCAGCCGGCCCAGCATGGCGATGCCGTCGCGGCGGTAAAGGGCCAGCACCACCTCGGTATCCGAGTGGGAGCAAAAGCGCTCGCCCCGCTGGGTCAATTCGTCGCGCAGCTGGCGGTAATTATAGATCTCGCCGTTGAAGACGATGCGGGTCCGGCCGTCCTCGCTGGCCATGGGCTGCAGGCCGGCGTCGGACACGTCGATGATGGACAGGCGGCGATGGGCCAGCCCGACCCGGTCGTCCTGACCCATCCAGGTGCCGGCACCATCGGGGCCGCGCCGGACCATGGCGTCGCGCACCCGGTCCAGTTCGGCCCGGTCGACGGGGGGCGAGCCCCGATAGGCGAGGAAGGCGGCCAGACCGCACATGATGGGAACACTCGTCCTGGGAGAGAACGCGGCCCTTGTATCACGGCGACCAAGGGGGGCAAACCCCCGTTTCCAAACGCAATTGTCCCCCGACCAGCGCTCATGCTTGGTTTCGCGCGCCTTTCCGCCTCTTTCCGGGGTCGCCCCTTGCACCGCCACCTCACCTCGTTGGCCTTGCTGTTCTCCGTGGTCTGCCTGGGCCTGTCGGCCATGGAGATGGGAGTCGCCCGGTTCGCCCCCCAGCCCCTGGTACGCGCCTATGGAATCGCCCATCCCGATCTCGGCACCTGGCAGCGCCCTTCCGTCACCTTCCACGACACCACCGACGGCGATTACTGGGTCCGCGCCAATGCCCAGGCCTTCCGCATGGACGAGGATGCCGACCTGTCGCCGGGGCGCCGCCGCGTCATCATCTATGGCGATTCCTTCGTGCTGGGCTGGGGCGTGAACATCGAGCAGGCGTTCTTCTCCCTGCTCAAGCAGAGCCTGGAGGGGCGCGACCCGTCGCTGCAATTGCTCAATTCCGGCGCCGGCGGCTATTCCACCGGCCACGTCAAGAAGCTGGCCGAGGCCCATCTGGCCGGCCTGCGCCCGGCGGCGGCGGTCTATTTCTTCAACAACAACGACATCATCGAAAACGCCATCACCGACCTGGATTACCGGGTCACCGATTATGCCTTCGCCCCCGACGGCACGGTAACGCTGACCGACCGCCAGCCCTTCACGCCGTGGAAGCGCTTTCTGCTCAACCACACCCCCTATGGCTGGCTGAACCAGCATTCCCACCTCTTCGTCCTGGGCAAGGACGAGTTGGCCCGCCTGTCCGCCGCCCATCTCGACCGCCTCGCCACCGTGCTGGAAAACGCGGGCGTGCCCCTGGTGGTGGTGTGGATTCCGTCCTGGGACGAGATCGCCGGCCAGGGCGATGCCGTCAAGCTGGAGCTGATGGCCCGGTCGGTGGCGGCGCTGAAGGAGGTGGCAGCCCGGCGGGGCTTCGCCTTCATCGATCCCGACACCCTGATGGCGGCGGATTCCCTGCGCCTGCCCGACGGCCATTTCAATGTGGCCGGCAACCGCTGGTTCGCCGAACTGATCGAGCCCGCCTTGGCCCAATCCCTGTCGCGGGCGTTGGGCCGTGACCGCTAGGTGATTCGACATTCAGGCACACCACAGGGGTAGTGTTGCGAGACAAAGGAAGGCCATGAAGTTGGCGACCTTGCGATCATAATGTGTCGCAATACGGCGGAAGTGCTTGAGTTTGTTGATGGCCCGCTCGACGAGGTTCCGCTTTTTGTAGATGCGTGCATCAAAATCGCGGATACGCTTCATGCACGAGCGCCGCGGAATGATGGGTTGGGCACCGCAGGCCTCGACCGCGTCGAGAATAGCGTGAGAATCGTAGCCCTTATCCGCCAAGAAATAGCGGGGCCTTGCCTCGCCGAGCAATGCCAGGGCTTGGGTTCCATCATTGACCTGCCCAGCCGTCAGGATGAAGCGAACCGGGCGGCCCTCGCCATCGACAGCGAGATGGATCTTGGTACTCAATCCACCTCGGGAACGCCCCAGAGCCGAATTTTGGCCCCCCCTTTTCCGGTCGCAGCCTGCTGGTGCGCCCGGACGATGGTGCTGTCGATCATCAGGTAATCGTTGTCTCGATCCCGGATCAGATGGTCGAAGACCCTGTCCCAGACACCTTTGGCGGCCCAACGCGTGAAGCGCTTGTGTACCTAGGCCGGGCGACCGGATTCTGGCCTGGGCCTTCGCCCCGTGGGCGCTGGCGGTGTCCGCCGCCTTCCTGGCCGATTTCGCCGGCCATGTCATGGACAAGCTGCGCGAGTTCGGATTTTGGTGAGCCCCGGCATCCTCGCCGCGCCGCTGATCGCCGCCGCCGCCGGGCTGCTGGGCCGTCCCCTGGTGGCGCGGCTGGGCCGAAGGCCGCCATGTGGCCTTCCTCGACCTGTCGTCGCCGTTCTTCGCCGGCGATCCCGAGACCGTGGTCGCCCAAGACCTCATCGCCGGTGACGTTCACTGGAACGAAGAGGGCCACCGCATCATCGCCGGGCAATTGCGGGCGGCCCTCGCCCGGTAAAAATGTGGATAAGGCCGGGAGCGGGATGTTATATGCCCCTCACCCGTGTTCCAGGGAGGAGCTTTGATGACGACGCCCGACCGTCGCGGTGGCACGGGTCCCGGCCTTCCGTCCTGGGTGATCGCCCCCGAGGGCGTGCTGGTCCTGGCCGCCCTGCTGCTGGCGCCGCTGGCGGTGCTGGCGCCGCTGCTGGTGGGCGCCTCGGTGCTGCTGCTGGCGGTGGGCTGGCGGCGGATACCGTGGCGGCGCCTCGACCGAATGGTGCTGGTGGGGCTGGCCGCCCTGGTGCTGTGGGCCGTCCTGTCGTCACGCTGGTCGCCGCAGCCCGGCCCCAGCCTGCGCGGCGCCCTGCAGCTGGGCGGCACCCTGATCCTGGGCGGCCTTTACTTCGTCTTCGCCCAGGACCTGGATCGCCAAGGCCGGCGCCGGGTGGGCCTGGCCTTCCTGGCCGACATGGGCATCGCCCTGCTGGCCCTGGGATTCCTGGTGCTGCGCGCCCGCTTCGTCACCACCAGCGATTACACCTTGCATCAGGCCCTGGCCCATTTCAGCCGCGGCGCCATCGTCGTCACCGCCTCGGTGGTCCCCCTTGCCGCCGTCCTTTTCGTGCGCGCCGGCGCCAAGGCGGTGCTGGCCGCCGTGGCAACCGTCGCCGTGGCCATCATGCTGGGCAGTTCCGGCGCCGCCAAGATGGGGCTGCTGGCCCTGCTGGCCATCGCCGTGGCCGCCCGTGTCCTGCCCCGGGCCGCCGCCTGGGTCCTGGCGGCGGCGCTGGTGGCGACGGTGATCGCCACCCCCCTGCTGGCGGCCCGGCTGCCGTCGCCCCAGCGGATCGCCGATCAATGGCCGTCCCTCAGCAATTCCACCCATCACCGCATGACCATCTGGAGCTTCACCGGCCGCAATATCGCAAAAAAGCCCATGGTGGGCTGGGGCTTCGACGGGTCCCGCTCCATTCCCGGCGCTGACGACGAGATTCGGGTCGTCCTTCACATGGAGAGTCAGGACTTGCCGGTCACCGAACCGCAATTGCCTCTTCATCCCCATAACAACATGCTGCAATGGTGGCTGGAGCTAGGCCTGATCGGTGTCGCCATAATTACGGTGGTACTGCTGGTGGCCCTGCGGCGCGCCGCCACGATACCCAGCCGGATGGGCCGGTCCTTGCTTTTGGCCTTCGCCGGCACGGCTTTCATGGTGGCCCAGACAAGCTTCGGAGCCTGGCAAGTGTGGTGGCTGGCAGGATTATGGATGCTGGCGGGGCTAAGCGCCGCCTTTGTCCGCGACCTTCCCGCCGGAGAGTGTTGATGAAAGTCGTGGTGGCGGTGCATGGGCGCTTTCACGGCTTCGATCTGGCCCGCGAGCTGATGGCCCATGACGCCCTCGGCGGGCTGATCACCACCTATCCCGCCTTCGCCGCGCGGCGCTTTCTCGGCAACCCACCCGGCTTCGCCACCCAGCCCTGGCTGGAACTGGCGCGGCGACTGCACGACCGCTGGGGCATCGGCCCGGCGCCCGGCGCCTGGCTGGGCGAGCGCTTTTCCCGCCTCGTCGCCAACCACCTGCCGGACGGGATGGATGTGCTGGTAGGCTGGAGCGGCGCCACCCTGCACGCCATCACACCCGCTCAGCGGCGTGGCGCCAAAGTTGTGATCGAGCGCGGCTCGTCGCACGTCGCCCATCAGGCCCAGGTTCTGGCCTCGGCGCGGAAGCGCTATGACCTGCCGGTGGGACAGGTCGATGCCCGCTCCATCGCCCTGGAAGAAGAGGAATACACCGCCGCCGACCTGATCTGTGTTCCCACCGGCTTCGCCAAGCGAACCTTCGTCGCCCAGGGCATCGCCGCCGACAAGATCGCCGTCAATCCCTATGGCGTCGACCTTGCCCACTTCCACCCGTCGCCGCCCCCGGCCAAGGCCCGCCCCCTGGTGCTGTTCGTCGGCCGGGTTGGGCTGCGCAAGGGAGTTCCCGATCTGCCAGCGGCGTCGCGCCTGCTAGGCGGCCGGGTGGATGTGCGGCTGGTGGGGCCGGTGGAGCCGGGCATGGCGCCGCTGCTGGCCGTTCATCCCGAAATCCAGGTGACCGGGGCCTTGCCCGGCGCCGCCCTGGCGACAGAATACGACCGCGCCGACATCTTCGTCCTGCCTTCCCTGGAGGAGGGCCTGCCCCTGGTGCTGCTTCAGGCCATGGCCTCGGGCCGCCCGGTGGTGGCAACCCCGGAAACCGGGGTCGAGGATATAGTGACCGATGGAACCCACGGGTGCATCGTCCCATCCTCAGCCCCCGAAGCCCTGGCGACGACGCTGGCGGAATTGGCCAGCAACGCCGAAGCCCGGGCCGCCATGGGCCGCGAGGCCCGCCTCCGAGTGGAAAACGGATTCGGCTGGGATTCCTACGGCACCCGCGCCCTCATTATCTACCAACAACTTCTGGACGCCAGCCTGGCGCCTGAGTCATGCCAATGAAACGGATCACCATGGCCACTCTTTCGTCCGTCCTGACCCACCCCGAAGCCCCCCTGGTCCTGGCGGCCATTATGGCCGGACCCGTCGCCGTCCTGGCGCCCCTAGGCTGTGCCCCACTGATGGTAGTAGTAGCCACGGCGCTGTTGGCTCAGAGCCGGGGCCGGCTACCCTGGCGGAGTCTCGACCGGCATCTGGTTCTGCTGCTGGCCACCCTGGCGGCCTATGCCAGCCTCAGCGTCTTGTGGTCGGATCAACCCCTGACCACCGTCGCCGGGTCATTGTCCCTGATCGGCACCTTAATCTGCGGCGTGATCGTCCTGGGCACGGCCGCAACCCTGTCCGCCGAGGGCAGGCAACGGGTGGAACTGGCGCTGGCCCTGGGCGTAATTCTCGGCTTCGTGGCCCTGGCCGCCCTGCAGTTCAACATTCGCTTGACCGCCCAGAGCGAATATATGACGCGGCTGCGACTGTCGTTGCTCAGCCGCGGGGTCATCGTTGTCAGCCTGCTACTGTGGCCGACCCTGCTGGTTTTGCGGCACCGGCCGCTGCCGTCGGCTTTAGTCGCCGTACTGGCGACTGGGACCATCCTGAGTTCGGACATCGGCGGCGCCAAGCTCGGCCTGGCGGGGGGATTGCTGTGCGGCCTGGCCGGCCTGGCCGCCCCCCGGCTGGCCGGGCGGGCCATGGGCTACGGAGCCGCGATCCTGGTCATCGCCGCGCCGTTCCTGGCCCTCAAGCTGCCCGAGCCCCAGGGCGTCATGGACCACTGGCCGCAATTCTCGACCTCGGCGCTTCATCGCATGGTGATTTGGAATTTCACCGCCGAGCACATCATCGAGCGCCCGATCCTGGGATGGGGCCTGGAATCATCGCGCTGGATTCCTGGTGCGGATGACGACACCAGGGTCACCGTCAAACGGAATGGCGACGATGCGGTAATGCCGCTGACCCACCTGCCCCTCCATCCCCACAATGCACCGCTGCAATGGTGGCTGGAGTTGGGGCTGGTCGGGGCCGCCATCCTGGCCTACGGCATCATCCGGGTGACCGGCGCACTGCCCGCCGCCCTGGACCGCGCCAGCCGGTTCACCGCCTTCGGCACCACCGGGGCGGTTCTGGCGGTGTCTTGCGTCAGCTTCGGAGCCTGGCAGAAATGGTGGCTGGCGGCGGCCTGGCTGCTGGCCAGCTTCACCGTCATCGCCATCAGATCAGGGAACGCTCGCGCAGCAGGGCGATGACCCGGTCGGCCATCTCCTCCAGGGATTGCGTATCGGTGTGCAGGTGGAGATCGGGCTGCTCCGGGGCTTCATAGGCGGAATCGATGCCGGTGAAGTTCTGGATCTCGCCGGCCCGGGCCTTGCGGTAGAGGCCCTTGGGATCGCGCCCCTCGCACACCGCCAGCGGCGCGTCGGCGAAGACCTCGATGAACGCGTCGGCGCCCACCAGATCGCGCGCCATGCGGCGTTCCAGCCGGAAGGGCGAGATGAACGAGGTCAGCACGATCATGCCCGCATCCACGAACAGCCGGGCGACCTCGGCGACGCGGCGGATGTTTTCCACCCGGTCGGCATCGGTGAAGCCCAGGTCGCGGTTGAGGCCGTGGCGGACATTGTCGCCGTCCAGCAGATAGGTATGGCGCCCCAGGGCCGTCAGCTTGCGCTCCACCAGATCGGCGATGGAGGACTTGCCGGCGCCCGACAGGCCGGTCAGCCAGACCACGGCGGGGCGCTGGCCCTTGAGGGCGGCGCGGGCGGCCTTGTCGACGGTTACCGCCTGCCAGTGGATGTTGGCGGCCCGCCGGAGGGCGAAGTCGATCATGCCGCAGCCGACGGTCTCGTTGGTGACCCGGTCCATGAGGATGAAGCCGCCCAGGCTGCGGTCGACTCCATAGGGCTCGAACACCACCTGACGGTCCAGGGCGATGTTGCACACCGCCACGTCGTTGAGGTCCAGCCGGGTGGCGGCCGTATGCTCCAGGGTGTTGACGTTGAGACGGTACTTGATATGGGAGACCTGAAAGCCGGCGGTCTGGTTGCCGATGCGCATCAGGTACGAGCGCTCGGGCAGCAAGGGGCGCTCGGACATCCACACCAGATGGGCGGCGAACTGGTCCGACGAGGCCGGACGGTCGTCGGCGGCGGCGATGACGTCGCCCCGCGACACGTCCACGTCGTCGGTCAGGGTCAGGATCACCGCCTGTCCCGCCCCGGCCCCGGTCAGGACGCCGTCATGGGTGACGATGCTTTCCACCCGGCTGGCGCGGCCGCCGGGCTCGATGGTGACGGCCATGCCCGGCGCCACCCGCCCGCTGGCGATGGTGCCGGCATAGCCCCGGAAATCCTGGTTGGGCCGGCAGACCCACTGCACCGGCATGCGCAGGCCGGCGCCCTGGGGATGGCGTTCCACCCGCACCGTCTCCATGAAATGCAGCAGGGTCTGGCCGGTGTACCAGGCCATGGAGTCCGACGGTACCGCCAGATTGTCGCCCTTCAGCGCCGATACCGGGATGGCGGTGACATGGGCGATGCCGATGGCGGTGGCGAACGCCTTGAACTCGGCCTCGATGCGCGCGAACACCGCCTGGTCATAGCCGACCAGATCCATCTTGTTCACCGCCAGCACCACGTCGGTGATGCCCATCAGATGAACGATGGTGGCATGGCGGCGGGTCTGGGTGACCACGCCCTGGCGGGCGTCCACCAGCACCACCGCCAGATCGGCGTTGGAGGCGCCGGTGGCCATGTTGCGGGTGTACTGCTCGTGGCCGGGGGTGTCGGCGACGATGAACTTGCGCCGCTCGGTGCCGAAATAGCGATAGGCCACGTCGATGGTGATGCCCTGCTCGCGCTCGGCCTCCAGACCGTCCACCAGCAGGGAGAAGTCCAGGCCGCCCTCGGGCATGGAGCGGCGGCTGTCGCGCTCCAGCGCCGCCATCTGGTCGGTGGCCACCGAGCCGGTGTCGTAGAGCATCCGGCCGATCAGCGTGCTCTTGCCGTCATCGACGCTGCCACACGTCAACAGGCGCAGGATGTCCTTGGCGGCATGGGCGTCCAGGACGGCGTCGAGAGACTGGGGATGTCCGCCCATCAGAAATAGCCTTCCTGCTTCTTGCGTTCCATGGAGGCGGACTGGTCGTTGTCGATCACCCGGCCCTGGCGTTCCGAGCTTTTGCTGGCCAGCATCTCGGCGATGATCTCGGTCAGGGTCGCCGCCTCGGATTCCACCGCCCCGGTCAGCGGCCAGCAGCCCAGGGTGCGGAAGCGGACCTTGCGCAGGACGGGAACCTCGCCCGGATTGAGGGGCAGGCGGTCGTCATCGGCCATGATCAGGGCGCCGTCGCGCTCGACCACCGGCCGCTCGGCGGCGAAATACAGCGGCACCACCGGAATGCCCTCGCGGCGGATGTACAGCCAGACATCCATCTCGGTCCAGTTGGACAGGGGGAACACCCGCATGGATTCGCCCTGGCCCAGGCGTCCGTTGTACTGGGACCACAGCTCGGGCCGCTGGCGCTTGGGGTCCCAGCGGTGGTTGGAGCGCAGGGAGAAGATGCGTTCCTTGGCACGGCTGCGCTCCTCGTCGCGGCGGGCGCCGCCCAGGGCGCAGTCGAAGCCGTAGCGGTCCAGGGCCTGGCGCAGGGCCTGGGTCTTCATCACGTCCGTATGGACGGCGGAACCATGGCTGAACGGGCCGATCCCCTCGGCAATACCGTCCTCGTTGACATGGATGATCAGGTCGAGGCCCAGCTCGGCGGCACAGGTGTCGCGGAAGGCGATCATGTCCCGGAATTTCCAGGTGGTGTCCACATGCATCAGCGGAAAGGGCGGCTTGGCCGGATAAAAGGCCTTCAGCGCCAGATGCAGCAGGACCGAGCTGTCCTTGCCGATGGAATAGAGCATCACCGGATTGCGGAACTGGGCCGCGGCCTCGCGGAAGATATGAATGCTCTCGGCTTCGAGATAATCCAGATGGGTACGGAGGGATTGGTCGGACATGATCCACGCGAGGCTGCAACAAAGGCAATGGAAAACACATTTGCAAGGCAAGCGGCAACAGCATTCCGCCGAAAAGTCATACGCAAATCCGACACCGGGACAAATCCCGAGGCTGTTTCTTCACTCCTCCATTATCCACAGACCGCGCACGCGGCCGTCACCACGCCGCCCATTTCCTTATGTCCACCTGTCTCGACGGGTCCGGTGAGATATCTCACCGGACCTTCGCCAGACGAGGGAGGCTGGCCTTAGGCTGTATCGACATTCAGCTTGCGTCTGATGTGCCCGCGTGATTCACCGAGTCAGGACCAACTTGGCTCGGTGTACCATGGCGAAGAGATACGAACTGACATCGACGCAATGGGCGCGGATTGAGGGATTGCTGCCCGGTAAGGCCAGCGATCCCGGTCGTAGCGGGGTTGACAACCGCACCTTCGTCAACGCCGTGCTTTGGGTTCTGCGGTCGGGCGCCCGCTGGTCGGACATGCCGGAGCGCTATGGCAAATTCAAGACGGTACACAAGCGCTTCACGCGTTGGGCCGCCAAAGGTGTCTGGGACAGTGTCTTCGACCATCTGATCCGGGATCGAGACAACGATTACCTGATGATCGACAGCACCATCGTCCGGGCGCACCAGCAGGCTGCGACCGGAAAAGGGGGGGCCAAAATTCGGCTCTGGGGCGTTCCCGAGGTGGATTGAGTACCAAGATCCATCTCGCTGTCGATGGCGAGGGCCGCCCGGTTCGCTTCATCCTGACGGCTGGGCAGGTCAATGATGGAACCCAAGCCCTGGCATTGCTCGGCGAGGCAAGGCCCCGCTATTTCTTGGCGGATAAGGGCTACGATTCTCACGCTATTCTCGACGCGGTCGAGGCCTGCGGTGCCCAACCCATCATTCCGCGGCGCTCGTGCATGAAGCGTATCCGCGATTTTGATGCACGCATCTACAAAAAGCGGAACCTCGTCGAGCGGGCCATCAACAAACTCAAGCACTTCCGCCGTATTGCGACACGTTACGATCGCAAGGTCGCCAACTTCATGGCCTTCCTTTGTCTCGCAACACTACCCCTGTGGTGTGCCTGAATGTCGAATCAGCCTAGTGCCGGAAGTGGCGCATGCCGGTGAAGACCATGGTCAGGCCCTGTTCGTCGGCAGCGGCGATGACTTCGGCGTCGCGCATGGAGCCGCCGGGCTGGATCACCGCCGTCGCTCCCGCCGCCGCCGCCGCCAGCAAGCCGTCGGCGAAGGGGAAGAAGGCGTCGGACGCCACCACCGAACCGATGGTCTGGGGCTGGGCGAGACCGGCGGCGGTCGCCGCCTCCTGGGCCTTCCAGGCGGCGATGCGCGAGGAATCGACCCGGCTCATCTGGCCGGCGCCGATGCCGACGGTGGCACCGTCCTTGACGTAAATGATGGCGTTGGACTTAACGTGCTTGCAGATGCGGAAGGCGGTCAGCAGGTCCTTCAGCTCGCGCTCGGTGGGGGCGCGCTTGGTCACCACCTTGAGGTCGGCGGCCATGACGCGGCCGTTGTCCTTGGTCTGGAACAGATAGCCGCCGGCCACCGGGCGCAGCGTCATGCCGGGCGAGGACGGATCGGGCATGCCGCCGGTGACCAGCAGGCGCAGGTTCTTCTTGGCGGCGAAGACGGCGACGGCGTCGTCATCGGCCTCGGGGGCGATCACCACCTCGGTGAACAGCTTGGCGATCTCCTCGGCGGTGACCTTGTCCAGGCGGCGGTTCATGGCGACGATGCCGCCGAAGGCCGAGACCGGGTCGCAGGCCAGGGCGCGGAGATAGGCGCTTTTCAGGTCGGTGCCCACGGACACGCCGCAAGGATTGGCGTGCTTGATGATGGCGATGGCGGGCTCGTCGAACTCGGCGGCTAGCTCGAAGGCGGCGTCGGTGTCGTTCAGGTTGTTGTAGCTGAGTTCCTTGCCCTGCAGCTGGCGGGCGGTGGCGACGCCGGCGCGGGTGGTGCCGTTGGTGTAGAAGGCGGCGGCCTGATGGGGGTTCTCGCCATAGCGCAGGGCCTGCTTCAGCTCGCCCGCCACCACCACGCGGCGGGGGAAGGTGTCGCCCAGTTCCTTGGCGAACCACTGGCTGATGGCGGCGTCGTAGGCGCCGGTGCGGGCATAGGCGGTGGCGGCGAGGCGCTTGCGCAGGCCGAGCGTGGTGGCGCCCTTGTTGGCCTCCATCTCCGCCTGGACCACGGCGTAATCCTCGACGTCGACCACCACGGTGACCGAATCGTGGTTCTTGGAGGCGGCGCGGATCATGGCGGGGCCGCCGATGTCGATATTCTCGACGCAGGTGTCGTAATCGGCGCCCTTGGCCACCGTCTCCTCGAAGGGATAGAGATTCACCACCAGCAGGTCGATGGCCTGGATGCCGTGGGCGTTCATGGCCGCCTCGTGCTCGGCGTTGCCGCGGATGCCCAGCAGGCCGCCATGGACCTTGGGGTGCAGGGTCTTGACCCGGCCGTCCAGCATCTCGGGAAAGCCGGTGAAGTCGGAAACGTCGATCACCGCCAGGCCGGCATCGCGCATGGCCTTGGCCGTGCCGCCGGTGGAGAGCAGCTCCACGCCGGACTGGCTGAGAAAGCGGGCGAACGCCACCAGACCGGTCTTGTCGGAAACGGAAAGGAGCGCGCGGCGAACGGGTCGCAGATCGGACATCGGCCTAAACCCTCGTGGGTGATGGGAAATTCGACCGGGCTATAGCATGCCCGCCCGAGCGCCCACCAGTCTTTTCCACCACCAAAGGCTGGGCCCTCATACGGCGGGCGGACGCCGTGCGTCCTTGCCTCCCGCGCCACAAGGCGCGCGGCCCCTTGGGCCTGGCAGCCCGCGATGAGGTCCGCTCAACGCGGGCTGATATCAAGCCTCGGCGTCGAGAATGCGGGCGATGCGTTCGGCGGCCCGGCCGTCCCACAGGGCCGGCACCCGCCCGCCCTTGCCGCCGGTGGCCCGCCAGTCGGCGAAGGCGGCCATGATCGCCTTCGGATCGCGCCCGACCAGGGTATTGGTGCCCTCGTCCACGGTGATGGGGCGCTCGGTGTTGTCGCGGAGCGTCAGGCAGGGCACGCCGAGCGCCGTGGTCTCCTCCTGGATACCGCCGGAATCGGTCAGCATCAGCCGGGAGCCGGCCATCAGCCCCAGCATGGCGAGATAGCCCTGGGGCTCCAGCAGGGCGATGGGAGCGGCGCGCAGGCGGTCGAGGAAGCCGAAGGCCTCCAGCCGCTGGCGGGTGCGGGGATGGCAGGGAAAGGCCAGGGGCAAATGGGCGGCGATGGCGACCAGGGAATCGACCAGACCGGCCAGCACCCCTTCGTCGTCCACATTTGCCGGGCGGTGCAGGGTCACCAGCCCGTAGGAGGAGGCGTCGACGCCGCTGCCGGCCAGGGTCGCGGCGGCCGGCACCGCCCGCTTCAGATTGCCCAGCAGGGTGTCGATCATGACGTTGCCCACCAGATGGACGCGCCCGGCATCGATGCCCTCGGCCCTGAGATTGTCCAGCGCCTCGGCCTCGGTGCAGAATAGCCAGTCGGACAGCTGGTCGGTGAGGATACGATTGATCTCTTCGGGCATGGCGCGGTCGCCCGAGCGCAGGCCCGCCTCCACATGGGCGACCTTGACCCCCAGCTTGGCCGCCACCAGGGCGCAGGCCAGGGTGGAATTGACGTCGCCCACCACCAGCACCACCGGATCGGCGGCGCCGGTCACCACCGGCTCGAACCGCATCATCACCTGGGCGGTCTGCACCGCATGACTGGCCGAGCCCACCGCCAGATTGACATCGGGGGCGCGGATGCCAAGGTCGGCGAACAGGGCGTCGTTCATCTGGGGGTCGTAATGCTGACCGGTATGGATAAGGACGGTGCGAAAGCGCGGCACAGCGTCCAGGGCGGCGAGGACGGGACCGATCTTCATGTAATTGGGCCGCGCACCAACCACGCACAGCAGCGTCCGCAGGCCCTTGGCCGTCATCGATAATCCTCCGTCAGGCAGCCGACACACCACCCCGGACGGGACGGACCGGGTGATTTTTACCGCTACCAACCACGGTTGTGAAGGGTTATGCTGCGGCCCATGTCCGCCGCCTTTTCGCCCCGAAGCTTTCGCCATGCCCACGGCGCCGGTGACTGGCGCCGCGCGGAGGCCGCCTTGACAGGCCGGCGCCCCCCCTATAGACGCATTCCCTGGAATTGACTCCACAAGGCGGGTTCTGGCCGCCTGACGAAGGACATGATGACCTCGAAAACCGCACTCATCACCGGTGTCACCGGGCAAGACGGCGCCTATCTGGCCGAACTGCTCTTGTCCAAGGGTTACACCGTGCACGGGGTGAAGCGGCGCGCGTCCTCGCTGAACACCAGCCGGATCGACCACCTCTACCACGACCCCCACGAAAGCGGGGTGCCGTTCCACCTGCATTACGGCGACATGACCGACGCCACCAACCTGATCCGCCTGGTGCAGGAAACCCAGCCCGACGAGATCTATAACCTGGCGGCGCAAAGCCACGTGCAGGTCAGCTTCGAGACGGCGGAATACACCGCCAACGCCGACGCCCTGGGCACGCTGCGCCTGCTGGAGGCCATCCGTATCCTCGGCCTGGACAAGAAGACCCGCTTCTATCAGGCCTCGACCTCGGAGCTGTACGGCAAGGTCCAGGAAATCCCCCAGACCGAGACCACGCCGTTCTATCCGCGCAGCCCCTATGCCGCCGCCAAGCTGTACGCCTACTGGATCTGCGTCAATTACCGCGAGGCCTATGGGCTGTTCGCCGCCAACGGCATTTTGTTCAACCACGAAAGCCCCATCCGCGGCGAAACCTTCGTCACCCGCAAGATCACCCGCGCCGTGGCCGCCATCCATCTCGGCCGCCAGGACGCCCTTTACATCGGCAACCTGGACGCCAAGCGCGATTGGGGCCATGCCCGCGATTACGTGGACGGCATGTGGCGCATCCTCCAGCAGACCGAGGCCGAGGATTTCGTCCTGGCCACCGGCGAATGCCATACCGTGCGCGAATTCCTCGAACGGGCCTTCGCCGTGCTGGGCCACACCATCGTCTGGCAGGGCAGCGGCGTCGACGAGACCGGCACCGATACCGCCACGGGCAAGGTGGTGATCCGGGTGGACAGCCGCTATTTCCGCCCCACCGAGGTCGAGCTGCTGCTGGGCGATGCCAGCAAGGCCAAGGCCAAGCTGGGCTGGACGGCCACCACCAGCTTCCAGCAGCTGATCGAGGAGATGGTCCGCTCCGATCTGGCGGCGGCCCAGGCGGAATCCGGCCGATGATTTCCTCCGCGCTGGAGGGCAAGCGGGTCTGGGTCGCCGGCCATCGCGGCATGGCCGGCTCGGCCCTGGTGCGCCGCCTGCAGCGGGAGAATTGCCGGATCCTGACCGTGGATCGCGCCCAGGTCGATCTGCGCGACCCGGCCGCCGTCCAGGCCTGGGTCCAGGCCAACCGGCCCCAGGCGGTGTTCGTCTGCGCCGGCAAGGTCGGCGGCATCCTGGCCAATTCCCAGTATCCCGCCGATTTCCTCTACGACAACCTGATGATCGCCGCCAACACCATCCATGCCGCCCATTTGGCCAAGGTGGAGAAGCTGGTCTATCTGGGCTCGTCTTGCATCTATCCGCGCATGGCGGCCCAGCCCATGACCGAGGACATGCTGCTGACCGGCCCGCTGGAGCCCACCAACGAAGGCTATGCCATCGCCAAGATCGCCGGCATCAAGATGTGCCAGACCTACCGGCGCCAGTACGGGGATGATTTCGTCTCGGCCATGCCCACCAACCTCTATGGCCCCGGCGACAATTACCACCCGGAGAACAGCCATGTGGTCGCCGCGCTGATCCAGCGCATCCACGGCGCCAAGATGGCCGGGGCGTCCAGCGTCGCCCTGTGGGGCACGGGCGAGCCGGTGCGCGAGTTCCTGTTCTGCGACGATCTGGCCGACGCCCTGGTCCACATCATGGGCCATTATTCCGACGAGCCGCACATCAACGTGGGCACCGGCATCGAGCATTCCATCCGCGAGCTGGCCGGGGCGGTGGCCGATACCATCGGCTTTACCGGCGACTTCGCCTGCGACCTGACCAAGCCCGACGGCATGCCGCGCAAGGTCATGGACGTGTCCCGGCTGCGCGCCCTGGGCTGGAGCGCCAAGACCCCGCTCCGCGACGGGCTGGCCGTGGCCTATGAGTGGTTCCGGCGTCAGGCCGGCTGATCACGCCCGTCCGGCGCCGGTGCCTTCAATTGACACTCCAGGCCGGCAGGCGTAATGTTCGCGCCGTGAACATGTGGCGGGGCAATCCGGTTGCGGGGCGGCATATGAGTGTTTACAAACACATCTGATGCGGCGGCACCCGGTTCCGGCACGGTGGCCCGAACCTTGGCATTAAAGGAAACAGCACGGTGAATGTTGATCTTACTGGCAAGAAAGTCGCGCTGATCGGTGGCGCGGGCTTCATCGGTCACAACATGGCTCTCAAGCTGCATGCCCTGGGTGCCGAGCCGCACATCATCGACGGCCTGCAGGTCAACAATATGGGGGCGTTCTCCGACGGCGTGCACCCCAATTCCCGCCTGTACATGAGCTTCATCAACGAGCGCCTGGACCTGCTGCGCCATCTGGGCATTCCCCTGCACATCCTGGACGCCCGTGACTATTCCCTGCTGTCGCCGCGGCTGCAGGCCATCCACCCGGACGTGGTCGTCCAGCTGGCGGCGGTAGCCCATGCCAACCGCTCCAACAAGGACCCCTACAGCACCTTCGACCATTCCATGCGGACGCTGGAAAACGCCCTGGACAGTTCGCGCGGGTTCCTGCCGCATTTCATCTATTTCTCGTCGTCCATGGTCTACGGCAATTTCGACGGCGAGGCCGTGGTCGAGGACCGGGTCTGCGACCCCATGGGCATCTACGGCGCCCTGAAATACGCAGGCGAGAAGCTGGTGATCGCCTATAATCAGGTGTTCGGCATGCCCTACACCATCATCCGCCCCAGCGCCCTGTACGGCGAGCGCTGCGTCAGCCGCCGGGTGGGTCAGGCCTTCATCGAAAACGCCGTGCGGGGCCAGAACGTCACCGTCAACGGCGACGGCACGGACCAGCTGGACTTCACCTATATCGAAGATCTGATCCAGGGCATCTGCCGCGCCATCGCCACGGAAAAGTCCCATAACCAAATCTTCAACATCACCTACGGCTCGGCCCGCTCGCTGAACCAGATGGCCGATATCCTGAAGGCCCATTTCCCGGCGGTGCAGGTCAGCCACAATCCCCGCGACAGCCTGATGCCTGAACGCGGCACCCTGTGCATCGACAAGGCGCGCGAGCTGCTGGGCTACGAGCCCGCCTTCCCCCTGGAAAAGGGCTACGTCAACTACATCAACTGGTACAAGGACTTGGCCGCCCGCATGCCCGAGGCGTTCGCCAAGCCCGGTACCGCCCCGTGAGTCAAGCCGGCGCAGGCGGCGGCCCGCTGGTCGCCGATCCGTGGCTGGGGGGATTGTTGGGGCGGCCGGCCTTCCGTCTGGCGGCGCCCATCTGCGATCCAGCCTGCCTGACCGGCGCCGTCTTCATCACCGCCAAGGTGGCCTGCACGGACATGGCCCGGGCCTTCGCCCTGCAGGACCTGGGCTTTCGCGTGGTCGACACCGCCCTGACCTTCGACGCCGGCCGCCTGGACGCCCCCGCCGCCGACCCGCGCGTCCGCTTCGCCCGCCCCGGGGATGAAGCGGCGGTGCGCGCCGTCGCCGGTCAGTCCTTCCTCTATACCCGCTTCCACCTGGACCCGGTCCTGCCCGACGCCCTGGCCCACCGCGTCAAGGCGGAATGGGCCGGCAATTACTTCGGCGGCAAACGCGGCGACGGCATGGTGGTGGCCGAGGTGGACGGCGCCGTGGCCGGCTTCCTGCAATTGCTGTGGGACCAGCAGGGACGGCTGGTCATCGACCTGATCGCCACCCATCCCCGAGCGACGCGCCGGGGTCTGGCCCGCGCCATGATCGGCTTCGCCCAGGCCAACGGCACCGGCGATGCCCGCCGCCCCACCGGCCTGCTGGTCGGCACCCAGGCCGCCAACATTCCCTCAGCCCGCCTGTACGAGGGTCTGGGCCTCAAATTCCACGGCGCCGCCCAGGTCCTGCACCATCATGGCTCGGCGCCCGGCTATTCCTGTCCTGCGGAGACCGCATCGTGAAAATCGGACCCATTGATCTGGATCGGGACGTGCTGATCGTTGCCGAGATCGGCAACAACCACGAGGGCGACATGGCCCTGGCCGAGGAGATGATCGCCCAGGCCGCCCAGGCCGGCGCCCATGCGGTCAAGTTCCAGAGCATCATCCCCGCCCATCTGGTCGCCCCCGACCAGCCGGCGCGGCTGGCCCAGCTGGGCCGCTATCAGCTGTCGGCGGAAAATCACGTCCGGCTGGCCCAGGTGGCGCGCGACAACGCCATCATGTTCATGTCCAGCCCCTTCAGCCTGGACGCGGTCGATCTGCTGGCGCCTTTGGTCCCGGCCATGAAGGTGGCGTCGGGCGACAACGACCACGTCGTCCTGCTGGACCGCATCGCCGCCACCGGCCTGCCGGTGATCCTGTCCACCGGCATGACCGATCTGGACGGCGCCGCCTTTTCCGCCGGCACCCTGTGCCGGGCCTGGGCCAAGGCCGGCATCGCCGATCCCGGCCTGGTCCTGCTCCATTGCGTGTCGTCCTATCCCACCCCGGCCGACCAGGCCAATCTGCGCGCCATCCGCACCCTGGCCGGGCTGGGTCACGTGGTGGGCTATTCCGACCACACCCTGGGGATCGAGGCGGCGGTGCTGTCCGTGGCCCTGGGCGCCCGGGTGATCGAGAAGCATTTCACCCTGTCCAAGACCCAGTCCGAGTTCCGCGACCATCAATTGTCGGCGGAGCCCCACGAGCTGAAGGCCCTGGTCGAGCGGGTGGCCGAGGCCAATGCCCTGCTGGGCGACGGGGTCAAGCGGGTGATGCCGGGCGAGGAAGCCACCGCCCAGGCCGCCCGCCGCTCCCTCTGCGCCGCCGCCGACCTGCCGGCGGGCACGGTGCTCGGCCTGGGCGATCTGGCCTGGCTGCGTCCGGCCGGCGGCATGGCTCCCGGCGCGGAATGGCGGATTTTGGGGCGGCGCCTGACGCGCCCGGTGGCGGCGGGCGACCGCCTCGCCCTGGACATGTTCGAACAGTAAAGGCGCACTCATGTGTGGAATCGCAGGATATAGCGGCCCCCGGCCGCTGCCCGACGAGCGGATCAGGGCCTGCCTGGAGCTGATGGGCCGGCGCGGCCCCGACGCCCGGGCGGCGACCCATGGCCAGTCGGCCCAGGGCCGCCACGTGCATCTGCTGCATTCGCGTCTGGCCATCCTGGACCTGGACCCGCGCGCCAACCAGCCCTTCGTCCAGGGCGGCGGCGTGCTGTCCTATAACGGCGAGATCTACAATTACCTGGAGCTGCGGGCCGAGCTGGAGCGCCAGGGGCCGCCCCTGGCCAGCACCAGCGACACCGAAGTGCTGGCCCGCCTGCTGGACGGCCGGGGCGCCGAGGCCCTGGGCGCCTGCGAGGGCATGTTCGCCCTGGCCTGGGCCGCCGGCGACGGCAGCCTGCTGCTGGCCCGCGATCGCTTCGGCGAAAAGCCGCTGTACCTGCTGCGCGAGGCCGATGGCGGCGTCTATTTCGGCTCGGAGGCCAAGTTCATCTTCGCCCTGGCCGGACGCCAGCCGCCCATCAACCTGCGCCATCTCCGCCGTTATCTGGTGAACGGCTACAAGGCCCTCTACAAGACCGGCGACACCTTCTTCGAAGGGCTGGAGGAGCTGCCCGCCGGCCATGTGGGCGTGATCAGCCCCCGGGGGCGCTGGGATTCCTATCCGTTCTGGTCGCCGGCCTTCGGCCCGACCGCCCAGGAGATGAGCTACGAGGAAGCGGTGGCCGGCGCCCGCCAGCGGCTGATCCGCTCGGTGGAGCTGCGCCTGCGCGCCGACGTGCCCATCGCCTTCTGCCTGTCGGGCGGCATCGATTCCAACGCCCTGATCGGCATCGCCAAGCGCGAGCTGGGCTACGACGTCCACGGCTTCACCATCATGAACACCGATTCCCGCTACGAGGAACGGGACATGGTGGAAACGGCGGTGCGCGAGCTGGGCCTGCGCCACACGCCGGTGGCGGTGGATACCCGCGACTTCCTGCCCAATCTGCGCGAGCTGGTGCGCTATCACGACGCCCCGGTCTACACCATCACCTATTACGCCCAGTGGCGGCTGATGGCCGAGGTGGCCAAGGCCGGCTACAAGGTCTCGGTCAGCGGCACCGCCGCCGACGAGATGTTCAGCGGCTATTTCGACCACCACAACGCCTATCTGGCGGCCATGGCCCTGGAAGACCCGGTGCGCCACGCCCAGGCCCTGGCCGAATGGCGCGAGGTCGTTGCGCCCATCGTGCGCAATCCCTTCCTGCAGGACCCGTCCTATCTGATCGACCGGCCGCAATGCCGCGACCATATCTATCTGGACGCCGCCGCCTTCGCCCGGTTCCTGACCACGCCCTTCGCCGAGCCCTTCGCCGAGATGTGCGTGGCCGAGCCTCTGCTGCGCAACCGCATGGCCAACGAGCTGCGGGCGGAAAGCGTGCCGGTGATCCTGCACGAGGACGACCTCAACGCCATGTACTTCTCCATCGAGAACCGCTCGCCGTTCCTCGATACCGCCCTGTTCGACTGGTGCCAGTCCATCCCCACCCGCCACCTGATCCGGGGCGGACGGGCCAAGGCGGTGCTGCGCGACTGCGTGCGCGGCCTTGCTCCCGACGCCATCTTGGACAATCCGCGCAAGGTGGGCTTCAACGCCCCCATCCTGGATTACCTGGACGTGGCCGACCCCGCCATCCGCGCCGAATTGCTGGCCGACAGCCCGGTGTTCGAGGTCTTGCGCAAGGACCGCATCGCCGAGATGCTGGACAAGGCCAGCCTGGCCAACAGCCAGTCCAAGTTCCTGTTCAACTTCATCAACGCCAAGCTGTTCCTTGAGGAGTTCCAGACATGAGGTGGTGCCGCTCCTGCGTACTGCCCGACAGCCGCCCCAATCTGGTGATCGGGCCAGACGGCATCTGCAACGCCTGCCACAGCCACGGCACCAAGCGCCATATCGACTGGGACCAGCGCGCCGGCCAGCTGCGCGACGTGGCGGCCTGGGCCAAGGCGGCCAGCGGCGGCTATGACTGCCTGATCCCGGTGTCGGGCGGCAAGGACAGCACCTGGCAGACCATCCGCTGCCTGGAGCTGGGCCTGCGCCCCCTGGCGGTGACCTGGAAGACCCCGGCCCGCACCGCCATCGGCCAGCGCAATCTGGACAACCTGATCTCGCTGGGCGTCGACCACATCGACTACCGCATCGACCCCAAGGTCGAGGCCCGCTTCATGGTCAAGGCCTTCGAGCGCTTCGGCTCCACCGCCGTGCCCATGCACATGGCCCTGTTCAATATTCCCCTGACCATCGCCGCCCGCTTCCGCATTCCCCTGGTGGTGTGGGGCGAGAATTCCGCCTTTGAGTACGGCAGCGCCAACGACGCCCATACCGGGTTCCGCCTGGACGCCGAATGGCTGCGCACCTATGGCGTCACCCACGGCACCACCGCCGCCGACTGGGTGGACGACGAGCTGTCGGCCAAGGACCTTGCCGCCTATTTCGGCCCCACCGAGGCCGAACTGAGCGCCAGCGGCGTGCGCGCCATCTTCCTGGGCTATTACCTGCCCTGGGACCCGGAGGAGACCCGCCGCGTCGCCGCCTTGCACGGCTTCGAGGCCGATACCGGCCGGGCGCGCACGGGCTATTACGACTTCGCCGATATCGACGACGACTTCATCTCCATCCATCACTGGATGAAGTGGTACAAGTTCGGCTTTACCCGTCTGTTCGACAATCTGTCCCTGGAAATCCGCAACGGCCGCATGACCCGCGAACAGGCGGTGGAGATCATCGGCCGCACCGGCGACCAGACCCCCAGGGACGATATCGCCAGCTTCTGCGCCTTCGCCGGCATCCCTTCGGAGCGCTTCTACGGCGCCGCCGAGACCTTCCGCAACACCAAGGTGTGGAGCCGCCGCCCCGACGGCCTGTGGCACATTCCCGATTTCCTGATCAAGGATTGGCACTGGTCATGAAGTTCAGCCCGAAAGACCCGCCCCGCACCTTCCCGGTCGGCAATTCCGTCATATTCGACATGAAGGATTGCGGCACCCTGGCCCTGGCGCCCGACGAGCAGGTGACCCTGGTCACCGAATCCGGCGGCGAATACGACGTGGCCCGCAAGGATTGGGGCTTTTACGCCACGCCCTCGCTCAACGGCCGCCTCGAACAGTTCGGCCTGCGCGCCGTGCTCATCGTCAACCGCGGCACCGGCCGCTATTTCCTGCTGCTGGTGGAAGCGGGCAAGGAGGAGCTGTTCGACGCCTATTGCCGGCAGGAGAATCTGGCGGTGGTGGCGTGGCTGGACAATACCGCCGCCTGCGGCGCGGTCCGGGCGAAGCTGGCTCCATGACCAGGACCCGCCCCACCCTGCATTGCCCGTGCGAGCGCCGGACCGGCGCCACCAGCTTCACCTACGACGCCGCCCCGGCGGGCGAGACCGCCTTCGACCTCAAGGGCCAGGACTACCGCCGCACCTACTGGCGCTGCGGCATCTGCCGGCACGAATTCTCCGACCACGAGTTGGACCTGTCCGGCCTTTACGGCGGCGCCTATGTGGAGCAGACCTACGGCCCGAAGATGCGGGCCACCTTCGAGCGCATCATCGCCCTGCCGCCGGAACGCTCGGACAATGCCGGGCGCGTGCGCCGGGTCGTGGACTTCGCCGTCGGTCATTTTGCCCCCGGAATCGTGCCCCGGCTGCTGGATATCGGCGCCGGGCTCGGGGTGTTTCCCCACGGCATGAAGCAGGCGGGCTGGAACGTCACCGCCCTCGACCCCGATCCCCAGGCCGGGCGCCATCTGACCGAGGTGGTGGGCGTGCGGGCGGTGACCGCCGATTTCTTCGCCGTCGACGCCGCCACCCTGGGTCCGTTCGACGTCATCACCCTGAACAAGGTCATCGAGCATGTGGAGGCCCCGGTCCCCATGCTGGCCAAGGCCGGGGCGCTGCTGGCGGCGGGCGGCTTCGTCTATGTGGAGGTGCCCGACGTCGTCGCCGCCATTGACGGGCCGGGGCGCGAGGAATATTTCATCGAACACCACCACGTCTTTTCCCACGCCTCGCTGGCCATGACCGCCGAGCGGGCCGGGCTGGCGGTCATGGACCTAGAGCGTTTGCGCGAACCCAGCGGCAAGTTCACGCTGCGCGGCTTCTTCGCCGGCACACCGTAAGGGGAACCCGATGAACATCAAGGCCGTCGCCAGCACCCTGCCCGATTGGGTCGTCGACAACCCCACCATCGAATCCTGGTGCGGGCTGCCGCAATCCATGCTGGCCGACAAGATCGGCGTCCACCACCGCCGTTTCCTGGCCGCCAGCGAAACCGGCACCGACCTGTCGGAACGGGCCGTGCGCAACCTGGCCGCCGCCAATCCCGATTTCGACCCCGCCCGCGTCGGCCTGCTGATCGTGGTGACGCAGAATCCCGACCACCAGTTGCCGCACAATTCAGCCCTGCTGCAACATCGCTTGGGACTGGCCCCCACCACGGCCTGTTTCGACGTGTCGCTGGGCTGTTCGGGCTTTGTCTATGCCCTGTCGGTGGCCAAGGGCTTCATGTTGGCCGAAGGCATCGACGAGGCGTTGATCGTCACCTGCGATCCTTATTCCAAATGCATGAGCCGGGCGAACCGCGACGTGGCCGGCCTGTTCGGCGACGCCGCCAGCGCCACCTGGCTGCGCGCCGACGGACGCGGCGTGATCGGACGGGGCGATTTCGGCACCGATGGCGGCGGCGCCGGCAACCTGATCGTGCGTGCCGGAGGCTCGGCCCAGCCGCTGGCCCACCTGGACGGCACCCCGGCCGCCGACCCGGCCGAAGCCGACCGATTCCTGCACATGAACGGCCGCGCCATCTTCAACTTCATGATGACCCGGGTCGCCGGCACCGTCGATTCCTGCCTGGGCCGCAACGGCCTGAGCCGCGACGAGGTCGATTTCTTCGTATTCCACCAGGCCAGCCGCTACCTGCTGGAAACCCTGCGCGACCGCATGGGCCTGCCCCCCGAACGCATGCCCATCACCCTGGCCGAAACCGGCAACACGGTTTCGTCCACCATTCCCTTGGTGCTTGAGGAATTGCTGCGCGACGGCCGTTGCGCGCCGGCCACCGTGCTGGTCAGCGGCTTCGGCGTCGGCCTTTCCTGGGCCAGCAACATCATCCGATTTGGAGCATGACCATGAGCGACACCGACATCCTGGCGCAGTTGGCCGCCATCCTGGAAAAGGTGGTGAAAAAGCCGGTGCAGATCACCCTGGACACCGACATGATCGAGGAAGGCATCCTGGATTCCCTGGACGGCATGGTGTTCATGCTGGAAGTGGAACAGGCCTTCGGCAAGGCTTTCCCCGAGGACATCGACCTGGTGGGCGAGGGATATTACCGCGTGCGCAAGCTGGTCGGCCACCTGAAGGGTTGATGCCATCATGCGGCTGTTGCCCAAATCCGAAATCGTCGAAGCCCTGCGCGCGCTGAACATCGCCCCCGGCGACGTCGTCCACGTGCAAAGCGACCTGCGCCGCATCGGCCCGGTCGAGGCGCCGCTGACCCGCGACGGCCAATGCGGTTTTTACCTGGAAGCCCTGCAAGAGGTGATCGGCCCCACCGGCACCATCACCTGCTGCACCTCTTTCGAGGATTACGGGCGTTACGGCACCCCCTTCGTGCGCGAGGAATCGCCGTCGCGCACCGACATGTTCAGCGAATATCTGCGCACCCGCCCGGGCGCCGTGCGCTCCATGCATCCCATCGTCTCGGTCACCGGCCTGGGGCCGCGCGCCGAGGAATTGTGCGGCGGCAACCATTTCAGCGGCTTCGGCTATGATTCCCCCTGGGGGCGGCTGCACCGCGCCAACGCCAAGATCCTGACCTTGGGCATTGCCAGTGACGTCGAAGGCGGCATGACCTTCCTGCATCACGTGGAAGCCATGTACGGCATGCCCTATCAGTACATCAAACTGTACCGGGCCCCGGTCATCGCCCAGGGCCAGCGGGTGCCCGGCGACTTCGTCATGCATGTCCGTTACCTGGACTATTCCATCGTCAACGCCGTCTACGACGTCAAGGCCCGGTTCCTGGCCGAAGGCCACGCCCGCCAGGTCAAAACCGGACGCACCATGACCTATTGCATTCCGGCGCAGGCGGCGTTCGCCCAGATGATGCGCTATCTTGACGAGAACATGTGGGCGTATCTCCAGGCCCCCCCCAATTTCCGGCAGGGGGAAATCCCCATGGACGGCCCCGTCGGGGAAATGAAGGTGTGCTATGACAACCAGCCCTGACACACCCTTGGTGGTGCCCTTCCTGGGCGCCCGCGGCTATCTGCAAGGCCCCAGCATGCTGGAAGCCATCCAGGGCCATCGCGGCATCGAACCCCAGTTCACGTTCAAGGTCCGCTCTCGTTTCACCACCAATCGCCTGGATCTGTGCGCCACCCCCCGCGACGGCGTGACGCCGGGAGCGGAATATCATTGGCGCAACCCCACGAACAGCGGCTGCCTGCTGGTTTACCCTGGCCCGGCGCTTGACCCCGAACAGCGTGCGCCATTCGACGAAACCCTGATCACCGGCCCGGCCTCCATCGACGGGGAACGCATCAGCGTGGACCGGCAACCGCCGTTCGGCCTGCCCACCGTGGTGGTCTCGCTCAACAAACATCTTCTGCACCAAATCTGGCCCATAACCCAGCCGGGGCGTTGGGTGTTCATGGCGTTGGACATGGAAACCACCCCTGATCCCGCCCAGACCTTGTCGGTGGTGGCGGAAAAACGGATCGCGTCTTCGCTGTTGGCCCGCAGTTCCATCCACAGCGGCCAACGCCGGATCGGCACCGTCGACTTCATCTGGCGGTGACCGCCCATGGACCCGCGCCTGAGGCGGGCGCGGTCCAGGCCGGCAGATTTTTTGGGTATCCCGAGGCCAACGGCCCCCTAGCAGAGTGATCGCCATGTCCAAGCGCTTCCAACTGAAAAACGTGAACCCCAATTTCAGTACCTTCGCCGAGGGGGCGAACGCTTCCGGCGACAACTCGGTCATCGCCCTGGATATCCAGACCAAGCTGCAATTCCTGGCCGAGGATGGCGGCATCCGCCACGAATACGAGTTTCCGTCCGACCGCCACATCCAAAATTGCGGCGGCTATATCGACAAGCTGATCAAATACCGCTCGCAGCCGGTGCGCGAGGCGGTGGCCGCCATGTTCTCGGGACAGGGCGCCGCCGTTCAGTTGCCGGTGTTGCTGGGCCGCTCGATCCTGGTCGACACGCTGCTGACCAAGATGATCGACCGCTTTGTCGGCAGCGGCGCCGGGCCGCGCGCCAAGCTGTTCGACCACGGTTGCACGGTGGCCGAACATTACGAAATGATCGACCAGATGCTGGCCGCTTATTGTGGCCGCTCGGCCCAGGATTGCCTGTCCTATTACGGCCTGGACATCTCACCCTTGGCGCTCAGCGCCGCCCGCCTGCTGCACCCCAAGGCCCCGGCGGCGGATTTCCAACTGACCCTGGCCGAAGGCAGCGACATCACCCTGCCCGCCGATTCGATGGATTTTTCCATGAGCATCGGCGTGGTCAACCACGTGCAGGATCCGGTCCACGCCCTGAACCGCCTGATCGACGCCACCCGTCACGCTACTGTGCTGGTCCTGTGGATCACCGGCGAATCCCAGGGCTTTTGGGCCATCAACCACGCCGGTTTTCCCAACTATTTCTTCTCGGTCAAGGACCTGAACGTCCTGGCCAAGCGTTATGCCGCCAAGGGCAGTTTCTATTACGCCGACTTCACCCCGGAACGCTCGTCGACCCAGACCAGCAGTTATATGGGGATTTCGGACGAACGCCTGGATCTGTTGGGCAGTTACACCCTGGTGTTCTGCGGCAAGGATTACGTGGTCGACGGCTTGAACCCTATCGATTTTGGGGAAATGTGATGAAGTCCTTGATTTGGTCTGCCGGAAAATTCATCTATCCCAAGGGCTCGTCGTTGCCGGTGCATTTCATGCCCCTGCAGGATTTCAGCCTGGAAATCGCCTTGAACTACAGCCTGCTGGTTGCCCTGCGCGTCGCCCGCACCGAACAGTACGAAGGGCTGCTGTCCAAGATCGAGATCGGTCAATGGCGCCATCGCTTGCTTACCGACGACGTCGTCGAGCTGGTCAAGGCCGCCAAGTTCAGCCACCCGCGGTTCCACGACTTCGGCAGCGATTGCGCCCTATTGTTCGAGGAAATGAAGCTGGCCCACGCGGTGATCGGTGATTTCGATTATGTGGTGCATCTCAACGACCATCAGCACGACCATCATCTGGCGGTCATGCATCCGGCGGAGGATTGGCCGCTGCAAGTGCGTCACCAGCCCTTGACCCCGTCCGAACTGGACCAACGCAGCGTGGTGATCATCAACTCGGTGCTGGGTCTGCGCCCGCAGCACGACGCCCCCCCGTCGCTTGACGCCGTCGACTTGGGGCCGGCCCAAGGCTGCGTGCTGGCCTTGCGCGCCTGCGAGGCCGAAGCGGCAACCCAGCGCACCACCGTCCATGGCGAAGACGTGGTCATCCCCACGCTGTCCTCGGTCCATGACTGGATGGCCGCGACTGGCCGACGCTGGTACGTCCGTTGGCTGCCCCGCCACGACGTCGGTTTCTTCCTGCCAGAAGACGGGGTTCCCGACGCCGGGGTTGTTCTCGCCTACACTTCGGAACAGGTGGAAAAGCGCCCCGGCTTTCGCTTGATGGACATGGCCCAGAAAAGTTCCGTCTAAACGACGAATGCGAGGGTGCTCCCCCTCGCATTCGTCACGACCTTGACCCCTTGTCTGAGGAAACAGACCGATCATGGCTGAAATCGTCGGTTCCACCCAGTACATGAACTCTGATTATGTGGAATACCAAAAGAAATATCGCCGCGATATGCGCGAAAGCGACAGGGTCACCAGCGCCCTGATCAAGGACAACCTGCCGGCCGGCGACGACCTGACGCTGCTGGACATCGGCTGCCACAACGGCAACCTGCTCTATCACCTGAAGAACGCGTTGCCGACGCTGCGGATGACCGGTGGGGACCTGTTCCAAGGCGTGATCGACGGCTGCCGTTCCGCGGCGCCTTGTTCCAACCATGGTGTCACCTGATGGCGGGCAAGGCATCCTAGGTCACGCATCCATGTCGTCGCCGGGTGGAAGTGCTTGTTCGCACCTTCGGCCCCGCGGTACTCCTCCCCCCCCTCTTCGCTGAGTTCAAAGCATGGCCAGTCTCCTTATCGTCGATTTCGTCCCCGGCTTGGCCGAGGCCATTGTGCGCTCCGTGCGCCGCGTCCGTCCCGACCTGGGCTTCATCGTCGTCTCGACCGAGAATGCCTATGTCGACGACCCGACCGTGCGGTGGATGGACTTGGCGGCCCTGCAACACGCCACGTACAATCCCGAGGCCATCGCCGCCTGCCCGCAGCCCCTGGTCAACGCCATGGCCTGCTATGAGATCATAGCCCTAAAATGCATGGACAAGCTGTCCAAGATAACCAATCTGCGCGTCGCCACCATCCTGAGCAACCATGCCGGCCGGTCGATGGACACCAGCTATGGCTATCGCCGCGCGGTGTATTTGCGTCACCTGGGTTTTTGGGACCGCGTCTTCGACCATGAACAGGTCATCGGGGCAGTTTTCACAAATATCCCCCACGTGTCCCTGGATTACGTCGTCTATGGATTGTGCAAGGTTCGGGAAATCCCGGTTCTGACCTTCGAGGACGTGTCCCATTTCGGCTGCGTGATCCCCCGCCATTGCGTGGAATCGCTGCCATCGGAAACCTTGGCGGCCTTGCGCCGCCCGGGAGACGCGCCGCTGTCGGACTTCGCCCGCGCCAAGATCGAGCACATGTCGCAAAAAAACTGCGACCCGCATCCCCATTACATGTCGCACAGCACCTTTGGCGGATTTTCCTTTCACAATTACCGCAACAGCCTGCGCCCGACCGCGCGTTCGATCATCCGTTCCCTGCTGGCCCCACCCCCCGAGAAAAAGACCCACAACGAACTGATTCGCAAGTACCTGAAAAAGGAAAAGTTCATCAACGCCGCCCTGACCCGTTGCCAAACCCAGGTCGACCTGGGGCGCCGCTATGTTTACGTCCCGTTATCCGTGCAACCCGAATTGTCCACCGCCCCCCTAGCCGGCGCTTTCGTCGACCAGATCAACCTGATCCGCCTTCTGGTCGAATGTCTGCCCGAGGATGTGGCCGTCTATGTGAAAGAACATCCGGCCCAAGGGGCCATTTCCCGCAATCCCGAAGAATATTACGAGATCGCCGACATCCCGCGGGTCAGCCTGTGCGAAACCGGGGTCTCCACCTTCACGTTGATCCGCAACGCCCTGGCCGTGGCCACGTGCACAGGCACCGCTGGCATCGAGGCGTTGTTCCAGGGAAAGCCTGCCCTATTTTTTGGTGAATGCGCGTTCTCCTATGCCCCCGGCGCCCACGCCATCCGCACCCGCCAGGATTGCCAGCAGGCCATCGACGCCATCCTGGCCGGAGAAAAGCCCGATATCGCGCGGTTGCACGCCTTCGTCTCGGCGCTGGAAGGCGTCGGAGTCCGTGCCAAGATAGCCGCCATCGACGATTATCACCGTAACCAACTGGGCCTAAGCCAACAGGACAACGCAAGAATACTGTCCGACATCACCGCCCGGTGGGTTGCCGATACCCAGGCCAAGGCGAAAAAGGAATGAAAGCATGTTGCCCTTGATCCACGACCTGTGCGGGTTCCGCACCGCCGTCGTCGCCGACGACAACGAGGCGCTGTTCGCCCGCATCGGCCGGGAAATCCCGCTGACCCTATTCCGCATTCCGTCGGGCCAGCGCTACAACGGCTGGCAGGTGCCCGGCAACTGGCGGGTGAAGCGGGCCAAGCTGTTCAAGGACGGGGTCGAGCTGTTCGACTTCACCGTCAACAGCCTGGGGGTGGGCTATTACTCCAAATCCTTCAGCGGCGATCTGGACTGGGAGGAGCTGCGGCCCAAGCTGGTGACCAATCCCGCCCTGCCCGACGCCTTCATGTTCCATTGCATGTGGCAATACCGCCCCTGGGACGCCGATTGGCGGCTGGTCCTGCCCCATCGGGTGTTCCAGACCCTGGGGCCTGGCCGCTATCGCGTCGAGCTGGAGACCGAGACCCTTCCCGGCGAGATGCTGGTGGGCCAGTGCCACAAGCAGGGCGCCAGCGACAAGACCATCGTCTTCAATTCCAACAATTGCCACCCGCACATGGCCAATGACGGCTTTGCCGGTACAGCGGTGCTGATCCGGCTGATGCAGTGGCTGATGGCCCGCGATACCCATTACAGCTATCGCCTGGTCATCGGGCCCGAGCATCTGGGCAGCGTCTTCTACCTGCGCGACCTGCCCCGGGCCGAGGTGGATGCCATGGTCTGCGGCGTGTTTGAGGAAATGCCCGGCACCGGCGGCGCCATCAAGGCCACCAGCACCTTTGCCGGCGGCCATATGATCGACGACGCCTTCGCCAATGTGCTGGGCCATCACAGCCGCGCCCATGCCATCGTGCCGTGGCGCAAGGGCGCCGGCAACGACGAGACCGTGTGGGAGGCTCCCGGCTACGAGGTGCCCTTCGTGGAGCTGACCCGCTGCGAGGACCAGTTCGCTCCCTATGCCGAGTACCATTCCAGCCAGGACACCCCCGAGCTGATGCAGCCCGCCCAGCTGGACGAGATGCTGGATTGCCTGAAGCGGGTGGTGGACGTGCTGGAGGACAATGCGGTGGTGACCCGGCGCTTCGACGGCCTGATCTGCCTGTCCAATCCCGATTACGACCTGTACATGGAGCGGCCCGACCCCACCGTGGTCAAGGACCTGGACGCCGACGCCGAGCAATGGGGCCACCTGCTGGATTGCCTGTTCCGCTACATGGACGGCGATCACACCATCTTGGACATCGCCGCTATGCACAACCTTCCCTTCGACCGGCTTTCGCGCTACCTTCGCCGCTTCGAGGAGAAGGGGTTGGTTGAATTGCGCCGTGCCGAGATTCCGCGCCGCCTGCCCCGGCGGGTGTCCCCATGATCACCATCATCGACAGCGGCATCTGCAATATCGGGTCCGTCCTCACCGCCCTGGAGCGGGTGGGCGCCTCCTTTGCCGTCACCACCGATCCGGCCCGGGTGGCCCAGGCCAAATCCCTGCTGCTGCCCGGCGTCGGCGCCTTCGCCGACGGCATGGAGGCCCTGCGCCGCCACGGGCTGGTGGACCCCATCCGCGCCCATGCCGCCCAGGGCAAGCCCATTCTCGGCATCTGCCTGGGCATGCAGCTGCTGGCGGAATCCTCCGAGGAATTCGGTACCCACCAGGGCCTGGGCCTGATCCCCGGCCATGTGCGCAAATTGCCCGCCGCCCCCGGTCTGCGGGTGCCCAACATGGGCTGGTGCGACATGCAGGTTCAACCGGGCGCCCGCCTGTTCGCCGGCCTGGAGCCCGGGGCGTCGTTCTACTTCGTCCACTCCTACGCCATGGATTGCGCCGACCCCCGCCACAGCGTCGGCACCATCGCCTTCGGTCCCCGCCCGGTAACGGTGGCGGTCGAGCGCGACAACATCTTCGGCGCCCAGTTCCACCCGGAAAAGAGCCAGGATACCGGCTTGGCCTTCCTCGCCAATTTCGTCAACACGGTGGACGCGCAATGACCACCCTCCCGCCGGCCCCCACCCATAGCGGCCCCCGCCCCCGCCTGATCCCGGTATTGCTGCTGAAGCACGGAGTCATCGTGCGCAGCCAGCTGTTCAAGGTGCATCAGGTCATCGGCAACCCCATGAGCACGGTCGAACGCTATTCCAACTGGAATGCGGACGAACTGGTGATCCTGGACATCAGCCGGGGCGAGGACCGCCACGACCTGCGCCGCGACGACCTGCAGCAGAATTACGCCGGCACCTCGGCCATCAACGTGCTGAAGGCGGTGGCCAAGGTCTGCTTCATGCCCCTGACCTTCGGCGGCCGCATCCAAAGCGTCAATGATATCGAGGTCCGTCTCGTCGCCGGCGCCGACAAGGTTACCATCAACACCGCCGCCTTCGACGATCCCGACCTGATCGAACAGGCGGCCCGCCGCTTCGGCAGCCAGTGCATCGTCGCCAGCATCGACGCCCAGGCCCGGCCCGATGGCGGCTGGGAGGTGTTCGTGGACGGCGGACGGCGCGCCACCGGCCTCGATCCCGCCCAGTGGGCGCGGGAGATGGAGCGGCGCGGCGCCGGCGAGATCTTCCTCAATTCCATCGACCGCGACGGCTCGGCCCTGGGCTACGACCTGGACCTGATCCGCCACGTGACCCAGGCCGTCGCCATCCCGGTGGTGGCCTGCGGCGGCGTCGGCCAGTACGAGCACGTGGCCCCGGCCGTCCTGGACGGCCACGCGGCGGCGGCGGCGGCGGCCAACATCTTCCACTTCTTCGAACTGAGCTATCCCCACGCCAAGCGGACGGCCATCGCCGCCGGCGTGCCCATGCGGCCGGTGCGCCTGGGCTCGGAATTCCTGGCGCGCGAGCCGGTCTATGACCGCCCGCACGAGGATGCCCGCATCGCCGAGCGCCTGCGCCAGGCCCGCGACGGGGATTACCCGGCGGCCCGCCCGGATGCCGCCGCCAAGCGGCGCGACATCCGCTGGTGCACGGAATGCACCTATCCCTCCATCTCCGCCGCGCCCATGGAGTTCGACGACCACGGCGTCTGCACCGGCTGCCAGATGGCCAAGGTCAAGGCGAAGATTCCCCGTTCGGAATGGGACCGGCGCAAGGAATTGCTGCGCGAGATGGTCGAGCGCTACCGCTGCAAGGACGGCAGCCGTCACGATGTGGTCATCGCGGTGTCGGGCGGCAAGGATTCCTACTTCCAGGTCCACGTCCTGAAGGAGGAATTCGGCCTCAACCCCCTGCTGGTCACCTATGACGGCAACAACTGGACCGATGCCGGCTGGCGCAACATGGTTCGCATGCGCGAGGCCTTCGGCGTCGACCATGTGCTGGTGCGACCCTCGGTCGCCACCTTGAAAAAGCTGAACAGGCAAGCCTTCGTCATCATGGGCGACATGAACTGGCACGGCCATGTGGGCATCATGACCGCGCCCATGGCCGAGGCCGCCAAGCGCGGCATCCCCCTGGTGTTCTATGGCGAGCACGGCTATCTGGACCTGTGCGGCCAGTTCTCCATGGACGATTTCCCCGAGGTGACCTACCGCGACCGCCTGGAGCATTTCGCCCGCGGCTATGAATGGTCCTATTTCGTCGGCCGCGACGGCCTGACCGCCCAGGACATGGATCTGTGGAAGTATCCCGAGGACCGGGCCATGCTGGACCTGGACCTGCGCGGCATCTTCCTGGGCAATTTCGTCTATTGGGAAGCCAACGACCATATCAAGCTGGTGACCGAGCGCTACGGCTTCGAAGTCAGCCACGAGCCCTTCGACCGCACCTATCGCACCATGTCGAACCTGGACGACATGCACGAGAACGGCGCCCACGATTACCTGAAATACATTAAGTTCGGCTATGGCCGCGCCACCGACCATACCTGCAAGGATATCCGGGCCGGATTGATGACGCGCGACCGCGCCATCGAACTGGTCAACCACTATGACCCGATCAAGCCCAGCGATCTTTATCGCTGGCTGAACTACGTGGGCATGAGTGAAGACGAATTCGACCGTATCGCCGATACCTTCCGGGACCCCCGGGTCTGGCGGATGGAAGCCGGCAGCTGGGTGCGGCAGAAATTAGGCGAATAAATGTTTCCTCAGATTAGACGGGCTTTCGCTCTTCTCGAACGCCAGGACCGTTCCTGGGTGTGGGCGTATTTTGCATCATCAATGATGTCTTCGACCCTGGAAGCCATGGGTTTGGCCCTTGTCTTTGGCTTTTTCTATACCTCCATGAATCCGGGGCAGATTGCCGATCTGCCGTTCCTGGGCGCCCTCTATCGCTTCACCGGCTTTCCTCCCATACACAAGTATCTTGCCATCCTTAGTGTGTTGGTGATTTTTGCATTTGTCGTACGTGCGGGTGTCCTCCTTCTTGCCGGGTGGATATCCGTCGCATTTCGCCGCAGAATTCAAGATAGTCTGGCATCCCGCCTCTTTAACTCCTATATGCACCAGCCTTTAGTCTGGCATATGAAACGCGGCTCGTCATATTTGCTTAATGCTGTTGTTTCCGGGACGGGTCAGGTTGGTCAACATATTATTGTTGGCTCCCTGGATATTGCTACATCACTGATAACACTTAGCTTTCTTCTTCTGACCATGGCGTGGCTGAAGCCTGAGGAAACCGCCTTTGCCGCGGCCTTTCTCTTTGTTCTGGGCGGCTCTTTCATATTGTTTTTTCGCCCCATTCTAAGCCGCTGGGGCCTTCGCATGATGACCGCATCGGAACATATGTGGCAGGCTGCCCGCGAGCCGTTGCGCGGTGTGAAAATCGTAAAAGTTTATGGCCTTGAAAAATATTTTGCAGATCGCTTCCGATCCGCGCTTAACGAGTTCCTCGACATAAACGTCAAAAACTCTCTGGTGCAGCAGCTTCCGAAGCTTATACTTGAAGCATCCATCATAACAGGCATATTAACCGTCATCAGTATTGCATTCAGCACTGGGGTAGAGGCTTCATCTATTATTCCAGGAATGATCTTGTTCGCGGGAGCGGCAATTCGACTTCTGCCGCAGATTGTTAATATCATTGGAAACATCAATTACATGCGCTTCTCGGAAGCCGCTTTGGCTTCCGTTTCAGAAGACATGAATTTGCCCTCGGGTGAGGGTGCAGATAATGACACACACAGACATGATGCCTTCAATTCGTTGTCATTGCGAAATGTTGGATTTTTCTATGATGGACAATCCAGACCTGCCCTGCGCGACATCAATCTGGATTTGAAGGCCGGCGAGCATTTGGCACTGGTCGGATTGTCGGGTGCGGGAAAGACCACCCTGGTCGACCTTCTGCTGGGGTTGATACGTCACCACAGCGGCGCATTAACCATGAACGGCCAACCGCTTGATTCGTTCCCCAGAGACCTGTTCACCTATGTCCCCCAGGACCCCTTCATTGTCCACGATACCCTGGCGAAAAACATCGCGCTGGGAGCCGATATCATCGACCATGACGCCCTTCTTCGGGCCGTAGGCGATGCTGCCCTGAATGAAGTGATCGCCCGACTCCCCAATGGACTCGATTCGCTGATGGGCGAGGACGGCCTTGGTCTATCCGGGGGAGAACGTCAGCGCCTGGGCATTGCCCGTGCCCTTTACAGGGATGCCCCCATCATCATCATGGATGAGCCGACATCTGCGCTGGACGCCGTCACGGAAGCCCAAATCTCTGGAACTATTGCCGCACTACGTGGCAAGAAAAATATCATCATGATCGCCCACCGCATAAGTCTTGTGAAGTGTTTTGATAAATTAGCCATGATGGAGGATGGACATATCGCCGACATTGGCACATTTGATCAGCTATATACCAACAACAATCGATTCAGGGCTATGGTCGATATATTGAATATGACTACGGACGTGAGATAGAGGATGCCTGAGATGAAATGCACCATCTGCAATTTCCCCCTAGGCGATGAACTTATCGTCATCACGTCCCCCGATCGCTTTGAGCTGGGCTGCGGCATCCCGTCGGCCGGCTATCGCCGGACATGGCGGGACTGTCCCAATTGTGGTGCCGCCATCAACGTTCTGCCGCCGGAAAGCCGCGAAAAGCTGGCCGCCATCGAAAGCAGCTATTACGAAATCGATTTCGCCGGCAGCGATATCCGCCAGAAATACGACAAGGTCATGTCCTTGCCGCCCCAGGGCTCGGACAATGCCGGACGCGTGGCACGCATGATCTCCACCCTGGAGAGTTTCCCGACGACGCGGGACGGCTCCTGGCGGGTGCTGGACATCGGTGCGGGCACGGGCGTCTTCCTCAGCGGCATGCTGCGTGCCAGCCCGCGCATCGCCGAGGCCATGGGCGTCGAGCCCGATCCCCGCGCCGCCCGGCACCTCGAAGCGCTGGGCCTGTTCACCGTCATCAATGAATGCTTCCCCATCCAACGCGACATCGGCCGTTTCGATCTCGTCACCTTGAACAAGGTGATCGAGCACATCGACGAGCCCGTCGCCTTTCTGGCAGAGGCGGCCCGTTCTCTGCTCCCGGGCGGTCTGCTTTATGTCGAGGTCCCAGATCGCCTCACCACCCAGCGCCGGCCCGGCACCGACAACATCCTTGGCGCGCTTCACCGTCATCTGCACGGCCCGGAAAGCCTGGCCCGCATGGTGAGGGCCGCCGGTCTGGTCTGCCTTTCGGTCGAGCGCATCATCGAGCCCAGCGGCAAGCTGACGGTTTACGCCTATGCCGCGCGCCCGGAAATGCTCGACCTCTGGGATCGGGACGCGTAATGTCCGGCGATTATCGCCAAACCAATCGGATTGCCATGACCGGCCCTGTCGCGCCCCCTTCACAGGACGATTTGCCCCTGGGCCAACGTCTGTCCGAGCATGAATTGTGCCCCGACGATCTGCTGGCCGGCCAGGAGGCCGCCTTCGCCCGCGACATCGTCCGCCTGCACCAGCATGACGACCAGCTGGTGGCGGTGGCCTGCCCAGCCTGCGGCACCGACCGCCCCGACCATGCCTTCGCCAAGTTCGGCTTCGCCTTCCAGCGCTGCCCCGAATGCCGCACGGTCTATATGAGCCCGCGCCCGTCGGAAGCGCTGATGGCCGATTACTACGCCAATTCGGAAAACTACGCCTATTGGGCCGAGCACATCTTCCCCGCCTCGGAAGACACCCGGCGCGAGAAGATCCACAAGCCCTGGCTGGCCCGGGTGGCGGAATATTGCGACCGCTTCGGCATCGATCGCGGCACGCTTTTGGAAGTGGGGCCGGGCTTCGGCACCTTTTCCTCGGTGGCGACCCAGTCGGGCGCCTTCCGCCGGGTGGTGGCGGTGGAGCCGACGCCGGAAATGGCCGCGGCCTGCCGCCAGCGCGGCGTCGAGGTCATCGAGAAGCGCATCGAGGATCTGGACGGCGCCGTCGACCGCGCCGACGTTGTCTGCGCCTTCGAGGTCATCGAGCATCTGTTCGAGCCCGCCCGCTTCGTGCGCGGCATCCGCAACGTGGTGGCGCCGGGCGGCCTGCTGATCCTGTCCTGCCCCAACGGCGAGGGCTTCGACATGGCGCTGCTGGGCGGCAAGGCCCTGGCCGTGGATGCCGAGCACGTCAACCTGTTCAATCCCGACTCCCTGTCGCGGCTGGTGCGCGATGCCGGCTTCGAGATTCTCAGCGTCCAGACTCCGGGCCGCCTGGATGCCGAGCTGGTGCGCGACGCCGCCCTGGCCGGCGACATCGTCCTCGACCCCTTCCTGCAACGGGTGCTGGTGGACGAATGGGAGCGCCTGGGCTGGCCGTTCCAGCACTTCCTGGCCGAGAACGGATTGTCGTCGCACATGTGGCTTGCCGCCCGCAGGCCGGAATAGGGCCGGAACCGATCATGGACCGTGACGCGCTGGAATCTTCCGTTCGCCATTGCTACAGCACCTGGGGCGAGCGCTATTACGCCGATTACTACCAGGCCGACGGCGCCTATCCTCCCATCCATACCGGTATCGTCCGCGACCTGCTGAGCCGGGAGAAGGCGCGCACGGTCCTTGACGCCGGCTGCGGCCCCGCCTCCATGCTGCGCGACCTGGCCCTGCCGGGGCTGGACCGCTATGGCTTCGACCTCACCCCGGAAATGGTGCGCGAGGCCCGCCGCGTTCTCGGCGGCCAGGGCGTGCCCGAGAGCCATGTCTGGGAAGGCAGCGTGCTCGACCCCCAGGCCTTCGCTCCGGTCAAGGCCTTCGCGCCGGTCAGCGGCATGGACCTGGCCCTGTGCTTCGGCGTCCTGCCCCATATCCCTCAGGCCGCGGACCGGGTGGTGCTGGAGCATCTGCGCGATTGCGTGCGCCCGGGCGGCCTGATCGCCGTGGAGGCCCGCAATGAGCTGTTCGCCCTGTTCACTCTCAACCGCTACAGCCGCGAACTGTTCCGCGACACCCTGATCCACGAGGCTGGACTGAAGGCGGCGGCCGGCGACGAGGCCGAGCGCGCCGCCCTGGATTCCGCCCTGGCCGAGCTGGACCAGCGCTTCCGCATGGACCTGCCGCCCCTGCGCAAGGGCTATGCCGACGAGCCCGGCTATGACGAGGTGCTGTCGCGCACCCACAATCCGTTCGAGATGCGCGCCGCCGCCGAGGCGGCGGGCCTGACCGAGGTGCGGACCCTGTTCTATCACTACCACGCCCTGCCCCCCATGCTGGAGAAGGCCGTGCCTTCCCTGTTCCGCCGCCAGAGCGTCGCCATGGAAGCCCCCGAGGACTGGCGCGGCCATTTCATGGCCTCGGCCTTCATCCTCGTCGGCCGCCGGGCGGCGTAAGGGATTCGCGCCCATGGCCGCCGATCCCATTTGGCCCGATCCCATTTGGCAAGACGACGGCTGGCTGGCCCACAATATCTGGGAGCACAGCCGGACGGTGCGCGAGCTGTACGCCGCCCGCGCCCGCGACGAGGCCGAGGAGATGACCTGCGCCGCCCAGGCCGCCGAATTGCTGGCGCCCCTGCTGCGGCCCGGCGACAGCCTGCTGGATGCGGGCTGCGGCAGCGGCTATTTCTTTCATTCCCTGCGCCGCCGCGCCCTGCCGGTCGCCTATCACGGCTTCGACGCCAGCCCGTCGCTGATCGCCATCGGCCAGCGGGAATTGCCGGCCTTCGGCCTGCCCGCCGAACGCCTGCGCGTCCTGCGCCTGGAAGATTTCCAGGGCCGGGCCGACCATGTGCTGTGCATGAACCTGCTGTCCAACCTGGACAATTACCACCGGCCGCTGGAACGCTTGCTGAAGGCGGCGGGCCGCTCGCTGATCTTGCGGGAATCCATCACCGACGGCGCCCGCTACGCCTATGTGCGCGACAATTTCCTGGACGAGGGTGTCGACCTCAAGGTGCACGTCAACGCCTATGACCGCGCCGAGATCACTGCCTTCGTGGAAAGCTACGGCTTCTCGGTGCGCCAGGTGACCGACCGGCGCACCGGCGGCCAGCCCGAGGACGTCATCGGCTATCCCCATTGGTGGAGCTTCCTGGTGGCGGTCCGTACCGTCTAGACTTTCCTGCCCTCTTTATCCTGCCCTTTTTCCTGCCCTTTTTCCTGATCGAGAAGACCATGTCCCGAATCGCAGGCCTTGTCCGTTTTACCGCCGCCCGCCCCAGTGACCGGGCCTTGGCCGACCGCATGCTGGCGCCCCTGCCCGGCCCGGACAAGAAAGTGCTGGCGGCCGGCTCCGCCCTGTTCGGCCGCACCGCCTTTGCCGGCGGCGCCATCGGCGGCGGCCTGACCCTGGCCGACGGCCTGCTGGTCTGCCTGGACGGGCGGGTGCTGAACCATGCCGAGCTGGCGGCGGCGGAAGGTCTGGCGGCGGGCGACGACGCCGCCCTGATCGCCGCCCTGACCCGCCGCTACGGCTTTGCCGGAGCCCTGTCGCGGCTGGTGGGCGATTTCGCCGTGGCGGTGTTCGACGCCGCCCAGGGCCGGCTGTGGCTGGGCCGCGACCGCTTCGGGGTCAAGCCCCTGTACTGGGCGCCGGTGGCCGACGGCATCACCTTCGCCTCCCAGCCCCGCGCCCTGCTGGCCCTGCCCGAGCTGCCCAAGGAGGTCAACCGCGCCTTCGTCGCCCGCTTCGCCGCCTCCCATTATCGGGTGTTCGACAATCCGCGCGAGGAATCGCCCTACGCCGCCATCCGCCAGCTGCCCGCCGCCCATGGGGTGGAGCTGAGCGCCGGGTCCTGCCCCGCCCCCCAGGCGTGGTGGAGCCTGACCGAGCAGCCAGAATTCGCCGAAAGCGACGCCGAATCCCTGGCCGAGCGCTACCGTGCCCAGCTGCTGACGGCGGTGGGCCGCCGAGTCAAGGCCTCCAGCAACCCGGCCTTCACACTGTCGGGCGGCCTGGATTCCTCGTCGGTGCTGTGCTGCGCCGCCGAGATCACCGGCGAGAAGCAGCACGCCGTCTCCAGCGTCTATGCCGACGCCACCTTCGACGAGCGCCACGAGATTCAAGACGTGGTGGTGGAGAAGGTCAGCCAGTGGCATCCGGTGGAGCTGGGCGACGACATCGACCTGTTCGGCCTGATCGACCGGCTGGTGCGCACCCATGACGAGCCGGTGGCCACCGCCACCTGGCTGTCCCATCTGCTGGTCTGCGATCAGGTCGCCGCCGACGGGTTCGGGGCGCTGTTCGGCGGCCTGGGCGGCGACGAGCTGAACGCCGGGGAATACGAGTACTTCCCCCTGTTCTTCGCCGATCTGCGCGCCGCCGGACGCGAGGACGAGGTCCGTCACGAAGTGGCCGAATGGGCCCGCCATCACGACCATCCCATCTATCACAAGGACGCCGCCGTCGCCGAGGACATGATGGCGCGCCTGACCGATCCCGCCCATCTCGGCCGCTGCCTGCCCGATCTGGGCCGCATGCGCCGCTACTACCCCACCCTGAACCCGTCCTGGCACGATCTGTCCGGCTTCCTGCCGGTGATGGACCAGCCCTTCACCAGCTATCTGCGCAACCGCACCTATCAGGACATGATCCGCGAGACCCTGCCCTGCTGCCTGCGCGCCGAGGACCGTCAGTGCACCGCCATGGGGCTGGAGCATCACGACCCCTTCCTCGACCACGAGCTGGTGGAGTTCATGTACCGGGTCCCCGCCACCCTGAAGATCAAGGACGGCGCCACCAAGCAGCTGCTGCGCCGGGCCATGCGGGGCATCTTGCCCGAAGCCACCCGCACCCGCATCAAGAAGACCGGCTGGAACGCCCCCGCCCACCGCTGGTTCGGCGGCCGCACCCTGGAAGCCCTGCGCGACCGGGTGTCCTCGGCCAAATTCCGCGATCGCGGCATCTACGACCCGGCGGCGGTCATGGCCCTGATCGACGACCATCTGGCCGTGGTCAACGGCGACGGCACCCGCGAGAACCACATGATGTTCCTGTGGCAGCTGGCCAATGTGGAATGCTGGCTCGACAGCATCGAGGGCCAGGGCTGACATCGACCGGGCCGGCGCCGGAAGGCCCGCCGGCCCTTCCATTGACAAGGCGGGCCGGGCTGGCTATGTTCGCGCGGTGAACAGAAATCCGGTTCGGCCCATGCCGCCAGAAAACAATGAAATCACCCTTGGCATTCTAAGCGCCGTTTCCCGTGATGACCGCGTCACCCAGCGCTTTCTCGCCACCGAGCTGGGCATCGCCCTGGGACTGGCCAACGCCTATCTGCGCCGTTGCGTCAACACCGGCCTGATCAAGGTCCAGCAGATTCCGGCCAACCGCTACGGCTATTACCTGACGCCCACCGGCTTCGCCGAGAAAAGCCGTCTGGCCGCCGAATACTTCTCCCAATCCCTGCAGCTGTTCCGCGTCGCCCGCCAGCAATTGGACGAGATTTTGCGGATCTGCCACGATTCGGGCTGGTCGCGCGTCGCCCTTTGGGGCATGAGCGACCTGACCGAGATCGCGCTGCTGTGCGCCACCGACCTGCCGGTGACCCTGGTGGGCGTGGTCGACCGGGCCGGCGGCCAAAGCGGCTTTCGCGGCCTGAGCGTCGCCACCGAGCTGTCGGGCCTGGCCCCCCACGACGCGGTGGTCATCACCGCCCTGGCCGGTGCCCAGGAAGCCTTCGACGAGGCGGCGTCCCTGCTACCCGTCGACCGGGTGCTGGCGCCGCCGTTTCTGGCGGTGGTCGGCGCCCCCGACCGGAGCATGGGAGAGTAGCGTGCAGGCAAAGCGGCTGTTGATCGTGGTGGGCGGGGTACCCCACCCCACCGAGGGCGCCAGCGTGGTGCTGTTCCACAAGTATATCGACGGTTTTCGCCAGGCGGGCTACGACATCCTGACCCTGATCCTAGCCCAGCCCGACAATGCCCGCCCCGAGCGGCTGGCCGAATGGCGGGCGGCCATGGAGGGGCCGAAGTTCCAGGTCCGCGTCGCCCACAGCCCGGCCTTCGTGCATTCGGGACGCCGGCGCTGCACCTTCGATCACGCCGCCCTGGCGCCGGTGCGGGCCGAGATCGAGGCCTTTCGTCCCGACGCCGCCCTGCTGTTCGATCTGGCCAGCGCCTGGGCGATGGACGGCTGGTCCATCGGCCGCCGCACGGTCTGGCTGGGCGATCTGAACTTCGATACCTATCTGTATCACACCCGCTACGCCCGCCGCGAAGGCCAGGGCAACTGGCGCCATTTCCTCATGGGCCATTGGCGATCGTGGCAGTGGAAGCGCATCTATGCGCGCGTGCTCCGGGGCTGCGAGCGGATCGTGGTGGCCTCCAAATCCTCCGAGGCCCGCCTGGCCAGGCTGGGTCTCGAAGCCCGCTACATGCCCTATCCCTGGCCGTCCGAGCCGGCGGACCCGGCGGCGCTGGGACCCAAGCCGGCCAAGCCCACCTTCTTCTTCTTCGGCCAGCTGGCCGGGCTGGGCTCGCGCTCGGCCTTCCATCTGATGACCGAGGGCATCTATCCGCGCCTGCGCGAGGCCTTCGGCCCCGGCGGCTTCGAGATTCTGATCGGCGGGCGCGGCGATCTGCCCGGCTGGGTGGTGGACGGCCTCAACAACCGCCCGGAGCTGCGCTATCTGGGCTTCGTCGAGGATTTGGACCGGGTCATGGGCGGCTGTCACGCCGTGCTGGCCCCCATCGACGTGCCGGTGGGCAACCGCAGCCGCATCCTGACCGCCCTGGCCAAGGGCATGCTGGTGGTGGCCCATACCAACACCGCCCTGGGCAACCCCGATCTGGTGGACGGCCAGTCGTGCTGGCTGGCCTCGACCCCCGAGGAATTCGTCGACCGGCTGCGCCGCGCGGTGGAGCAGACGGACAAATCTGCGGCAGTTGCGTTGGGCGGCCAGCGCGTCTACAAACAGCTTTTCGCTCCCGAGGTTGCGGTGCCTGCACTGATCCGGGCGGTGGCTGCCGGACTATGAGACCGGGCGGAATGGATCAAGAAGGAGTAAGCGGTGCAGTCCAAACCCAATCATGACTTGGCGGTCGGCAAGATTGATTGCTGCCAGATCTGCGGCTCCAGCCATCTGGAGCTGGTCATCGACCTGGGCCACCAAGCGCCGTGCGACTCGCTCCTGCGCTCCCATCAGCTCGACCAGCCCGAGGCGACCTATCCCCTGCGCTTTCTGCGCTGCCCCGAATGCAGCCTGGCGCAGATCGACTATGTGGTCCCGCCCGAGGAGCTGTTCTACCCCGATTACCCCTACCGCTCGGGCATCACGCCCTCGCTGGTGAAGAATCTGCGCTCGACCAGCGCCAAGATCATCGAGCGCCACGGCCTCAAGCCGGGCTCGCTGGCCATCGACATCGGCTCCAACGACGGCACCCTGCTGTCGGGCTTCAAGGATCTGGGCATGCGGGTGCTGGGCATCGAGCCCACCAACATCGCCCATATCGCCAACGACGCCGGCATCGAGACCGTGCAGTCCTTCTTCTCGGAGAAGCTGGCCGCCGACATCGTCGCCAAGCACGGCCACGCCTCGGCGGTGACCGCCGCCAACATGTTCGCCCATGTGGCGTCCCTGGGCGACCTGATCCGCGGTGTCGAGCACCTGCTGCAGCCCGGCGGCGTGTTCGTCAGCGAATCCCACTACCTGCTGGACCTGATCGAGACCGTCCAATACGACTCGATCTATCACGAGCACCTGAAGTTCTACTCCCTGCGCTCGATGATCCGCCTGTTCGACTTCTACAATTTCACCGTCGCCGATATCGAGCGCATCCCCAATTACGGCGGCTCCATCCGGGTCTATGCCGTCAAGGGCAAGGGCCTGCCGGTGTCCCAGGCGGTGACCGACCTGCTGGCCGAAGAGGAGCGCTTCGGCCTCTATGACGGCGCCGTCTTCACCCGCTTCGCCCTGCAGGTGCGCAAGTCGCGCCAGGACCTCCAGCGTCTGGCCATCCAAGTCAAGGATGCCGGCCACACCATGGTGGGCGTCGGCTGCCCCGGCCGGTCCAGCACCCTGCTGAACTACGCCGCCCTGGATTCCGAGCTGATGCCCTATATCGCCGAGCAATCCACTTCGCTGAAGCTGGGCATGTTCCTGCCGGGCAAGCACATCCCCATCGTCGACGAGGAGCGCATGTTCCGCGAGCAGCCGGAATATGCCGTGATGCTGTCTTGGCATTACTGGGAGCCCATCGTCGCCAAGCTGCGCCAGAAGGGCCTCAAGTCCAAGATCGTGCTGCCCCTGCCGGAATTGCGGGTGATCGAATCCTGAGCGATTCCTCCGTAGCCCTGGGCATCGGCATCATTGGCGCCGGCTTCGGCGCCAAGGTCCATCTACCGGCCTTTTCGGCGGTGCCCGGCGCCCGGGTGCGCATGCTGGCCGATGGCGGGTCCGGCCGGGCCACATCGGTTCGGCAGGCGGGATTGCAGGCGGTGTCCGACTGGCGCCGGGTGATCGAGGCCGCGGATATCGATTTGGTGGTGGTCGCCGTTCCCCCCGACCGCCACGCCGCCATCACCCTGGCCGCCCTGGAGGCCGGCAAGCATGTGCTGGTGGAAAAGCCCTTCGGCGCCGATGCCGCCCAGGCCCAGGCCATGGCCGAGGCCCGGAGCCGCAGCGGCACGGTGGGCGCCGTGGGCTTTCAGTTCCGCTTCGAGCCCCATCTGCGCGCCCTGTCCGCCGCCGTCAAAGCCGGCCGGATCGGGGCGGTGCGCCGGGTGGAGCTGTCCTGGCAAAGTGCCGGGCGGGCCGATCCGGCCACGCCGTGGTCGTGGCAGAACGACCGGGAGGCCGGCGGCGGCGTCGTCAACGCCTTCGCCAGCCACGCCCTCGATCTGGTGCAATGGCTGGCCGGGGCGCCCATCGCCGCCGTCGGCCGGGCCGAGCGCCAGATCGTCATCGCCCACCGTCCCCACGGCAACGGCCGGCGCGCGGTGACGGCGGAAGACCGCGTCGGCGCCGAGCTGGCCCTGGAGCACGGCATCACCGCCGGGCTCGACATTTGCAACTGCCGCCGGGACGGCGACGGCATGAGGATCACCGTCCACGGCGAGAGCGGAACCCTGACCAGCCATCAGCGCCCGCCCTTCCGCCCCCAGGACGCCCAGGTCATTCTGGAGCCGGGCGGTGCCCTACCCATTCCCCTGCCCGCCGGCTGGCCCGAGGGCGACAGCCGCCTGGGCGCCGCCATCGGCCTGTCTTGCGCCCTGGTCGCCGCCATCACCGGAGATGGGACGCCGGATTACCCGGATTTCAATGCCGGCCAGTCCGTGCGCCGGGTGCTCGATACTTTACTGGCCGCGCCCTGCGCCGGCCCGGACCATGGGGGGATGGATCGTGTCTAAGCAGCTGAGAGTGGGCGTCATCGGCCTGGGCGTGGGCGAGCAGCATGTGATCGGCTACAACCGCCTGGACAATGTGCGGGTCACCGACGTCTGCGACATCGACCCCGCCAAGCTGGCCGAGGTGGCCGACCGCCAGGACGTGCCGGGCCGCCACACCGACTGGCGCTGCATCACCGAGAATCCCGACATCGACGTGATATCGGTGTGTTCCTATGACGACGCCCATGCCGAGCAATGCGTGTCCGCCTTCAACAACGGCAAGCATGTGATGGTGGAAAAGCCGGTGGCCCTGCGCCGCGCCGACGCCGAGGCGGTGCTGCGCGCCCAGCAAGACAACCGCCGGCTGCTGACCTCGAACCTGATCCTGCGCCAGGTGCCCCGCTTCCGCGAGGTGCGCCGCCAGATCCAGGCCGGGGAATTCGGCGAGATCTTCGCCATGGAAGGCGATTACATCCACCAGATCCTGTGGAAGATCATCACCGGCTGGCGCGGCCAGATGGATTTCTACTGCACGGTGTTCGGCGGCGGCATCCACCTGATCGACCTGATGCGCTGGATGATCGGCCAGGAAGTGACCGAGGTCTGCGGCATGGGCTCCAAGCTGCTCAGCCGCGACACCGCCTACCGGTTCGACGACACCTACATGCATGTGCTGCGTTTCGCCGGCGGCGCCCTGGCCCGGACCATGACCACCTTCGGCCCGCAGCGCACCAAGTTCCACTCCCTGGCGGTCTACGGCACCAAGAAGACCTTCATCAACGACATGCCCCACGGCAAGGTCTTCACCGGCGACCAGCCGGAAGACGAAAGCGCCATGACCGTCGGCTATCCCGCCGTGGAAAAAAGCGACCTCGTTCCCGACTTCATCGCCGCCATCCGTGAACACCGCGAGCCCGTGGTCAACCACCTGGACGTCTTCCGGGTCATGGACGTATGCTTCGCCGCCCTGGAAGCGGCCGAGCAGCGTCGGGTTGTCCCGGTCAGCTATTTGATTTGAGGACACGCCCCATGACCGATCAGCCCATTCCCTTCGGCCGCCCCCTGCTGGACCAAAGCGAAATCGACGCAGTGGTCAAGGTGCTGTCCGGCACCCAGTTCGTCCACGGCCCGGTGACCAAGCAGTTCGAGGAGGAATTCGCCCGCCGTGCCGGCGCCAGGCACGCCATCAGCGTGTCGTCTTGCACCGCCGGCCTGCACCTGTCGCTGTTCGTCAAGGGCATCAAGGCGGGCGACAAGGTCGCGGTGCCGGCCATGACCCATGTGGCCACCGCCCATTCCGTGGAATATTGCGGCGCCACTCCGGTCTTCATCGATGTCCAGGCCGAGACCGGCAACATGGACCCCGATCTGCTGGACCTGACCGCCCAGGACGGCCTGTCGGCGGTGACCGTGGTCCATTATCTGGGCCTGCCCTGCGACATGGACCGCATCAACGCCATCGCCGCCCGCGCCAACGCCTTCGTCATCGAGGACTGCGCCCTGGCCATCGACGCCACCTATGGCGACCGCAAGGCCGGGACCCTGGGCCTCACCGGCTCGTTTTCGTTCTACCCGGTCAAGCACATGACCACCATCGAAGGCGGCATGATCACCACCAACGACGACCACATGGCCGAACTGCTGCGCGCCCAGCGCGCCTTCGGCTATGACCGTGGCCTGGGCGAGCGCGCCGTGCCCGGCATGTATGACGTCACCCGCCTGGGCTACAATTACCGCATGAACGAGGTCGAGGCCGCCGTGGGCCTGACCCAGCTGGGCAAGCTGGACGGCTTCCAGGCCGCCCGCGCCCGCAATTACGCCGCCCTGAAGGCGGCCCTGGCCGACATCGCCGAGATCACCGTGTTCGAGCCCAGCCACGGCCCGGCCCGCTCGGCCCATTACTGCCTGAACGCCATCCTGCCCAAGGACGGCAGCGTCGACCGCTTCGAGGTGGTGTCGCGCCTGAACGCCCAGGGCATCGGCACCAGCGTCCATTACCCCCAGGCGGTGCCGCTGTTCAGCTATTACCGGGAAAAGTACGGTTACCGCTCCGGCCAGTTCCCGGTGGCGGAATGGCTGGGCGCCCAGACCATTTCCCTGCCCGTGGGACCCCATGTGCCCGAAGGCTACGAGCGCCGCATCGCCGCCGCCATGAAGGAGGCCGTGCGGGCCGCCCGGGCTCCATGAGCACCGGCTATCTGGTCTTCGCCCGGCTGGATTCGGCGCGTCTGCCCGGCAAGGCCCTGACCGATCTGGGCGGGCGGCCGCTGCTGGGCCGGGTGCTCGACCGGCTGCGCCTCGCCGCCGGGACGCGCCCGGTCATCGTCGCCACCTCGGACCGTCCGGTGGACGATCCCATCGCCGCCTTCGCCACGGCCGACGGCGCGCCGGTGTTCCGGGGCGACTGCGACGACGTCGCCGGCCGCGCCCTGGCCGCCGCCCGCCGGTTTGGGCTGGAACGTTTCGTGCGCATTTCCGGCGACAGCCCGTTCATGGACCCGGCCCTGTGCCGCCTCATGGTCGATCTGGCCGAGACCGGCGACGACGATGTGGTGACCAACGTCTTCCCGCGCGGCTGGCCGCCGGGCTGCAGCGTCGAGATCATCCGCACCGCCGCCATGGAGCGGGCGGTGGCGGCCATGACCGACGCCCATGACCACGAGCATGTGACGCCCTATTTCTACCGCCACGCCGATCGCTTCAGGATTTGCAACGTGCCGCCGCCCGAGGCGCTGCCCCTGGTGCCCCTGACCCTGGACACCGCCGGGGACCTGAAGGTGGTGCGGGCCATGATGTCCATGGCCGGGCCAAAGCCCGAGGCGGTGGATATTGTCACTCTGATCGACATTGCGCTAAAGTGCCGCGCGCGGGAGTGCTGAGCTGATGGTTTTTCCTGGCATCATTGCCGAAATCGGTTCGGTCCATGACGGCTCGTTCGGCAATGCCTGCAAGCTGGTGGAAGCCGCCGCCGCCTGCGGTGCCGACGCCGTCAAGTTCCAAACCCATATCGCCGCCGCCGAAACCCTGCGCGACGCCCCCATGCCGCCCTATTTCAAGGGCGAGCCGCGCTTCGAGTATTTCAACCGCACCGGCTTCAGCCGCGAGCAGTGGCTGATGCTGCGCGACGTCTGCGCCCTCAACAAGGTCGCCTTCCTGTCGTCCCCCTTCAGCCTGGAGGCGGTGGACCTGCTGGAAGAGATCGGCATCGGCATCTACAAGATTCCGTCGGGGGAGGTTAGCAACCTGCCGCTGCTGCGCAAGGTCGCCGCCACCGGCAAGCCGGTTCTGCTGTCCTCGGGCATGAGCTCCTGGGCCGAGCTGGACGCGGCGGTGGCCGCCCTGGCCGGCGGCGGGCCGGCCTGCGTCATGCAGTGCACCTCGGCCTATCCCTGTCCGCCCGAGCGGGTGGGGCTGAACATCCTGGTGGACATGAAGGCCCGCTATGGCTTGCCCGTGGGCTATTCCGACCACACCATGGGCCATGCCGCCTCCTTCGCCGCCGCCGCCCTGGGGGCCGGGGTGATCGAAAAGCATTTCACCTTCTCCCGCCTGATGTATGGTTCCGACGCGCGCCATTCCATGGAGCCCGAGGAGTTCAAGGTCTTCACGGCGGGCCTGCGCGACATCTGGGCCATGCTGGCCCATCCGGTGGACAAGGCCGATCTCCAGCCCTATCGGGAGATGAAGGCCATTTTCGAAAAGAGCGTCGTCGCCGCCCGCGCCCTGCGCGCCGGCAGCGTTCTGACCGAAGCCGACCTGGCGTTCAAGAAGCCGGGCGACGGCATTCCGGCAGCCAGAATGAATGAACTGGTGGGTCGGGTGATGGGCCGCGACGTGGCGGCGGATCACCAATTCACCTGGGAGGACGTACAGTGACTAAGCGTAAGGTCTGCATCGTCATCGGCTCGCGGGCCAATTATTCCAGCATCAAATCGGCCATGCGCGCCATCAAGGCCCATCCCGACCTTGAATTGCAGACGGTCCTGGCCGCCTCGGCCCTGCTCGACCGCTATGGCGCCGTCATCAACCTGATCCGCGCCGACGGCTTCGAGCCCGACGCCGAAGTGCACATGCTGATCGAGGGCGAGACCCCCACCACCATGGCCAAGTCCACCGGCCTGGGCCTGATGGAGCTGCCCTCGGTGTTCCTGCGGCTGAAGCCGGATTTCGTCCTGACCGTGGGCGACCGCTTCGAGACCATGGCCACCACCCTGGCCGCCGCCTATATGAACATCCCCGTCGCCCACACCATGGGCGGCGAGGTCAGCGGCACCATCGACGAAAGCATCCGCCACGCCGTCACCAAATTCGCCCATGTGCATTTCCCCGCCAGCCGCGACGCCGCCGACCGCATCATCAAATTGGGCGAGCGGCCCGAGGACGTCCATCTGGTCGGCTGCCCCCGCATCGATCTGGTGGCGGAAATCCTGGAGGGCGACGACGCCAGCCTCAGCCAGGACCTGTTCAAGACCGGCGTCGGCGCGCCCCTGGACCTGGACCAGCCCTTCCTGCTGGTCTCCCAGCATCCGGTGACCACCGAATACGGCACCGGCGAGCGCCAGATCACCGCCACCCTGGAAGCCGCCGACCAGTCGGGCCTGCCCGCCATCGTGCTGTGGCCCAACGCCGATGCCGGGTCCGAGGACGTGGCCCGCGGCATCCGCAAATGGCGCGAGCAGGGCCGCGACAAGAAGATGCACTTCTTCAAGAACCTGCCCATCGACGTCTATGTGCGGCTGATGAAGCGTACCGCCTGTCTGGTGGGCAATTCCTCCAGCGGCATCCGCGAAGGTGCCTTCATCGGCACGCCGGTGGTCAATGTGGGCTCGCGCCAGACCGCCCGCGACCGGGGCCGCAACGTCATCGAGACCCCGTGCGAGGCCCCCGCCATCCTGGCCGCCATCCGCCAGCATCTGGCCCACGGCCCCTATGGCATGGAGCCCATCTACGGCGACGGCAAGGCCGGTCAGCGCATTGCCGACATCCTGGCGACCAAGATCGTCGACGTGCAAAAGCGGATCACCTACTGACCGTGGTTAACCTGCTGGCCATCATTCCGGCGCGGGGCGGCTCCAAGGGCGTGCCGCGCAAGAACATCCGCATGGTGGGCGGCAAGCCGCTGCTGGCCTGGTCCATCGAAGCCGCCCGGGCGAGCCGCGCCGTGTCGCGGGTGGTGGTGTCCACCGATGACGCCGAAATCGCGGAAATCGCCCGGCAATACGGTGCCGAGGTGCTGATGCGCCCGGCCGGGCTGGCGGCCGATGACAGCCCGACCCTGGCCGTGCTCCGCCACGTGACCGCACATCTGGCCGAGGCCGAGGGCTGGCGGGCCGACGCGATCCTGACCCTGCAGCCCACCTCGCCCCTGCGTACCGCCCGCCATATCGACGAGGCCTGGGCCTTGTTCGCCGCCGACGCCACCGCCGATTCCCTGGTCAGCTGCATCGCCGTGCCCCACATCTTCCATCCCCGCTCGGTGATGCGGCGCAACCGGGACGGCTATCTGGAACCCTATCTGGCCGACCTCCAGCCGACCCGACGCCAGGACAAGGAGGCGGTCTTCGCCCGCAACGGCGCCGCCCTCTACATCACCCGCGCCGACCGGCTGGACTCCTATGTCTTCGGCGGCAGGCTGCTGTGCTACATGATGGAGGAGGCCGATTCCGTCGACATCGATACCGAGGACGATCTGCGCCGCGCCGACGCCCTGCTCAACGCCCGCGCGGCGGCGCCATGAGCGCCCTGGATAAGGTCAGGACCTACGGCCTGCTGGCGGCCGATCTGTGGCGCTGGCGCCGGCTGACCGCCGGAATGCGCGCGGCACGGCCGGCGCTGGCGCAATCGCGCCGGCTGATCATCTGCGATCTGGTCAACAGCCTGATGTCGGCCAAGGCCCAGGGGCTGATCGCCCGCGCGGCCCAGGACCGGGGCATGGCCACCACCGTGCTGATGGCCCGGCCCTGGCGGCTGGCCGAGGCCACCTACCGCGCCGCCGGGCCGGTGGAGTTCGTCTATCTGGACGATTTCCTGACCACCGACATCCGCCGCCGGGCCGAGGACGAGGCCGCGCGGCTGGTGGAGGCCGATCCCCACCTCACCGGCCTGATCACTCTGGAGCAGGACGGCATCCGGGTCGGGCGCAACGTCATGTCCATCGTGCTGCGCCATCTGCGCCAGGGCCGCATCGACCCTTCCAACCGCGAGCATCGGGATCTGGTGCGCCGGCAGCTGGCCCAGTCCCTGGCCACCAAGGAGGCCAGCGCCGCCCTGCTGCGGGCTCATCCGGCCCAGGCGGCGCTGTTCAACGAGCGCGGCTATACCCCGGCGGGCGAGTTCTTCGATTCCTGCCTGATGGCGGGCGTGGACGCCATCCAGTGGCTGGGCGCCCCCCAGGCCGAGCGGCTGCTGTTCAAGCGCTATGGCCTGGAGAACCGGCCCATGCATCCCCTGGCCCTTTCGGATGCCAGCTGGGAGCGGATCAAGGCCCGGCCGTGGACCGCCGAGCTGGATCAGCGGCTGATGGCGCAGATGACCGGCCATTACAATTCCGGCACCTGGTACAACCGCCAGCAATTGCAGGACGGCAAGCAGATCAAGCCCGCCCACGAGGTGCGCCGGCAGCTGGGCCTGGACCCGGACAAGAAGACCGCCGTGATCTTCTGCCACATCCTTTACGACGCCACCTTCTTCTTCGGCGACAGCCTCTATCCCGATTACGAGAGCTGGCTGGTGGAGACGGTGCGCGGCGCCATGGCCAATCCCCACCTCAACTGGGTGGTCAAGGTCCATCCGGTCAATGTCTGGCGCTCCAAGATGGACGGCCAGCCCATGGAGCAGCTGGAGGCCCAGGCCCTGCAGCGGGCCTTCGGCACCCTGCCCGATCATATCCGCATCATGGCGGCCGATACGGACATCAATACCCTGTCCCTGTTCAACGCCATGGATTACGGCCTGACCGTGCGCGGCACCGTGGGCATGGAACTGCCCTGCTTCGGCGTTCCGGTGGTCACCGCCGGCACCGGGCGCTATGCCGGGCGGGGTTTCACCATGGACCCCGCCGACCCGGACGAATACCAGCGCCTGCTGGCCCGCCTGCACGAGGTTCCGGCCCTGGCGCCGGAGGTGGTGGAGCTGGCCCGGCGCTATGCCTATGGCACCTTCTTCCTGCGCCCCATCCCCTTCACCTCCTTCGCGCTGGATTTCAACGCCGACGGCCGGGGCGTGGTCGCCCTGAACCAGAATGTCAGGCTGCAGGCCGGACTGACCGAGATTCCCCCCGATCTGGCCGCCCTGGCCGATTGGATGGCAAATGGCCGCGAAGCGGATTACCTTGACCCCCACGCCGCCGCGAAGGAATGGGACCAGTGAAACAATACCGCCAATTGCAGTGGACGCCGGAGATGGTGTCCCGCTTCTGGGACTGGCAGTCCCAGTTCCCCGAGCAATACTTCACCTACCAGTTCGCCCGGCCCATCGTCGCGGCCCTGAGCCATCTGTTCCGGGGCAAGCGCTACATTCTGGATTACGGCTGCGGCACCGGCTTCCTGCTGCCCGAGCTGTGCCGGCTGGGGGCCAAGGTGACCGGCGCCGACTTCTCGCCCGCCTCGGTGGCCGCCGCCAACGGGCGGCATGGCGGCTTGCCCAATTTCGCCGGCATCTTCGTGCTGGACGACCTGCTGGCCAAGAATCTCACCTTCGACGCCATCATCTCGGTCGAGGTGGTCGAGCATCTCTATGACGAGCAGCTGGAGCAGATGTTCACCGCCCTCTCCCGCCTGCTGGAGCCCGGCGGCACCCTGGTCCTGACCTCGCCCAACGACGAGAATCTCAAGCTGAACGAGCTGTATTGCCCGGCGTCGGACGCCCTCTATCACCGCTATCAGCATGTGCGCAGCTGGACCGCCGCCAGCCTGTCCCAGGCGGCGGCGGCGCACGGCTTCCAGCCCGTCGGCTCCTTTACCACCGATTTCTCCCTGTCGTGGCGCCAGCCCTACCGTCTGGCCCGCCGTCTGGTCGGACGCCTGATCGGCCGGGGCAAGGACCCCCATCTGGTCTGCGTCTTCACCCGGCCCGGACAAGACTGAGCGCCATGTGCGGCGTCGTCGGACTGATCGGAGCCCAAGACCCAGCGTGGATCGATGCCATGAACGGCATCCAGACCCATCGCGGTCCCGACGACAGCGGCACCTTCCGCCATGGCGAGACCGCCCTGGCCATGCGGCGGCTGTCGATCATCGACCTCGGCGGCGGCCACCAGCCCATGGAAAGCGCCGACGGCCGGTATGTCCTGGTCTATAATGGCGAGATCTACAACGCTCCCGCGCTGCGCCACGAGTTGGAAGCCCAGGGCGAGCGTTTCGTCACCGACCATTCCGACACCGAAGTGCTGCTGCGCCTGCTGGAGCGCAAGGGCGAGGCCGCCCTGCCCCTGCTCAACGGCATGTTCGCCTTCGCGTTCCATGACCGCCAGCAGGGCAGCCTGCTGTGCGCCCGCGACCGCATGGGCATCAAGCCGTTCTACTGGCTGAACCAGCACGGCCGCTTCGCCTTCGCCTCCGAGCTGAAAAGCCTGCTGGCCCTGCCCTTCGTCCGGCGCCGGGTCGACCGGGCCAGCCTGTTCCACTATTTCAGCCTGATGTACGTCCCGGGCGAGGCCACCATCCTGGAGGGCATCAACCGGCTGGCTCCCGGCCATCTGCTGCGCCTGCGCCCCGGAGCCGCGCCGGAGACCGAACGCTGGTGGACGCCGGACTTCCGGCCCGACCACACCGTTCCCGCCGCCGAATGGCCCGGCCGCATCGCCGCCACCCTGGAACAGGCGGCCAAGCGCTGGACCCTGTCCGACGTGCCCATCGCCGCCTCCCTGTCGGGCGGCCTGGATTCCTCGGCCCTGGTGGGCTTTCTCGCCCGCTCGGGCATGCGCCTCAAGACCGTCTCCCTGGGCTTTTCCTCGCCCGGCGAGGAGGATTGGAACGAGCTGCCCATCGCCCGGACCGTGGCGGCCAGATGGGGCACCGAGCACGAGGAGATCGTCCTCGATCCCGAACGTCTGCTCGACGATCTGACCGCCATGGTCTGGCATCTGGACGAGCCCTATGGCGGCGGCCTGCCGTCGTGGAACGTGTTCAAGGCCATGAGCCAAAGCGTCAAGGTCGGCCTGTCGGGCACCGGCGGCGACGAGCTTTTCGGCAATTACGGCAAGTGGCGGCAGCTGGAGGGCGGATTGCTGACCCGCCTGCTCGGCGGCCGCCAACCCGATGCCCAAAACTTCCGCCGTCAGGTGTTCGAGCGCTTCTACTACCTGTCCGACACCGATAAGCGCCGGCTGGTGACCGGAAGCGATGGTTGCCCCGACACCTCGGATCTGCTGTGGCGCCATTTCGCCGCCGCCGCCGGTCCCGTGCGCGACCGCATGGCGGTGACCGATATCGGCACCCAGCTGGCGGAAGAGTTCCTGATGATGACCGACCGTTTTTCCATGGCCCACGGCCTGGAGGCGCGCACCCCCTTCCTCGACAATGCCATGGTCGATCTGGCCCTTTCCATCCCCGCCGCCCTGCGCACCCATCGCCGCGACCTCAAGGGCCTGCTGCGCCGCGCCGTGATGCCGGTGCTGCCGCAAGAGGCCATCGCCGCCCCCAAGAAGGGCTTCGTCATTCCCCTGGGCCGCTGGCTGCGCGGCCGACTGCGCCCCTTGTGCGAGAACCTGCTCGACCCGGCCCGGCTGGCCGACCAGGGCCTGCTCGACCCCCGCTTCCACGCCGAATTCGTCGCCCCCCATCTGGCCGGGGCCGCCGACCACACGCCTCGGGTTTGGGCGGCGCTGATGTTCCAGCTGTGGCATAAGCTTTACATGGAACGCACCGACCCGACCGCGCCGCCGCCCTCCCTGGACGAGGTGATGGGATGAGCCGCCCCCTTTCCGTCGTCCACTTCTCCACCGCCGACAACGAGGGTGGCTCGGGGCGCTCGGCCTATCGCATCCATGACGGCCTGCGCCGCCTCGGCCATGAATCCCACATGCTGGTGGGCACCCGCACCACCGACGACCCCGACGTGGAGACCATCCATGGCGGTGGCTTCGGCCGGCTGGCCGACCGGCTGGCCGACGAGGTGACCCGGCGCCTGGGCCTGCAATACTGGGCCTATCCGTCGCGGCACCGCATTCTGGCCCATCCCTGGGTCCGGGGCGCCGATATCGTCCAGCTCTACAACACCCATGGCGGCTATTTCAGCCACCGCCTGCTGCCGGCCCTGTCGGCGGTGGCGCCGGTGGTCTGGCGTCTGTCCGACCTGTGGCCCATGACCGGCCACTGCGCCTATCCAAGATCGTGCGAGCGCTGGCGGACGGGATGCGGCACCTGCCCCGATCTGGCCGCCTATCCGCCGCTGCCCCGCGACACCAGCGCCCTGCTGTGGGCGCAAAAGCGCCGGCTTTACGCCCGCACCCGCCTGACTATCGTCGCCCCGTCCAGCTGGACCGAGCGCCACGCCCGCCAGAGCCCGCTGTTCGCCGGCTGCGCCGTGCACCGCATTCCCAACGGCCTGGACCTGGGGGTGTTCCGTCCCCTGGACCGCCATGCGGCGGCGGCGGTGCTGGGGGTCGAGCCCGGCCGCAAGGCCATCTTGTTTTCCGCCAACGTGGTCGACGACAATCCGCGCAAGGGCAGCGGCCTGCTGATGGAGGCGCTGCGGCGCCTGGGTCCCTGCGACGGGGTGCAGCTGCTGCTGGCCGGCATCGGCGGCGAGCGCTGGCAGGGCAAGGTCCCCATGCCGGTGGTACCCCTGGGCTATCTGCGCGACGACCGCCTGATCGCCGCCGCCAATGCCCTGGCCGACGTGGTGGTGGCGCCGTCGGTGGCGGAAAACCTGCCCAACACCATTCTGGAAGCCATGGCCTGCGGCAAGCCGGTGGTGGCCTTCGATGCCGGCGGCATCCGCGACGCGGTGATCCCCGGCGAGACCGGGCTGCTGGCCCCGGCCGAGGACGTGGACGGGCTGGCCGCCGCCCTGGGCACCATCCTGGCCGAGAACAATCTGCGCCTGCGTCTGGCCGAGGGCGCCCTGGCAAGGGCGCGGGCGGAATACGATGCCCGGGTCCAGGCCCGGCGCTTCGAGGCGCTGTACCGCGACCTGACCGGGACCAAGGCGCCATGAGCGACGACTTCCCCCGCGTTCTGTTCGTGACCTCGGCGGCGTTCAACAAGATCACCGGCGGCGGCATCACCTTTTCCAACCTGTTCCGGGGCTGGCCCCGCGACCGGCTGGCCACGGTGACCAGCGATACCGTGCCGGTCAGCGACGACGTCTGCGACACCTATTTCCACCTGGAGGGCGAGATCGCCCGCCTGGGCAGCGGCCCCCGCCCGCCCGGCGGCCGCGCCCGCCCGGCCATGGCCCCCACCAACACGCCGCATCGCGCCGCCTGGAAGACCAGGCTCAAGACCCTGGCCGTGGGCAATGCCTTTCCCGATCGCGGCCGGCTGTCGCCCGAGCTGGACACCTTCATCACCGCGTTCAAGCCCGACGTGATCTTCACCATCCTGGGCACCATCGGCATGATGGAGCTGGTGGGCGCCATCCATCACCGCACCGGCGCCGCCCTGGTGGTGCATTTCATGGATGACTGGCCGGCGACGCTGTATCGCGGCGGATTGCTGTCGGTGCTGGCGCGCCGCCGCATGGAGGTGCTGCTGCGGCGCCTGACCGCCGATGCCCGGCTGTGCCTGGGCATCGGCGACCATATGTGCACGGCCTATGCCCGGCGCTATGGCACCCCCTTCACGCCGTTCCAGAACCCGGTGGATACCGCCCGCATCGCCGCGCCGCGCCCGGCGGTCCCGGCGGCCAGCCCAGCACGGGTGGTCTATTGCGGCTCGATCTTCTCCAACGCCCAGTCGGAAAGCCTGATCGAAATCGGCGCCGCCATCGCCGAGCTGAACCGAAGCGGCCGCCCGGCCCGTCTGGAGATCTATTCACCGCCCTTCCTGGCGGCGCCGTTCCGCGACCGCCTGCTGGCCCATGCCGGTGTGGCGCTGCACGACACCATCAGCGACGATGAATCCTTCTTCGCCCTGATCGCCCAGGCCGATCTGCTGCTGCTGCCGGTCAATTTCGACCGGGAAAGCCGCACCTTCATCCGCTATTCCATGCCCACCAAGCTGCCGGCCTATCTGGCCAGCGGCACGCCGGTCCTGGGCTATGGCCCGCCGGAGGTGGCGCAGCTGGCGGTGCTGGCCGACGAGGGCTGCGGTCTGGTGGTGGGCCGCCGCGATTCCGACGCCCTGGTGGAGGGCTTGCGGCGGATTCTCGACGACGGCGCCCTGCGCGCCGATCTCTCCGCCGCCGCCATCGCCCGCGCCGCCACCCAGCATGACGGCGACCGCATCCGCGCCCGGTTCCAGGCCGCCCTGCGGGGTGCGGCATCATGAGCTCCCTGCCCGATCCCGCCACCGACGCCGTCGGCTATGGCAAGCGCCTGGACTTCATCGCCGCCGAGCTGGCCGCGTCCCGGCCCCGGCGGGTGCTGGACATGGGCTGCGGCACCGGGCTGATGCTGACGGCCCCCCTGGCGGCGCTGTTCCCCGAGACCAGCTTCGTCGGCGTCGACGACGACGGCGCCAGCATCGCCTGGGCGGCGGACAATCTCCGCGCCACCAATCTGCGCTTTACCGGCCCCCAGGGTCTGGCCGCCGACGAGCGCTTCGATCTGGTGATCGCCTCGGAGGTCCTGGAGCATGTGCGCGAGCCCGCCCCCTTCCTGGCCTTCCTGGCCGGGCGCGTGCCGCCGGGCGGGCGGCTGGTGATCACCGTGCCCAACGGCAACGGTCCTTCGGAAATCCTGGCCCTGGCCGAGGTTCTGGCCAAGCTGAGTGGCGTGCAAAAGCTGCTGGGCGGCCTCAAGCGCCGGCTGCTGGGCCAGGCGGGCGGCGGTGGCGGCAATGCCGGCGCCACCCTGGCCATCAGCCCGCATGTCCAGTTCTTCCGCCGCTCCGACCTGGAACAGCTGTTCGCCGGAGCGGGCCTCGCCATCGTCGCCTTCCGGGCGCGGACCATCCTGTGCGGCTGGCTGCTGGACAGCCTGATCCGGCTCACCCGCTCGGGCCGGCTCAACGCCGCCCTGGCCGATAGCCTGCCCGCCTGCTGCGCCAGCGACTGGATGTATGTGCTGGAACGCAGCACCGCGGCGCCTTCGCCGGAGCGGGAATGGCGTCAGGGGCGGCTTGCGTCCTGGCGGCGGCGAATGATACTACTCCGCTGGGGAATCAACGGCTGACAGCGCTCATTCCCGGGTCGTGACGACCACTGCCTTTACCAGCCCATCAGGGATAGAGTCATGTCGACCTTGAACGATCAGGTCCGCGCTTTTTGGGAACAGGGTCCCTGCGGCACCAATCCCGGCATCACCGGCACCATCGAGCCCCTGTCGCGGGACTGGTTCGAGCAGGTGGAGCGGGTGCGCTACGAGCGCGAGCCCATGATCCACGGCGTCGCCCAGTTCACCCGTCATGGCGGCCAGCGCATCCTGGAGATCGGCGTCGGCGCCGGCACCGACCATCTGCAATGGGCCCGCGCCGGAGCCGAATGCCACGGTCTCGACCTGACCCAGGCGGCCATCGACACCACCGCCGCCCGCTTCAAGCTCTATGGCTTCGAGTCCAACCTGCAGCGCCACGACGCCGAGACCATTCCCTTTCCCGACGCCCATTTCGACGTGGTCTGGTCGTGGGGGGTGATCCATCATTCCGAGACCCCGGAACGCATCGTCGCCGAAATCCACCGGGTGCTGAAGCCCGGCGGCCAGTTCCTCGGCATGTTCTACAAGCGCCGCTCGCTGGCGGTGTTCAAGGAATGGCTGAAATGGGCGGCCCTGAGGGGCAAGCCCTGGCGCAGCTTCGCCGACGTGCTATGGCACCATTTCGAGAGCGTCGGCACCAAGGCCTACGAGCCCCATGAGATGGCCCGCATGTTCCAGGCCTTCGGCCAGTTCCGCTGCGACATTGCCATGACGCCCTACGATCTCCAGCACTTCCCCCGCTGGCTGCATCCCTGGTTCCCCCAGGGCTGGGGCTCGTTCCTCGACATCACCGCCACCAAGTAGAGCGGCCCATGTGCGGCATCGCCGGCATCCTCTCCTTTGCCCCCGGACGCGCCCCGGCCTCACCGGCGCTGGTCGCCGCCATGCGCGACACCATGGCTCATCGCGGCCCCGACGGTGCCGGATTATGGGACTCGGGCGACGGACGCATCGCGCTCGGCCATCGCCGGCTGGCCATCATCGACCTGTCGACCGCCGCCACCCAGCCCATGATCGACGGCGATCTGGCCCTGGTCTTCAACGGCGAAATCTATAATCACGCCGAGTTGCGGCGCGAGCTGATCGCGCTCGGCCACCGCGACTGGCGCACCGACCATTCCGACACGGAAGTGGTCCTGAAGGCGTTCCGGCAATGGGGCATCACCTGCATCGAACGCTTTCGCGGCATGTTCGCCATCGCCTTGTGGGACGGTGCCGCCCAGGAGATGTGGCTGGTCCGCGACCGTATCGGCGTCAAGCCGCTCTATTGGGCCATGGACAGCGACGGCATCGCCTTCGCCTCGGAGATCAAGGCCATCCTGGCCGATCCCAACCGCAGGCGGGTGGTGGACGAAGAGGCGCTGTTCCACTTCCTGTCCTTCATCACCACGCCGGCACCCATGACCATGTTCGCCGGCATCCGCAAGCTGGAGGCCGGCTGTTGGATGAGGATCTCCGCCGGCGGACACGTGGTGCACCAACGCTGGTGGGACGTGCTCGACCATGCCCAGCCCCGGTCCTTAAGCGAGGGCGAATGGGCCGAAGCGGTGGCGGCCAAGCTGCGCGAAGCGGTGGCCTATCGCAAGGTCTCGGACGTACCGGTGGGTATCTTCCTGTCGGGCGGCATTGATTCCAGCACCAATCTGGTACTGTTCTCGGAAGGTGAGGGTGGGCCGGTGCGGACCTTTTCCATCGGCTACGAGGGCACCCATGCCAGCGTCGCCGACGAGTTGCCCCACGCCCGTGCCATGGCCGCCCTGACCGGGGCCGAGCATCATGATGTTCGCCTGACACCTCAGGACCTGATCGACTTCCTGCCGCGCATGGTCCATCTCCAGGACGAGCCCATCGCCGATCCGGTCTGCGTGCCGGTCTATTACGTCTCCAAGCTGGCCCGCGACAACGGCGTAGTGGTGGCCCAGGTGGGCGAAGGCGCCGATGAGCTGTTCTACGGCTATCCCGGCTGGCATCAGGTGGTGCGCCTTGAGCGTCTCAACGCCCTGCCGGTACCGCGCTTCCTCAAGGGACTGGGTGTCTCGGCGCTGGAGGCGGCCGGGCATGGACGGCGGACCTATACCGAATTGCTGCGCCGGGCGTCCCGGGGCCAGCCCCTGTTCTGGGGCGGCGCCGAAGCCTTTTCCGAACCGGTCAAGTCCAGCCTGCTGTCGCCCCGCCTGCGCCAGACCTTCGCCGGCCGCTCGTCCTGGGAGGTGCTGGCCCCCATCCGCGCCCGCTTCCTGGATAAGTCCCCCGAGCCCGGCGTGCTCAACTGGATGACCTATCTCGACCTCAACCTGCGCCTGCCGGAACTGCTGCTGATGCGGGTCGACAAGATGTCCATGGGCGTCGGGCTGGAGGCCCGCGTACCCTTCCTCGACCACGAACTGGTGGAACTGGCCATGTCGGCCCCGGAAAGCGTCAAGCTGGGTGGCGGCGACCCCAAGCGGCTGCTGAAGCGAGCCGTGGGCCATCTGCTGCCCGACGAGGTGCTGAACCGGCCCAAGCAGGGCTTCGCCATCCCCATCCGCGAATGGTTCCTCGACCGGCTGGGCGACAAGATGCGCCGCACCCTGGACGAGTTCTGCGAGACCACCAGCCTGCTGGACCCCGCCGGCGTGCGCCGGCTGTTCGACGAGGGACGGGGCGCCCAGGCCTGGTATCTGTTCAATCTGGCCTTGTGGTGGCGCCATCATTTCCAGGCCGGAGACCAACCGGACAATAGGGAGAGACACCCTGGCTAACCGTCGAGACACCATGATCACCTGGTTGGCCATCGCCTGGGTCGGCACGGTGCTGGTATTTTATTACGCCGGAAATTGGCCCTACTACCTGGAAAAGGTCTCGGTGTTCGGCATCGGACTGATTCGACTCGACGCCTGGTCCATGGGAGGGTTGGCGGTCGCCGCAACAATCTTGGCCGGATTGGGATTGCGAGCCGCCCCCTTTTCCGTCTGGTCCGCGGCCCTCGTCCGCGAGGCGAGGCAACTGGCCCATGACCGCGTGGGGCTGACACTGTGGCTGGCCCTTGGGGTGGTCGGCCTGTCCTCCCTGCTGCAGGGGTTAGCGCCGCCCAACGATTACGACGGCCTGATGTATCATCTGCCCCTGGCTCTGCACGATGTGGAACTGGGGCGGATCGAGCCCTATTGGGCCTTGGCGGAATTCGTCTTCTTTCCCCAATTGCTGGGCAATCTCTACCGGCTGTTCATGGCCCTGGGACTCGCCGACGCGACGCAGATGATCCACGGCCTGTTCGGTCTGGTGGCCGCCGCCTTCACCGCCGCGTTGACACGACGGCTTGGAGGAACAAAGGAGGAGGGCTTGCTGGCTGCTCTGATGCTCCTGATCCTGCGGGTGGTCATCTGGGAGATGGGAACCGCCGAGGTCGATATCGCCACCGCGGCCTTTACCATCGCGGCCCTGTTATCCTGCCTGACCTGGCTGCAATCCGGCTCGTGGCGATCGGCGATCCTCACCGGGCTGATGCTGGGTGCCGGGTCCTGCGTCAAGTTCAACGGTCTGGTGGTCGCCCTGACCATGGACCCCCTGGCCCTGGCTCCCGCATGGCGCCGCCTGGGCATGCTGGTCCAAGGAATCACCATCGCCGCCGCCGCCTTGGTTTTCAGCCCGCACGCTCTATGGGCGTGGAGCAACTCCGGCAATCCGGTATTCCCCCTGTTCAACCGATTTTTCAACCCGGATCAGATTCAGCTTATCGAGGGCGCGGGTCAGCTTTATGGCTACCAACGAACCGTAGCCAACTCCTTCCCAGCCTGTGGCGGATCTTCATCAATCCCACGATCGCCTTCGACGGCGCGGTCATCGGGGCCCCCTATCTGCTGGCCTTTGCGCCCCTGGCGTTCCTGCCGGGTGTTCAACGCCGGGAACGGTGGCCGGTTCTGGTGTTTTTCGGGACCTTCTACGTGATGTGGTACTATTTCATGTCGCAGCAGGTCCGCTTCCTGTTGCCCGTGATGCCGATCTTCGCCGCTTTCGCCGCCCTTGGCCTTGGCCGGGCCTGGGCGATGACCGCGGATATCAGGCCGGCTCGCCTGCTGTTGGCAGGGGCCGTTCTGGTCCTGGCGATCAATCAGGGTCTGTTCGTTGGCATTTACGCCACCCTGCGGCTGCCGCCGGCCCTGGGCCTGAAAAGTGCCGCAGCCTATCATCGCGACGCACCGACCATGCAGGGTGCATTCTACGAAAACTGCACCTACGTGACCCGGCATCTCGAGCCCGGCGAGCGTTATCTTGGCCTGATCTGGCCGCATTCCTACTACTGCCCGCAGAGTACCGCCGCAGTGAACGGCTGGTTCGCCGGTACCGAACGCGAAAGGCTGTATCCTCTCAAAGGCATATCCCTCGACGAAGTCATCACCGCCTTTGAACGCGAGAACACCGCGCTGGTCACCGTTCCTACCAACAGCGAGAACCGCCACAACGAATTTTCCCGCACTGAGATCATCGCCGCCGACCCGAGCAGCAGCTTCGTCGGGCGCTATTTCGCCGACACCATTCCCGGGCTGGTCCCCCTGGCCCGGGACCGGTTCTCGGCGGTGTATGACGGGCACGAGATCCTCGCCTACATGAAGGCCAAGCGGTTGGAAAGGCCATGATGCAACGGCTGCGCCTGGTCCTCAGGCTGCCGGTCCATGTGGTGGCGCGCCGTACCGCCGGTCTGGTGCGGCGGCGGCTGGCGGCGGCCCTGGCCCATCGCCGCGACATCCGGCACCCGACCTTCGCCCCGGCGCCGGCGGGGGCGCTGCGGCGCCTGCTGGCCCCGCCGCCGCGCCAGGAACTGGCCGCCCAGCAGGACTGGCTGCGCCCCCTGGCCGCCCTGCACCGCGACGGCTGGGTCGATCTGCTGGGATCGGGCTGGGTCCGCCCCCGCCACGGTATGACGTGCGCCGGCACCGAAGGTCACGCCTATCACTCCGCCGCCGCAGGCGATGCGATCAACGAGGCCAATCTGGCACAGTCCCGCCGAATCCGGGCCTTGATCGATCCCCAATGGCAGCCCATGGACTGGCAGCTGGACATCAAGTCCGGCTGGCGCTGGTCGGAAAGCCAATGGTACGGCCACATCGCCTTCGGCCATGCCGCCGGGGCCGATATCAAGGTTCCCTGGGAACTGGCCCGCATGCAGCATCTGCTGGTGCTGGCCTGGTCGTTCGCCCTGGACGGCGACGCCGCCGACGCCCGGGCTTTCCGCAATCAGGTGCTGGATTTCATCGCCGCCAATCCGCCGCGCTTCGGGGTCAACTGGCGCTGCGCCATGGATGTGGCCATCCGTGCCGCCAATTGGGTGGTGGCCTTCGACCTGTTCCGCGCCGTCGGCCACGTCTTCGACGCCGATTTCGAGCAGGTGCTGGCCGCCAGCCTGACCGACCATGGCCGCCATATCGTTTCCCATCTGGAATGGTATCCCGAAGGGCGGGGCAACCACTATCTGGCCGATATCTGCGGCCTGGCCTTCATCGCCGCCCTGCTGCCGCCCTCGGCCGAGAGCGACGCCTGGCTGGCCTTCGCCGCCCAGGAGCTGGAGACGGAAGCCGCCCATCAGGTGCTGAGCGATGGCGCCAGCTTTGAGGCCTCCACCTGCTATCACCGGCTGTCGGGTGAGATGATCGTCTTCACCGCCGCCCTGCTGACCGGACGGACGGATGAGGGCCGCGCCGCCGATCCCTCGGCCCTGCGGACCCGGCCCCACCGGCCGCTCCGCCCCGGCCACCGCCCCGATCTGGATTCCCTGCGCCGTCTGGCCGGGCGCATGGCCGCCTTCACCCGTGCCGTCACCCGTCCCGATGGCCGGGTGGCCCAGATCGGCGACAACGACAGCGGCCGGTTCTTCAAGGCCCATCCCGTGCTGACCCGGCGCTCGGCGGCCGAGGCGCGCCGCCTTTACGCCAATCTGGACGGTTGGGACGGCCTGGACGACAGCGCCGTCTATTGGGACGAGGATCTGCTCGACCACCGCCCCTTCGCCGCCGCCGCCGAGGCCTTCGCCGGCCATGCCGGGGATGGGAACTGGCTGGATGCCCTGCTGGTGCGGCTGCTCTGCCCCTCCTCCATCCCCGCCGAACCCCCCATCCCCGCCGCCCGGATCAGCGGTGAGGACGCCGCCCCGGACGGTGAGTGCCGGCGGATCGAAATCCGCTGTCCCGGCGAGGACCTGGACCAGGGCCTGGAAACCCTGGCCTTTCCCGCCTTCGGCATTTTCATAATGAAGACGAAACGGGTATGGCTGAGCCTGCGTTGCGGCGCCATCGGCCTCAACGGCCGGGGGGGGCACGCCCATAACGACCAGCTGGCCCTGGAGCTTTGCATCGACGGCGAGGATTGGCTGAGCGATCCCGGCGCCTATCTCTACACCGCCGACCGCCGCTGGCGGAACGCCTACCGCTCGGTGGCGGCCCATGCGGCGCCGGCGCCGGTGGCGGGGCCGCGGGAGCCGGGGCGCCTCGATCTCGGTGATTTCTGGCTGGGCGACGAGGCCAAGGCCCATTGCCTGTCCTTTGGGCCGGAGGGATTCGACGGCCTGCACCACGGCTTCGGCGCACCGGTACGCCGCCGGGTCCGCCTGACCGCCTGGGCCATCATCGTCGAGGATTACGGCCTGGCCCCCGGCCATGTGACCCTTGACGGGCGGGAGGAGCTCCGCGCCTATTTCAGCTGTTCCGTTCCCTTTTCCCCCGGCTATGGCAAGCGCCTGCGATCATGCGCATCCTGATCATCTCGAACCTGTACGCCCCGGACCGGGCACCCCGCGCCTATCGCTGGACGGCCATTGCCGAATATCTGGCGGGGCAGGGCCACGAGGTCGACGTGGTGGCGGCCTGGAAAAGCGGCGACGCCCGCCGCGAGACCCTGAACGGCGTCCGTATCCACCGGGTGGGCAGCCGGCTGGGGCAATGGCTGCGCGGCCGGCTGGGGCGGCGGCCCCACGGAGCGGAAACGGCGGCCAGCGGCGGAGGGGGACGGCGAGGCCTGCTGGCCCGGCTGATCAAGGCGGTCTACGACCGGACCTGGCGCCGGCTGTTCTGGCCCGATTACGCCTGCCTCTGGTACTTTCCCGCCCTGGGCCGGGCCGAGGCCCTGCTGCGGCAAGACGGCGGCCATGACGCCCTGGTGACGGTGTCCCATCCCTTCACCGGCCATCTGGTCGGCCTCACCCTGAAACGGCGCCATCCCGGCCTGACCTGGATCGCCGACAGCGGCGATCCGTTCAGCTTCTTCCACGAGATTCCCCTCAACAACCACGGCCTCTATTCCGGGCTGAACCGGCGCACCGAGGCGGCGGTGGTGGCCCGGGCCGATCGGGTGACGGTGACGGTGGAATCGTGCCGCGACGCCTATGCCCAGGCCTTTCCCGGCCTGGGCCATATCGCCGTGGTGCCGCCGCTGCTGTCCCTGCCCGATCTTCCTGCGGCGGCGGAACGCCTGGGCGACGGCGTCCACATGGTCTATGTGGGCACCCTCTACCGCGCCATCCGCAATCCGGCCTGGCTGCTGGAGCTGACCCACGGGCTGGTGGAGCGCGGGCTCGATCTGCATCTGCACCTGCTGGGCGACATCAACGACTGCACCGCCGAGATCGCCCGGGGCCGGGGCCTGCTGGGCGAGCGGCTGCATGTGCACGGCTCGGTGGCGCGGCCCAACGTGGCCCGGATGCTGGCCGCCGCCCATATCCTGGTCAATCTCGGCAACAGCACGCCCCACCAGTTGCCCAGCAAGGTGGTGGAATACGTGGCGGCGGCCAAGCCCGTCCTGAATCTCGCCCCGGTGACCGACGACACCTCGGCCAAATTCCTCGACCGGTCCGGCGCCGCCCTGTCTCTGTCCACCGCCGAACCGGTCGGCGCCGAAAGTCTGGAGCGGGCCGCGGTCTTCCTGGGCGCGCCACCCATCCCCGATCCCGCCATCATCGCCGCCATCCTGGCCGAACACCGCATCGACGCCGTCGCCGGTGCCTATCTCACCCTGATGGGGACCTGATGCGCGGCGCGGTGATCATGGCCCTGCTGGCCCTATCCGCCGCCGGCTGGCTGGCCGTGGGCCTGCCGGTGCCGCCGGTGCGCCTGGGCCTGCTGCTGTTGCTGGCGGCCATCGTGGCGCTGGGACTAAGGAGCGGGCGCCGCTATGCCCTGCTGTCGCCGCTTTTCCTGCTGGCCGTCCTGGTCATCATCTTCTATTCCCTGACCACCTCGGTCATGCCGTTCCTGCCGCCCGGCCTTGTCAGCGGCTGGGGCGAGCGCTGGGCGCCGGCCTTTCTCGGCCATGGGGCCGAACGGCTGGTGCTGGGTTTCGCCGCCCTGTGCCTTGCCGCCCATGCCGGGATATCGGCCTTCTGTCCCACGGGTGAGATCGCCCTGACCCTGCCCCGGGGGCGCCCGGTCCTGCTGCGCGCACTGTGCCTGGGCCTGGCGGCGCTGGAGGCGCTGTGGACCTGGGCCTCGCCCCGCTACGGCCTGCTGTCGGCGCCGGTGGCGTCCATCGCCGGAATGATCATGCCCTTCCTGACCATGACGGTGACCCTGCTGGTCCTCGACGCCATCCATGTCCCGTCGCGGCGCCGGATGTCTCTGCTGGTTTCGGGTTTGGCCCTGATGGTGATGCTGTCCTACGGCGTCGGAAAGGAACCTCTGCTGCTGATGGTCTGCCTGGCTCTGGCCGGATTGCTGGCATCGGCGCGAATCGCGGTAATGCTGGGCGGCGTCGCCATCCTGGCCGCATTGCTGATCGGAGCCATGACGTCCCTGCCCTATACCCGCGGGCTGATGGGTCCGAATATTCCGGTCACCCCTTATCAGATCGCGGTGGCGGCGGTAGGCAAGCTGGGCGAACGGCAGGCCGAAAGCGGCTATTGCCTGAGCCGGGTGGTCGACCGGGCCGGCATGGACCAGACATCGGATTCTCCGTTCTATTTTCTCGGTTCGGTCATTCCCCGCATCGTCTGGCCCCATAAGCCGAGCCTGTCCCAGGGCCGGCTTCTGTTGTGGGACCGCTATTGCGGCACCCCGGAGCGGGTGGTGGCTGGCTATTCCGGGTCGCCGACCCTGCTGGGGAAACCGCTGATCCGCGCCGTCTGGGCCGGCCTTGCCGTGGCCACCGCCTTCATGCTGGCCCTGCTGTCGGCCATCAGCCTGTTCGGCAGCCGCGGAAGCGGGCGCGGCTATGCCCTCATGCTGGCCATCGGCACCCTGCGGCGGCCCGGTGAGGGGGAGGCGGCATGAGCAAGGTCCTCCTCGCCACCATTCCGCCGTTCGAAGGCGGCGTGCCCGCCAAATGCGCCATCCTGGCCCACCATCTACGCGCGCTGGGCCATCAGGCCTATTACGCCATCTGGGGCGACGAACCCGGTCTGGTGGCGCCCAGCTGGCGCCTGCTCCAGGGGGCGCGGCCGGGTATCCGCCGCGGGACCTGCTTCGGCGGCATCGACTGCGTCGGCATCGGCTGCTGGCTGCCCGAGCTGGAGCGATGGAGGAACGGCCTTGCCGACGCCTGGGAGCAGGTCTGGAGCGGACGGCCATGACGGCGCTGCGCATCCTGTTCGCGGGCGAGGACGTTCCCGGCTCGCGCACGCCTCAACGCGTGGCGGCGCTACGGCGCCTGGGCCATGACGTCGCCTTCGTGCCCTCCACCCCGCCCGGGCGCACCTGCGAGGACCGGCCCAGCCTGATGCGCCGCCTGCGCCACCACCTGCGCCGCCCCGCCGACGAGGCCGGACTCAATCCCGCCCTGCTGCGGCTGGCGGCCTCGGGCGGCTGGGACATCCTGTTCGCCGACAACGTCCCCACCCTGACGGCGGCGACGTTGCGGGCGCTGAAGGCCGCCTGCCCCGGCATCCGGCTGGTCTGGTATTCCGGGGACGACCTGATGAATCCCCGCCTGGGCTCGGCGCAGCTGGACCGGGCCTTGCCGCTGTTCGACCTGTGGGTCACGACCAAGTCGTTCAATGCCGGCCCGGCGGAAATCCCCGCCCGTGGGGCCAAGCGGGCCCTGTTCGTTCATAACAGTTTCGATCCGATCCTTCACCAGCCGACCGAGCCGAGCGAAGCCGAGCGCGTCGCGTGGGGCACGGACATCAGTCTCATCGGTACCTTCGAGCGCCCCCGCCGCGACAGCATCCTGGCCCTGTGCCGGGCCGGCCTGGCGGTACGGGTGTGGGGCAACGGCTGGGCCGCCGAAGCCGGCGCCCATCCGCTGCTTCAGATTGAGAACCGCCCCGTCTACGGCGAGGATTTCGCCAAGGTCATCGCCGCCAGCGCCATCAACCTCACCTTCCTGCGCAAGGCCAACCGCGACCTCCAGACCTGCCGTTCCATGGAGATTCCCGCCTGCGGCGGCTTCATGATGCACGAGCGCAATTCCGAAATCGCCGGATTGTTCCAGGACGGAACCGAGGCCATTCTGTTCGGCGACGAGTCCGAACTGGTGGACTCCGCCCAACGCTGGCTGGCCGATGCCGAAAGACGGGCCAGGATCGCCACCGCCGGCCGGGCCAGGGTGTTGGCTGACGGTCACGACCACGACAGCCGCCTCGGCGCCATCCTGGCCGAGGCCGGACGAGACGGAGAGGGCTGAATTCATGTGCGGCATCGCCGGAGCCACCAACATCGCCCTGCCCGACCTGGACGCCATGCGGCGGCGGCTGGACCATCGCGGCCCCGACGATCATGGCCTGTGGCGGGACGAGGATTCAGGTGCCGCCCTGGCCCAGACCCGTCTGGCGGTGATCGACCTGTCGCCGGGCGGGCACCAGCCCATGGCCTCGCCCTGCGGCCGCTGGGTCGTGGTTTTCAACGGCGAGATTTACAATTACCGGGCCTTGCGGGCGGAGTTGGAGGCCAAGGGCGAGACTTTCGCCACTGCCAGCGACACCGAGGTACTGCTGCGCCTGCTCATGCGCCAGGGCGAGGCGGCCTTGGACCAGCTGGTGGGCATGTTCGCCGTGGCCCTGTGGGACCGGCATGAGTGCTCGCTGCTGCTGGTCCGCGACCGCTTCGGGGTCAAGCCCCTGGTCTGGGCGGCCCTGCCAGGCGGGCATCTGGCCTTCGCTTCGGAAATTCACGCTTTGGCCGCCTGCCCGGGCGTCGATCTCGGCCTGGATCACCGGGCGGTGTCGGACTATCTGGCCTGCCTCTACGTGCCGGCGCCGCGCACCATCCATGCCGGCATCGCCAAGCTGGAGCCCGGACATCTGTTACGGTGGCGCAACGGGTCCTGGGACATCCGGCGCTGGTGGAGCCCACCCTTCACCGGTGGCCGCCCCATACGCCATGACGAGGCGGTGGAGGAGCTGATCCCCCTGGTGCGTCAGGCGGTGGTCGACCGTCTGGTCTCGGACGTGCCGGTGGGCTGCTTCCTGTCGGGGGGCATCGATTCCTCGGTGATCGCCGCCCTGATGGCCGAGGAGGCCCGCCGCCAGGGCGCGCCGCCCATCCGCACCTTCACCATGACCTTCGACGCCGCCGCCTATGACGAGCGCGACGCCGCCGCCCAGGTCGCCGCCCATGTGGGCAGCCACCACACCGAATTGCCGGCCAGCCCCGGCATCGCCGGACGGCTAGACGCCATGGTGCGGCATTTCGGCGAGCCCTTCGGCAATCCCACCGCCCTGCTCATCGACGATCTGTCCCGGCTGGCCCGCCAGCACGTCACCGTCGCCCTGGTCGGCGACGGCGGCGACGAGATCTTCGCCGGCTATCCCCGCTACCAGGGGGGGCTGCTGGCCGAGCGCGCCGCCCGCCTGCTGCCCGTCTGGCTGCGCCGGGGCGTGGTGGCGCCCCTGGCCGGGCTGATCCCGGAAAGCAGCTCTGGCCGCCATGCCTTCCGCCGCGCCCGTGAGTTCCTGGGGTCTTTGGGCCTTGCGGCGGACGAGCGCTATGCCTCGTGGGTCGAGTATTTCGACCCTGCCGAGCGGGCGGCGCTGCTGGGCGGGGCCGAGGCCGGGCGGCCGCTGGCCGCCCTGTACCGCGCGGTGGCCGGGGCCGACGCCCTGGACGCCATGCAGCAGACCGACCTGCTGTCCTTCCTGCCCGGCAACCTGCTGTCCTACGGCGATGCAATGAGCATGGCCCATGCCCTGGAATTGCGGCTGCCGCTGCTGGACCACCGGCTGGCCGAGGCGGTGGGCGCCATCCAGGCCGCCACCCGTTTCGCCTTCGGCAAAAAGTCCCTGCTGAAGGCGGTGGCGCGCCGGCTGCTGCCCGCCGAGATCGTCGACCGGCCCAAGCTGGGGTTTAATCCGCCCATGGGATTGTGGTTGCAGCGCGAGCTGAAGCCCATGGTGGCCGAGCGCCTGACCCCCGCCCGCCTGGAGGAGCTGGGGCTGCGCTGGCCGCCGGTGGAGCGCCTGCTGGCCGAACAGCGCAGCGGGCGGCGCGATCATTCCCTGAAGGTCTGGGCGCTTCTGGTGCTGGAGGCCTGGCAGCGGCAGCAGGGCGGGGCGCCAAGCCCATGCTGATCAAGCTGGCACGGGCGGGCGGGCGGGCCCTGGCCGGCGGCAACGCCGCCCAGGCCGCCGCCGGTTTTGCCGCCAACCTGCTGCTGGTGCGCTTTGTTGTGCCCGAAGATTTCGGCCGCTTCCCCGTCATCCTGGCCACCGTCAATCTGGCCCTGGTCATGGCGTCACTGCGGACCAATATCTTGATCATCCGGTATCCCGAAGCCGGATTGGACTCCCGCCGTCTGGCGGTCTATCATAGCATTTCCGTTATCGAAACGATTCTTGTGACGCTGGGCGCCGCCCTGTGGCTGGCCCTCGCCGAGGATGCCGGGCCGCTGGAATTGAGCCTGCTGGCCGCCATCGGGCTGGCCCACTGGCTGAACCTCAACAAGGCGTTCTTTGAGCGCTCCATGGCCTATGGCCGCATCGCCATCTGTGAGACCGCCACCTCCCTGACCGGCCATGCCGTGTCGGTGGTGGCGGTTCTGACCGGCCTGGGCGCCCTGTCTTTGTACCTGCGCGAGATCGTCGCGGCCCTGGTCCAGGCCGCCGCCCTGGGCCGGGCCAGCGCCCTCACCCTCCATCCCCTGGTCTGGCCCAGCGCCGCCGAATGGCGGGGTGTGCTGGCCGAAGCCCGGGGGGCCTGGGCCGATGGCGTGTTGGAGGGAGCCCTCGCCCGGGTCGTCATTCTTTGCACCGCCGCCCTGGGCGGCGAGCGCGCCGCCGGCCTGCTGGCCCAGGCCCAGCGTCTGGCCGGGGTTCGCCATCAAGTGCTGGCGCCCATGGTGACCCGCGTGGCCGGCACCTGGTTCGGCCAGACCACCGATGCCGGGGAAAAGACCGCCGGCCGCCGCCGTCTGCTGGTGATGGTGGCGCTGCCCCTGGCCATCGCCGCCGCCGAAGGGCAGTGCCTGTTCGCCGACCCGGTGGTGCCCTGGCTGTTCTGCGAGAATTGGCGCGCGGCGGCGCCGCTGCTGGCGGCGCTGGGCGGCTTCATACTCTTCAACACCCTGTTCGAGATCGGCCGTTCCTACGCCCTGGCCGGGGGGCTGACCCTACCGCTGATGGCCGGGCGGCTGTGCCAGTATGGCGGGCTGGGCCTGGGCCTCGCCCTGGCCCAGGCCGACCCGGCCATGGGCGCCGCCCTCGGCCTGTCGGTGGCCGCCATCGCCGCCTTCACCCTGACCGAGGCGCTGCTGCGCCGCCGCGAGGAGCGCTGAGATGTACGGCATCGCCGGAGCCATCGGCCTGCGCCCCCTGCGCCCCGAAGCGGTCGCCGCCATGACGGCGCTGCTGGCCCATCGCGGTCCCGACGATCACGGCCTGTGGAGTGCGGCGGACGGGCGCGCCGTGCTGGGCCACCGCCGCCTGTCGGTGATCGACACCAGCAGCGGCGGCCACCAGCCCATGGAAAAGGACGGCCTGGTCATCGTCTTCAACGGCGACATCTATAATTACATCGAGCTGCGGGCCGAGCTGACGGCCCTGGGGGCACGGTTCGACGGCGCCTCGGATCCCGAGGTCATCCTCGAGGCCTGGCGCCATTGGGGCGCCGATTGCCCGGCCCGCTTCAACGGCATGTTCGCCTTCGCCCTGATCGACCTGAAGGCGCGGGTACTGTTCGCCGCCCGCGACCGTTATGGCGAAAAGCCCTTCCTGTTCGCCACCGGCAACGGCTTTTTGGCTTTTGCCTCGGAATACAAGGCCCTGCTGGCCCTGGCTGAACTTTTCGCCGCCTTCGAAAAGCGGCCCCTGGCCCGCTTCCTGATCAATCCCGATGGCGGCCTGGACGATCACCGCGCCACCCTGTTTCCCGCCATCACCCAGTTGCTGCCGGGTGAGCGCATGGTGGTAGGCCTGAACAGCCTGGAGCGGCGCATCGACCGCTATTGGGATTTGCACCCCGACCCCGAAGCCGCCCGCCTGACCCTGACCGAGACGGCGGAGCGGTTCCGCGACCTGCTGACGGATTCCGTGCGGCTGCGCCTTCGGGCCGATGTGCCGGTGGGATCGTGCCTGTCGGGGGGACTGGATTCGTCCGCCATCGTCTGCATCGCCCGCCGCCTGCTGGGAGCGGATGTTCCCTATCACGTCTTCACCGGCCGCTTTCCCGGCACCAAATCCGACGAATGGGAGCACGCCAGACAGGTGCTGGATGCCACCGGCGCCGTCTCCCACGTGGTCGAACCCGATGGCGCCGGCTTCCTGGCCGATCTGGCCGATTTTGCCTGGGCCAACGAGCTCCCCGTGGGCAGCACCAGCCAATACGCCCAGTACCGGGTGTTCCGCCTCGCCCGCGAGGCCGGGGTGACGGTGCTGTTGGACGGCCAGGGCGCCGATGAGCTGCTGGGTGGCTACGAACAGTATTTCCGCCGCTACCTCGCCGGATTGTCCCCCGCCGGGCGACGGGCCGAGGAGCCCATGATCCGCGCCCGCTATCCCCAGGCCCTGGCCGGGCGGCGGGAAAGCCTGGGCCGGGTCCTGCCCCTGGGATTGCGGCGTCTGGCCTCGGACCTGACCGGGCGCGGCTCGGACCTGCGCCTCGGCATCACCCCTGATCTGGTGGCCGGGCTGGAGAGCGGCGGCGACGAGACCGCGTCGCTCAACGAACAATTTGCCCATGACAGCTTCAACGGCCATCTGCCCGTCCTGCTGCGCTATGGCGACCGCAATTCAATGGCCCATTCCCGCGAGGTGCGGCTGCCCTTCTGCGACCACCGGCTGGCGGAATTCGCCCAGGGCCTGCCTGCCACCCACCTGATGGGCGAGGCCCAGACCAAGCGAATCCTGCGCGAAGCCATGCGCGGCATCCTGCCCGAACCCATCCGCACCCGCTGGAACAAGCAGGGCTTCCTGCCGCCCCAGGAGCACTGGTTCGCCGCCGGGCTGGCCCAACACGCGGCCAAGGTCATCCACGATCCCGGCTTCGGCGCCTCGGGCGTGTGGCGGGTCAAGTGGTGGCGGCGCGCCCTGTCCCGCTTCCAGGCGGGCGAGAGCCATCTGGCCTGGGTGCCGTGGCGGCCATTGATGGCCGAGGCCTGGAGAGTGTATTTCCTCGACCGGGTGGCCGCGCTGCCCAAGACCAAACTTCTGGCGGATTGAGCCATGCGCGCCGTCTTCGTCAGTCATCTTCATCCCGAAACGAATCATGTTGGCGCCGTGCGGGTGCGGGAATTCGCCCAGGCCATGGCGCGGCGCGGCCACCGGATCGTGCTGCTGACCCAGAGCCTGACCCCGCGGGACCCCGCCCCCGACCCGGATGGGCTGGCCGCCGCCCTGGACGGCCATGACTGGAGCCGGCCGTTCCCGCTGGCCTGCCCGCCGTGCCCTTCGCCGCTGCTGCAAGCCCAGCGCGGCGGGCGCCTGCCCCGGCCCCTGCGCCTGGCCCTGATCGGCTGGAACTATGGGGTGGAAGGCGGCGTCTTTTCCGACTGGACACGGGCGACGCAGCCTTTGTGGCCGATCCTGGCCGAACATTTCCGTCCCGACGTGGTCTGGGGCACCTTCGGCAACACCGATGCCTGGAAGATCGCCCAGGGCGTGGCGCGGGCCGCCGGCAGCCCCTGGGTGGCCGACATCAAGGATGCCTGGGATATCTTCATTCCCGCCCCGCTGCGGCCCCTGCTGGCCTGGCGGTATGGCGATTGCGCCGGGCTGACCGGCCTGTCCGCCGCCCATCTCGCCCATACCGGCAAGCATTTCAGCCAACCGCGCCAGACGGTGTTCAGCGGCTTTCCCGCCGCCCTGCTGGACCATGCCGACGATTCCGATCAGCCGGCGCGGCGGATAACCGTCACCGGCAGCCTGTATTCCGAGGCCGGCGCCGAGGCCGTGGCGGAGGGGGTGCGCCTGTGGCTGGCCCGGGCCGGGCGGCAAGCCCGAGCCAAGGTGGTGTTCACCTATGCCGGCGGCGACCGCAACCGCATGGAGCGGGCGGCCGGGCGCCTGGACGGGCTGTGCCGCCTGGATATCCGCGGGTTCCTGCCCCTGGCCGAACTGGTTGGGCTGCAGCGCGGCGCTTTTCTCAATCTTTATGCCCGCCACACCGGCAGCGCCGATTCCTTTCACCACAAGCTGCTGGAGCTGATGGCCGTCGGCCGCCCGGTGGCCTGCATCCCCGAGGAGATCCCCGAAGCCCTGGCCCTGGCCGAAGCCGCCGGCGGCCGCCTGTCGTCCTGCGCCGACCCCGCCACCCTGGCCCTGGCCCTCGACCGGGCCTGGGAGGAACGGGACGGGCCGCCCGTCGCCGACCGCGACCGCCTGGCCGGTTTCACCTGGGACGCCCAGGCGGAGCGGCTGGAGGAGATTCTGATGTCGGCCCAGGCCGCCGCCCCCTGCGGGTACCGCCTGATCCCGGTCCTGGCCTCCGTGTGGATCGCCGGTATCATCCTCGCCTATCTGCGCCAGTTCCTGGACATGGCCCCGGCCATCCTGGGGGTGCTGCGATGATGACGGCCTTGCTGGCGGTCACCGCCCTGACCCTGTTCTGCCTGGGCGCCGGCGCGGCGGCCTTGCGCGCCGCCGGGCTGCTGGGGCGCCTGGGCCGGGCCGAGGGCCTGGGCTGGTCCTTCGCCCTGGGCTTCGGCCTGCTGGGCTGGCTGATATTCTGGCTGGCCCTGCTGGGCTGGCTGCAGCCCTGGGCCATCGCCGCCTGCTGCGTCCTGGCCCTACCCGGCCTGTTGGCGTTGCGCGACGGTAAAGCCGAACGTGGGGCGTGGTCGTGGCGGGCCTGGATCGTCCTGGCGGTCCTGGCGCTGATCATGGCTCTGGACGGGCTGGAGGCCCTGGCGCCGCCCGCCGATGCCGACAGCCTGGCCTATCACTTCGCCCTGCCCCGCCGCATCCTGGACGCCGGGCATCTTCTGTTCATCGAGCGCGCCCTGGATTCCGCCTCGCCGCAACTGGTGCAGATGACCTATCTGGCCGCCCTGGCCCTGGGCGGCGAGCAGGCCCTGACCCTGTGGTGCATGGTCAGCGGCTGGGGCATCGGCCTGCTGACCTATGGACTGGCGCGGCGCCATCTGCCCCTGGACTGGTCCCTGGCCCTGGCGGCGGTGGTGCTCAGCCTGCCGGCCATGCTCTATGCCGGCGGCACCGGTCAGGTGGAGCCCCGCACCGCCATGTTCGTGCTGGTGGCGGTGGTGGCCGCCATCGAAGCGCGGACACCCGGCGCCCTTGCCCCCGCCCTGGTCGCCGGTCTGGCCTGCGGCTTCCTGGTGGCCAGCAAGTATACCGGCCTGCTGCCCGCCTTCGTCTGCGGCGTGGCGGTGCTGTCGGGGCGGAACGGCATCCGGGGGGCCCTGGTCTTCGGGGTGGCGCTGCTGCTCATGGGCGGGCAATGGTACGGCTGGAACGCCTGGAATACCGGTGATCCGGTCTTTCCCCTGCTGTACGGCCGAATTGCCTATACGCCCCAAACCGCCTGGAACGGCGCGCAGGCGGCCTATATGGCCGCCAGCCTGTCGCCCATGGAGCTGGGCGTGCCGCGCTCGGCCTTCTGGCTGCTGGCCTATCCCGTCGTCGCCACCCTCCAGGGTCATCCGGTGTTCGAATCCGGCCGCACCGGCTTCGGCCTGCTGGGGCTGCTGCTGCTGCCCCTGGCCGTGGCCGCCGCATGGCGCCGGCGCGAACGGCTGGCCGGCCATCCCCTGACCGCCACCGCCCTGGTGATCCTGGTCACCTATGGATTGTGGTTCTTCCTGGGGCCGTCCCAGCGGGTCCGCCATCTGCTGCCCCTGTTGCCGCCATTGCTGGTGGCGCTGCTGGCGGCGGCGCGGTCGGCGGCCCGGCACTGGCGCTTTGGGGCCAGTCTGTGGCTGGGCATGGCCGTGGTTCTGGCCCTGCAACTGGCGGGAGCGGGGGTGTTTTCCGTCAAATTCGCCCGCTATCTGGCCCAGGGCCGCGACCGCGACGCCTTTCTGGCCGCCAACGTCAATTTCTACGCTCTGGCCCAGTGGCTGAACACCCATATGGGGCCGGACGACAGAGTGCTGCTGCCGGTACGCGAGATCGACTATCTGGTCCGGGTCCCCATGCTGCAGGCCAATCCCTATATCCAGTCCGAGGTGGAGATCCGCCCCGACAGCACCGACCCCCGCCGCTTCCTGGCCCAACTGCGCGCCCACGGCATCACCCGGGTGGTGGCCGGTCCCCAATCCTCGTTCGGCTCGGGGGCGGAGGTGCCCGACCTTTTGTCCTGGCAATTGGTGGAGATGGGCTGCGCCGCGCCGCCCCGCAGGTGGTGACCACGCCGCCGGCCATCCCGTCGCGGACCCTGAACCTGCGGGGCGGCGCAGCCGGCGCAATTCTTCGTCTACCGCCTGATGCCGTGCGGCGGCGGCGCTTTACCCGGACGGTGAAAACGCTGTAAAACTCGCCCACCTTTCATCAGCGGCGAAATCATCGACCATGAAGCAGATCGTTCAGAGCGCGCGAACCGGCCGTCTGGCCATTCGGGACGTCCCCGAACCCCAGGTCCGCGCCGGTCACCTGCTGGTCCAGACCCGGGCGTCGCTGATCTCGGCCGGCACCGAGCGGATGGTGGTGGATTTCGCCCGCAAGAGCCTGGCGGCCAAAGCCAAGGCCCGGCCCGATCTGGTCAAGAAGGTGCTGGACAAGGCCCGGCGCGACGGCATCGTCGCCACCTTCCAGGCGGTGCTGGCCCGCCTGGACGAGCCCATGCCTCTGGGCTATTCCGCCGCCGGTGTCGTCATGGCCGTGGGCAAGGGGCTGGAAGGTCAGTTCCATGTGGGCCAGCGCGTGGCGGTCGCGGGCGCCGGCCTCGCCAATCATGCCGAGCTGAATTCCGTTCCCCGCAATCTGGCCGCCCCCATTCCCGATGGAATCGACGACGAGGAGGCCTGCTTCGGCACCCTGGCCGCCATCGCCATGCACGGCGTGCGCAATCTGTCGCCCCAGCTGGGCGACGTGGTCGCCGTCATCGGCGTCGGTCTGGTCGGCCAGATCGCCAGCCAGCTGCTGGCCCTGGCCGGCTGCCGGGTGCTGGCGCTGGATTACAATGAAGCCCGCCTGGCGCTGGCCAAGAGCCTGGGCGCCGAGCAGGGCCTCAGCCTGGAGAGCGACGGCCTGGACGAGGCAGTGCGCGCCATGACCCGCGGCCTGGGCTGTGACTCGGTGCTGATCGCCGCCGCCACGGATTCGTCGGCGCCGCTGGAAATCGCCGCCCAGATCGCCCGCGACCGGGCCAGGATTTCCCTGGTGGGCAAGACCGGCACCGAATTCCCCTTCGCCGATTTCATGAAGAAGGAATTGTCGGTGGTGGTGTCGCGCTCTTACGGCCCGGGCCGCTACGACGAGGATTTCGAGGGCCGGGGCATGAAGTATCCGCCCGGCTTCGTGCGCTGGACCGAAAGCGAGAATCTGGCCGAATGCGTGCGCCTGATGGGGCCTGGCCTGATCCGGCGCCTGGACATGAAGGCGCTGATCACCCACCGCTTCGACTTCCTGGCGGCCGAGGACGCCTATTCCATGGTGATGGGCAATACCCAGCCCCATCTGGGCGTGGTCCTGACCTATCCCGATGTGCCGATCGCCCCGGTGGCACGGCCCGTCTTCGCGCAGCCCAAGGCGGCGGCGGGGCATTGCACCCTGGGCGTGGTGGGGGCCGGTGCCTTCGCCCGTACGGTGCTGCTGCCCGCGCTGAAGAAAATGCCCGATGTGCGGCTGCACACTTTGGTCACCCAACGGGGTCTCAACGCCGAACACGGCCAGCAGAGCTACGGCTTCAGTCATTGCGCCACCGATGCCGAACTGGTGTTCGCCAACCCAGAGATCAACGCCGTACTGATCGCCACCCGGCACGCCAACCATGCCGAGATGGTGTCACGCGCACTGGCTGCCGGAAAGTGTGTCTTCGTCGAGAAGCCGCTGGCGGTGGACCGCGCCCAGCTGGCCCAGGTGATCACCGCCCGCCAAGGCTCGGCCGGCTTCTTCACCGTCGGTTTCAACCGCCGCTTCGCCCCCATGAGCGAATCACTGCGCCGCCATTTCGCCGGCACCGCCGGCCCGCGTGTCGCCACGCTGCGCGTCAACGCCGGAGCCATGCCCGCCGAATCCTGGGTCAACGCCGCCGAGGAAGGCGGAGGGCGCATGGTGGGCGAAATGTGCCACTTCATCGACTTGGCCCGCTCCTATGTGGGCCAGCCCATCACCAAGGTGCGGGCCGAATGCGCCACCCCGGCGGCAGGAGCCGCCGACGATCTGGCGGTGACGCTGCACTTCGCCGACGGCTCGCTGGCCAACATCGTCTACACCGCCCTGGGCGACACCGCCTATTCCAAGGAACGGTTCGAGGTCTTCGCCGGCGGCAAGGTGGCGACCATCGACAACTTCCTCAGCCTGGGTCTGGTGTCGGGCGGAACCATCAAGACGGAAAAGGCCCGCGCCGGCCAGGACAAGGGCCATGCCGCCGAGCTACGCGCCTTCGCCCAGGCCGTGACCAAGGGCGGCCCCGCTCCCATCGAAGAGGCCGAGCTGATCGAAACCGCCGAGGCGACCATCGCGGTCGCCGAATCCCTGCGCCTCGGCGAGACGGTGGCCATCGGCGGCGACTGAGGCCCTTCGGCCGCCGTTGATGAACACCCCTCCCGAGCGATGGAAGACGTTGTCAGTCCCTGTGGGACTGAAGCAACGACTTCCGTCGATGATCCGGTAACGACGACCGGATCCCATGAAACCTTACGCACTTTATTGCGCAGCCTGGCCACAGGACGTTCAACCAATAGGTTAAGCGCCATCCCGACCGCGATGGATACGGCCAATGTAACGGCGAATTTCGAGCCATCGGACAATCCGGTCACGGTGACCATGTCGATGACCGGCATGTGACAGAGATAGATGGCATAGGTGTAGTCACCCAGTCGCCGGTCGAGCCGCACAAATTTGGGAGAAACCTCCCTGACGGTCGCCAAAATACCGAACAGTGCCAGCGATATGACAAAGACCACGAACGACGGAAGCGCACTGGCCCCGCCTCCTTGATAGCTCCAGAACGAAAAGAACATTGCGCCCAGTGATGGAACCATGATCCACCATAACTGGTTCCTGCCCTTGGCAAGAATAAAATAACCGGTAACTCCGCAAATGAAGTACGGAGAGAATCTGAGTATCGAATACCAGCGATAATACTGAGCCGTTAATTCAATAGAAACTGATACGGAAATTAAACATATGGCCAATAACACCATTATTATATAGCGAATATTTGCCTTTTGTTTGACGAGAAAAAATGCTCCATAAAGTATATAGAATATAAGCTCAGTTACCACTGCCCATGCGATGGATATATATAGCAAGCCATTAAATTTATGAAAATATGATGCAATAATTGTTATATTTGCAATGATCGAGACTGTATCGATTCGCAGTGGTCGATCCAAAATAAATCCTACTAATACAGCCATTATAGCAGCACACCAATATCCAGGATATATTTTTAAGAATCTATTGGCTGCATATCTAAATATGGATTTTTTATAAAAAATATCAATTGCTTCGGCAATCACAAAGCCGGATAAGACAAAGAAGCTCAGAACTCCAATGTTTCCCAATAAAAATGGTGAGATAGACTGACACCAAGCGGAGGCATGGCTCATGACAACGAAAATTGCTAAAATAAACCTATATGTCCCAAATACTTTATATGATTGATTTACATTATTTTGCACATCATTATGTGAGTGTGTATATTTATCATGATGTTCTGAATTTTTATTATCTATAGACTTCATCTTAATCTTCCGTATTTTATATAGACGTATGTCTACATCCCATACATTCTACTAATGGGACTCTAAGGCACTGGGTAATATGTGTCAACTCGACCAAATCGGACCTCGATCGAAGCCTTCCTTCAGTCAATAGGATGTGCAATCGACTCGGCTAAATCAGTTGCACTGCGGCGGGACGGCGGATAGAACACCACCATCCCTCATCGCCGGAACCGGTTCATGGTCAAGGTCAGCGTCATCATCCCCGCCTACAACGAGGAGAAGACCATCGCGTCCGTCCTCGAAAGCGTACGGGCCCAGACCATCCCGGACATCGAGTTGGAAGTGGTCGTGGTCAATGACGGCTCCCGGGACCGGACCCGCGAAATTCTCGATTCCCGCCCGGAGCTCTACGACAAGGTCATTCATCAGGCCAACGGTGGCAAGGGTGCCGCGGTGACTGCCGCCCTGGGGGTCGCGACCGGCGATTACGTGCTGTTCCAGGACGCCGACCTGGAATACGACCCTGCCGACTATGCCCAAATCTTTCTGCCAATTCTGAAATTAGAAGCCGATGTGGTCATGGGTTCGCGCTTCATCGCCCCCAAATGCACTCGTGTCTATTATTTCTGGCACAAGATCGGTAACTGGGCGATCACGTTCCTCTTCAACATCCTGAACAACACCACGTTCAGCGATATCTATTCGTGCTATCTGTGCTATCGCCGCTCGCTGGTGAATGGCGCCGCGCTGAGGACCCGGGGCTGGGAGCAGCACGCCGAGATCCTGTCCAAGGCGGTGGCGGCCAGCACCGTCTACTACGAAGTGCCGGTCAGCTATCACGGTCGCACCTATGCCGAGGGTAAGAAGATCAAAGCCCACCATATCTTCGCCGTGTTCGCGACCATCATCCGCGAACGCTTCGTTCGCTGAAAATAAGGCAGGTTCCATGTCCCACGACCACGACCATTACCACGACATCGAACCGGTGACCGAGGAAGAGAAACTCACCTGGCCACCCTTCGATAAGGTGGTGAAGCTGGAAAAGGCCTTCACCGACGCGCGCGGCACCATCCAGCCACTGGTGGACCGGCTGATGAAGTCCGCGGTACTGATCGAATCCAAGGCCGGGTCCTTGCGCGCCAATCACTACCACAAGACCGACTGGCATTATTGTTACGTGGTTTCGGGCTCCATCGAGTACTGGCATCGCCCCACCGGCAGCACCGAGCCGCCGACCCTGATGCTGGTCAAGGCCGGCGAGATGATGTTCACGCCGCCCATGGTCGATCACGGCATGGTGTTTCCCGAGGATTGCACCTTCCTGACCCTGTCGCGCAATTCCCGCGACCAGGCCGCCTACGAGGCCGACGTGGTCCGCATCGAATTGCTGGCCGCCGAGGGGTTGACCTCGTGGACGCCGGAAGAGAAGTAAGCCCATGAGTGCCCAGCACCATCGCCGCGAGACCTGCCGCCTGTGCGGCGGCACCCATCTGTCCATGGTGCTGTCCCTGGCGCCCACGCCGCCGGCCAACGCCTTCGTGCCGGCCGAGGAGCTGGGCAAAACCCAGGAGCGCTTCCCGCTGGACCTGTTCTTCTGCGAGGATTGCGCCCATGTCCAGCTGCTGGACGTGGTCGATCCCCGCGTGCTGTTCGAGCATTACGTCTATGTCTCGGGCACCTCGCCGGTCTTCGTGAAGCACTTCGAATCCTATGCCGCCTTCGTGATGGAGCGCTTCAAGCCCATCCCCGGCGGCCTGGTTCTGGACATCGGCTCCAATGACGGCACCTTGCTGTCCTTCTTTCAGAAGGCCGGCATGAAAGTGCTGGGCATCGATCCCGCCCAGGAAATCGCCGCCGAGGCCAGCGCCAGGGGCATCCCCACCATCTGCGGCTTCTTCGGCCCCGACACGGCGGGCGAGATCGCCGCCGGTCACGGCAAGGCCGAGGTCATCACCGCCAACAACGTCTTCGCCCATATCGACAACCTATCGGGCGTGGTGGACGGCGTGCGCAATCTGCTGGCACCCTCGGGCGTGTTCGTGTTCGAGGTGTCCTATCTGGTCGACGTGTTCGAAAACACGCTGTTCGACACCATCTACCACGAGCACCTGGATTATCACTCGGTCAAGCCGCTGGGCGCCTTCTTCGCCGCCAAGGGCATGGAGCTGGTGGAAGCCATCCGGGTCGACTCCCACGGCGGCTCCCTGCGCGGCATCGCCCAGCTGAAGGGCGGGCCGCACGCGGTCGGCGCCTCGGTAACCCGGGCGGTGGCGGAGGAAGAGCGCCTCGGCCTGGACAAGGCCTCCACCTTCCGCAAGTTCGCCGCCGACATCGACGCCCTGGGCGCCGAGCTGAACGCCCTGCTGAAGCGCCCTCAAGGCCGAGGGCAAGCGCATCGCCGGTTTCGGCGCGCCGGCCAAGGCCACCACCTTGATGTACCATTTCGGCATCGGTCCCGAGCTGGTGGACTTCATCATCGACGACAGCCCCCTGAAGCAGGGCCTGTTCACGCCCGGCATGCATGTGCCGGTGCTGTCGTCGGCGGTCATCGCGGAGAGGAAGCCGGATTATCTGGTGATCCTGGCGTGGAACTTCGCCCGGCCGATCATCGAGAAGAACGCCGCCTTCACCAAGGCCGGCGGAAAATTCATCATCCCCATTCCCAAGGTCGAGGTCGTGTGATGGCCGAGTTTCTGCTGCAATCCGATATCAAAGAGATCTGCGAGCGCCTGGGCGACACCGCCCACGACTTCACCGGCAAGACCGTGCTCCTGACCGGCGGCCGAGGCTTTCTCGGCCGCTATTTCATGGAGATCTTCGCCTACCTCAACAAGAACGTGCTGAAGAAGCCGGTCAAGCTGGTCGCGGCGGACAACCTGATCACGGCGGGCAAGGAAGGCTCGGTGATCACCGAGTATCCCCATACCGAATTCATCCAGCACGACGTCATCCAGCCGCTGAAGTGGAAGGGTGGCCTCGACTACGTCATCCACGCCGCCGGCATCGCCAGCCCGTTCTATTACCGCGCCCATCCCCTGGCCACCCTCGAGGTCGCCATCACCGGCACCAGGCGCATGCTGGAACTGGCCCAGGAGCATGGCGCCCGCTTCACCTTCTTCTCGTCCTCGGAAATCTACGGCGACCCCGACGCCAAGCACGTTCCCACCCCGGAAAGCTATCGCGGCCACGTGTCGTGCCAGGGACCGCGCGCCTGCTACGACGAGTCCAAGCGGGTGGGCGAGACTCTGTGCTACATCTTCCACGGTGAGCACGGCACGGCGACCAACACCATCCGCCCGTTCAACGTCTTCGGCCCCGGCATGCAGGAGACCGATTACCGCGTGCTGCCCAACTTCGCCAACCGGATCAAGGGCGGGCATCCGCTCAACGTCTACGGCTCGGGCAACCAGACCCGCACCTTCTGCTACATCACCGACGCCATGGTCGGCTTCCTGCTGGTGATCCTGCGCGGCGTGCCGGGCGAGGCCTACAACATCGGCAATCCCAAGCCGGAAATTTCCATGGTCGACCTGGTCAACCGGATTTCGGACGTGCTCGGCAAGCCGGTGGCGCACAACGTCATCGAATACCCGGATTCCTATCCCGCCGACGAGCCCAACCGGCGCTGCCCGGATATCCGCAAGGCCAAGCTGCAGCTCAAGTTCGAGCCCAGTGTGGAGCTCAACGAGGGTCTGCGCCGCTTCCTCACCTGGGCGGACGGCGTCTATACGGGCGAACAGTAATGGAAGCCCTGTCCTGAACGGTGATCGCAGACAAGCGCATGGAGTCTGCGTCATCGTTCAGGGCAGGGTTCTTCTTTTTGGGGTACTGCGAGCATAGCCGTGCTATTAGGTCGGCGCCGGAACGCCCTACCTCCTTGGAACCATCGTGAGCAATCCCAGTTCGCCCATTCCCCACTATGAAGGCCGGGATCTGGAAATCCTTGCCGACGCCCCCCGCTATCAATCCTGGATCGTCGACCAGTTTCGGCCATATCTCGGTGGGCATGTGGTCGAGTACGGTGCGGGGTTCGGCTCCATTTCGATCCTGCTCGCCCCCAATTGCCGCCGCCTCGATCTGGTGGAGCCATCGGAGCCGCTGATCCCTCCCCTGACCCGTCGAGTGGCCAGTCTGGAGCATGTTTCGGTATTGCGCTCCAGCCTGGAATCCCATGTGGCCGAGCTTGCCGACAATAGTCTGGACGGCGTCGTCCTGGTCAACGTCCTGGAACACGTGGAAGATGACATCGCGGCTCTGCGCCAGTTGGCCCGCGTCATCAAGCCGGGTGGGCATCTGATGCTCTACGTTCCGGCCTTGTCCTGGCTTATGAGCGAACTGGATCGGATGCACGGGCATCACCGCCGCTATTCACGGCAGGATCTGCGTTCGCGCGTCTCCGCGGCAGGTCTTAGGGTGCTCCGTGATGGGTATATGGATCTGGTGGGCGTGGTGCCCTGGTGGCTGATCAACGTGGTGGGCGGAAGCACGGCCTTCAGCCCCCGCATGATCAAGCTGTATGACCGGCTGTTCGTGCCCGCGACCAAGATCATCGAGCGCCTTGTGGGAGCTCCCATCGGCAAGAATCTGATTCTGGTGGCGCACAAGCCTCTGGCGCCGAGCGAATCCTGAGGCTCGCGGGCGGAAGGTCGCTGATCGTCGTGATAGTCGACGCCCAGGCGAAAAGCCCGGCCATCCTTGACACAAACCGGCGTTGATTTTACACACCGGTGCAGGCCGGAGAGCGGGAGGATTGGGATGACGCAGGCGGGTAAGGCTGACGCAGGGCCGGCGATTGTCCCGGTCATCCTGTCGGGCGGCGCCGGAACGCGGCTGTGGCCGCTGTCGCGTGAGAAGTTTCCCAAGCAATTGCAGAATCTGACCTCGGAGCTCTCGCTGCTTCAGGAGACGGCGTTGCGGGCCCAGGCCGTGCCCGGTACCGGCGCTCCCATCATCGTCTGCAACCAGGAGCACCGCTTCATCGTCGCCGAACAAATGCGCGAGATCGGTATCGAGCCGCGCGCCATCGTCGTCGAGCCTCTGGGGCGCAATACCGCCGCCGCCGCCGCCGTCGCCGCCCTGGTGCTGGAGGCCGAACCCGACGCGCTGCTGCTGGTGATGCCTTCCGATCATACCGTGCGCAAGCCCGAAGGCTTCGTCGGCGCGGTGCGCATCGCCGTGCCCCTGGCCCGGGCCGGTCATCTGGTCACCTTCGGCATCGTTCCCGATTCGCCCGCTACCGGCTATGGCTACATCCATCGCGGTGCGTCCATCGCCGGCCACGACGGCGCCCATATGGTCGACCGCTTCGTCGAGAAACCCGATCTGGCCACCGCTCAGGCCTTCCTGGCCACCGGCGCCTATAGCTGGAACAGCGGCATCTTCATGTTCTCGTCGGCCGCCATCCTGGCCGAGATGGGCCGCCTGCGCCCCGATATCCTGGACGGCAGCCGCGCCGCCCTGGCCCAAGGCGCCACCGATCTGTTCTTCTTCCGCCTGGACGAGGCCGCCTTCGCCGCCGTCCCCTCGCTCTCCATTGATTATGCCGTGATGGAGCACACCGCCAAGGCCGCGGTGGTGCCCGCGGAGATGGGCTGGTCCGACCTGGGGTCGTGGTCGGCCCTGTGGGCGGAACTGGAGCAGGACGCCGACGGCAACGTCATCCGTGGCGACGCCTTCGCCCACGATTCCAAGGGCTGCCTGCTGCGCAGCGACGGCCCGCTGGTGGCCGCCCTGGGGCTGGAGGACATGATCGTCGTCGCCACCGGCGACGTGGTCATGGTCGCCGACAAGAGCCGTGACCAGGAGGTCAAGGCCCTGGTCGACGACCTCAAGGCCAGGGGCCGCGACGAAGCCGTCCAGCCGGCCCGGGTCTACCGCCCCTGGGGCTGGTTCGAAACCATCGACGAAGGTCCCCGCTTCCGCTGCAAGCACATCCTGGTCAAGCCGGATTCCAAGCTGTCGCTGCAAAAGCACTGGCACCGCTCCGAGCACTGGATCGTCGTCACCGGGACCGCCCTGGTCACCTGCGGCGACAAGACCTTCCTGCTGCGCGAGAACGAATCCACCTTCATCCCCAGCGGCACGCCCCACCGCCTGGAAAATCCCGGCAAGATTCCGCTCCGGATGATCGAGGTGCAGTCGGGCGAGTATGTGGGTGAGGACGATATCGTCCGCTTCGAGGACGATTACGGCCGAACGGCTTGACCCCCGCCGGCCTTGGGCACGCAGTCAAAGCCGCCGCCGTGATTGCGCAGCAGAAAATAGCCGGTAAGGTCGACAAGGCAGGCCGGGTCGGCCACCAGCGGCCACAGGACATCGGCACCGACGAACAGATGGCGCTGATCCTCTGCTGACCCGGCACCGGTCCAGACCGTGGTGGCCTGTGCACCCCAGCTGAACCCCTCCATCAAACGATAGCGCCAATGCCCCGGCGGGCTCGCCTTCAAGCCGGCCTGACGGGCGATGATCCACTCGAAGCCCTGCTGGCCCTGGGTGAAGAGGTAGACGCGGGGCGGCTGGGCCGCCAGACCGGCCAGGTGCCGGGCCAGGGAATCCGCCTCGGTGGTGACCTGCGCCACCAGGGCCGCCGCCGCCGGACTCTCGCTGCCTCGGAATTGGGCATTGTCCAGGCTGGCCCCCACGGCGCGGACCTGCTGTAGCACCAGCACTGCCACGGCCAGCGCAAGCAGCCGGGGCCACAGCTTCCCCCGTTTGGCCAGCGCCGCCAGCACGGCCTCGGCCAGCAGCACCGTTCCAACCACATGCACCACGCGCAGGCCAACCCGGCTATAGCGGGGCAACGACGCCAGCTGCTCGCGCTCGTAGGCGGTGAAGCAGAAGGCGTAATACCAGCCTGCGCTGATTGAAACTCACGTGGGGGATTCCCAAGATCGCCCGGATATGATTCACCATGGCAAACAGTGGGAGGTTTGCCATGGGTGCCCCGATACCGCTTCGTCCGGACTTTGATGGTTCTGTTCTTCGCCGTCTTGCCCGCGCCTCGGATGATGCCGATCAGACGCGTCGTCTGTTGGCGCTGGCGTCGATCTATGACGGCGGCAGTCGGAGCGGCGCGGCGAAGCTGGGCGGGGTCGGGCTCCAGGTGGTTCGGGATTGGGTGGTGCACTTCAATTCGGACGGACCTGCGGGCCTGATCGACCGCAAGGCTCCCGGCCAGGTGTCGAAGCTGAATGCTGAGCAACGCCAGTCCTTGGTTGACAAGGTGGAGCGCGGCCCGATCCCGGCGGTCGATGGGGTCGTCCGTTGGCGCCTCAAGGATCCGGCCCTGTGGCTCTTCGAGGATTTCGGCATCTCGCTGGACGAGACGACGGTGGGGCGAGAATTGAAGGCGATGGGCTTCCGCAAGCTGTCGGCGCGGCCTCGCCATCATGCCCAGAACGGCGATGCCGTTGAGGATTTTAAAAAAGTTTCCCCACCGAGCTGGCGGCGATCCGGGCCAAGCTGCCGCCAGGAACCGACATAGAGGTCTGGTGGCAGGACGAGGCCCGGGTCGGGCAAAAGAACAAGATCACCCGCCGCTGGGCCAAGCGGGGGACGCGCCCTTCGGCGCCCCATGACCAGCGCACCCAGTCCGCCTACATCTTCGGCGCCATCTGCCCCGAGCGCGGTGTCGGCGCCGCCCTCGTCCTGCCGCGCTGCGACACCCTCGCCATGCAGTGGCACCTGGACGAGATCGCATCCCAAGTGAGGCCGGGCGCCCACGCCGTCCTCATGCTCGATCAGGCGGGATGGCACACCGCCGACAAGCTGGCCGTGCCGGACAACATCACCATCCTGCCCTTGCCGCCCCGCTCGCCGGAACTCAATCCGGTCGAAAACATCTGGCAGTTCATCCGCCAGAACTGGCTCTCCAACCGTGTCTTCGAATCCTACGACCAGATCATCGCCTTGTGCTGCCATGCATGGAACAGGCTCATCGACCAGCCATGGAAAATCATCTCCATCGGCCGTCGCCAGTGGGCGCATAGGTTTTGATCAATGCAGGTTGGTATAAGTCACCAGCAAGCCGGCAGCATAGGCGGCCAGCCAGGCCACCAGCACCGCCACGGCCGGACGGGCGACGCGGTCGCGGACCGCCAGGGCCAGTCCTAGAGTCTGTCTGACTTAGATTGAAGCATACCCTGCGTGCCGCAGATATGCGGCGCACTCCTGCGGAGGGAAAGCGTCCAGGAGTTTACCGACGCGCCTCCATGTGGTTTCGATGGTTCGTTCGTCAGCCTTTCGGACGAGGGTCTTGAGTTTGGCGAACATCATCTCGATGGGATTGAGATCGGGGCTGTAGGGCGGCAGGAAGAGCAGATGAGCACCGACCTTGCGAATGGCTTGGCGTGCCGGCTTTCCTTTGTGGCTTCCCAGATTATCGAGGATGACGACGTCACCGGGTTCCAGGGCCGGTGCCAAGGATTGCTCCACCCAGGCGGTGAAGGTCGCCCCATTGATGGGGCCGTCGAGGACCAGGGGAGCGATGATCCGGTCATGGCGCAGGCCCGCCAGGAAGGTCAGGGTTTTCCAGTGGCCGTGGGGAACCTTGGCCAGGAGGGCCTCTCCCCGAGGGCTCCATCCGCGCAGACGCGTCATGTTGGTCTTGACCCAGGTCTCATCGATAAAGACCAGGCGCGAGGGATCAAGCCTGTGTTGATGGGTTTTCCAGCGATGGCGCAGCCGCGCTACCCTCGGCCCATCCTGTTCCTTGGCCATCAGCGTTTTTTTTGAAGCTCAAGCCCAGACCACGGACGAAACGCCAGACGGTATCGTGGGTGACGACGACACCCCGCTCGGCCAGTTCTGCCGCCAGAGCCCGCATGGTCAGGTCCTTCTTCTCGGCCAGCCGGGATTGTATCCAATCGGCGGTCTCTCCGCTCAGAAGTGGGCGGCGATGCCCGCCCATCTTGCTGGGCTGAAGACCGCGCCCGGATCGCCACTTCTGGCCGATCCGAACCGCCGTCGCCACCGAAACCCCAAAGCGCTTCGCTGCCGAGCGTGTCGTCTCGCCTGAATTCAGGGCTGCGGCTATCCGCTGCCGAAGGTCTTGCGAAAGAGGTCCTGCCATCCCTGCTGGCCTCCTATCCAGCCAGCAGTTTGAATCACATTCTCGGCACAAGGGGAATCCCTATTCCGATTCCGCTTAAGTCAGACGGACTCTAGGACGAAGCCAAAGACGCCCTCGCCGGCCAGGATGAACCGCACCTCGTCGTCGGCATGGGTGTGGCAGCGGTGAAACCGCAGGGTTCCCAGTCCGGGGGTTTCGGGAAACAGCGCGAAAACATCGGCACCCACGTGGCTGGCGGGCAGCAGGTGACGGTTGGCGGCCAGGATCTGGCGGCTGTCCTCGTCGGTCAGCCGCCGTCCGGCCATTACCCGGCCCAACGCCAGGCTGGCGGCGGGAGCGGCTTTCGCCACCCCCAGCCCCAGGCTGCGGACCAGCCGCTCGGCGTCGGCAGCCCGGGTGACCACGCTGCCGTCTGGTCGGGTGATGGTCGGCATGATGCTTACCAGGTGGGAATGATGGTGCCGTCGAAGCGCTACTCGATGAAGGCCTTGACCTCGGGCGAGCGATAGACGGCGATGTACTTGGCGATACGCGGGTCGTCCTTGCGGGCCTTCTGCGTGACGAACCACAGGTTCCACTGGCTGTCGATGGTCTCCAGCAGCAGGGCGGTCTTGGGATTGAGGCCGGCGCCCACCGCGTAGTTCAGGGTCACCGCCGCGAAATCCACGTCGTCCAGGGACCGCGGCAGCTGGGCGGCGTCGATCTCCTTGATCTTCAGCTTCCTGGGGTTGTCGGTGATATCGAGCGGAGTGGCGCCGATGCCCGCCTTGGGGTCGATCCTCAGCAGCCCGGCCTGTTGCAGCAGGATGAGGGCGCGGGTGCCGTTGGAGGGATCGTTGGGAATGGCCACCGTGCTGCCGTCCTTCAACTCGGACAGGCTTTTCAGCCTCTTGGAATAGAGGCCCAACGGCACCACGATGCTCTTTTCCACCGGCACCAGTTCGTAACCCCGCGTCTTGATCTGGTTGTCCAGGTAGGGCTTGTGCTGGAAATTGTTGAGGTCCAGGTCCCCTTGGGCCAGGGCGGCGTTGGGCATGGTGTAGTCGGCGAACTCGGTGACCTTGACCTCGATGCCCTCCCGCTCCTTGGCAAGCCTGCCGGCGAATTCCAGGATTTCGGCATAGGGGCCGGCCGAGACGCCGACACGCAACGGCTCGGCGGCCTGGGCGGTGAGGGGCAGGGCAAAAAGGGCGGCCAGGGAGATCAGGCGAAGCAATTTCATGGAGTGTGCTCCTTCAGGTTGTCCAAAGTCCGGTGCGGCGGTCGTCGACGCGTTTGGCCTTGTGGGTGGCGCGGGGCAGGGTGTCGGGGGCCAGCACGGTGACGCGGGCTCCCACCCCGGTGATCGCCTTGAGGCGCCGGGTGAGCCGAGCCGCCAGATCGTCGGGGTGGGTGTTGACGCCGTGGCGGCGCTCGGCCTCCACCGTCACCGAGTCCAGGTGGTCGTGGCGCTCGACCACCAGGCGGTACTCGCCGGAGAAGTCGCCGTCCTGGCGCACCACCGCCTCGACGTCGCTGGGGAACAGGTTGACGCCGCGGATGATCAGCATGTCGTCCAGGCGCCCGTGCACGCCCAGCAGGCGCTGGGAGGTCCGGCCGCAGCGGCAGGGCTCGGAGGTGAACGACACGATGTCGCCGGTGCGGAAGCGGATCAGCGGCCGCGCCCGCTTCTGCAGCGTGGTCAGCACCAATTCGCCGCGCTCGCCTTCGCGCACCGGCTCGCCCGTGGCGGGGTCCAGCACCTCGGTCAGGATATGGTCCTCGGCCCAGTGCAGGCCGTCGCGCTCCTCGCACATGCCGGCGCAGGCGCCGAAGATGTCCGACAGGCCGTAATAGTCATAGACCTTGGCGCCCCACAGGCTTTCGATGCGCTCGCGCGTTTCGGGGATGGAGCCGCCGGGCTCGCCCGCCACGAAGATGCGCCGCACCGCCAGGTCGCGGCGGGGATCGATGCCTTCCTTCTGGGCGGTTTCGCCCAGGTACCAGGCATAGGACGGTGTGGTCCAGATGGCGGTGGCCTGGAATTGCCTGAGGATGGCCAGAAGGCGTTCGGACGGCACCGTGCCGGCGTGAATGCATAGTGCTCCCAACTTCTGGGCGCCCAGCACGCAAGGTCCGCCGACGAACAGCGAGAAATTCAGCGAATGGCAGTAGCGGTCATGGGGGCGCAGGCCCGACGACCAGAACAGCCGCGCCTCGAAATCCTGCCATGCGTCGAAGTCCCGGGCGGTGAAGGGCGAGACGGTGGGTACCCCGGTGGAGCCCGACGAGGCGGAGATGTAGACCACGTCGCGCTCGGGCACCGCCGCCAGATCGCCCAGCAGCGGTTCGGCCTCCTGGCGCTCGCGCAAGATCCGCTTGTCGATGAAGGGGAAGCGGGCCAGATCGTCCAGGCTGTTCAGGGAGAGGGGCGTCACACCCGCCCTATCGAAGCTGTCCCGGTACCAGCGGGAGCCGGCATAGGCGTGGGCCAGGTGCTTTTGCAGCAGCGCCAGCTTCAGGGATTCCCATTCCTCGCGGGATTGGGTTTCCAGGGCCGGAGCCCAGTAGCGTTGCTCGGTGCCGGAGAGCTGGATGGTCATGCCGCCTGCTCCGCCATGTCCACCCGGCTGAAATGGTAAAGGCGGCAGGGCTGGCGGAAGATGACGGCGCCGCTGCCGTCGCCGAGGCCCAAGCGGACAAAGGTGTCGCGCAGCGCCCGTTCGTGCAGGGCGAAGGTCTCGCCGCGCACTTCGTCGCCGTCGGTGATGCGGGCGCGGAAATCCTCGAAACCGGTGAAGCGCTCCAGATGGATGTAGCTGCCGGCGATCAGCGGCTTCAGCCCCATGTCCCAGGTGGAGGCGACGGAGCGGATGGTCTGGGCGCGCCGCTCGGTGGGGTCGTCGATCAGCCGGATCAGCTCGAAATAGGGTCCTTCGGCGAAGGGTTCCACCATGTGCAGCCGTCCGCCGGGCCGCAGCACCCGGCGCGCCTCGCGCAGGGCGGCGGCATGGCGCTCGGCCGGCAGGGCGCCGAAGGTGAACAGGCAGGTCACCAGATCGGCGGCCCCATCGTCCAGGGGCAGGGCGTCGGGGGCGCCGGCCTCGTAGCGGATGCGCTTGGAGCGTGGCGACAGGGCGCGGGCCGCCTCCAGCCGGGGGCCGGCGGGGGCGATGCCGATGGGCCGCGCCTTGCGCTCGGCCAGGGCGCGGACCAGGGCCCCTTCGCCGCAGCCCACGTCGACCACCACCGCGTCGGGCAGGTCGGCGAAATGTTCCAGGTATTTGAGGTGAACGTCGATCATGGGGGCCTCACTTTCCGTCGCGGCCGGGAGATTGCCGCTTATCGAGCCGTCGCGCCGCGAGGTCGCCGGCACTTTGGACCGCCTGCACCAGCAAGATCAGCACGCCGACCACGGCGGCCATCACCTCGCCCTGGAAGCGCTGGTAGCCGTAGCGGATGCCGAGATCGCCCAGCCCGCCGCCACCTACCGCGCCGGCCATGGCGGAATAGCCGATCAGGCTGACCACGGTGATGGTCAGTCCGGCGGCGATGCCGGGCAGGGCTTCGGGGATCAGCACCTTGAGGACGATCTGCCACGGCGTGGCGCCCATGGCCTGGGCGGTTTCGATCAGGCCCGGCTCCACCTCGCGCAGCGAGGCCTCCACCAGGCGGGCCATGAAGGGGATGGCGGCGAGGGTCAGCGGCACGGTGGCCGCCCCGGTGCCGATGGAGGAGCCGGCGATGGTCCGGGTCAGCGGGATGATCGCCACCATCAGGATGATGAACGGCGTCGAACGGGCGGCATTGACCAGCAGGCCGGCCGCCCGGTTGAATACCGGCGCCGCCAGGATGTGGCCGGGCCGGGTCACCAGCAGCAATACGCCCAGCGGCAGGCCGAGCAGGACGGCCAGGCTGGCCGAGAGCCCGACCATGGCCAGGGTTTCGCCCAGGGCTTCAAGCAACAGCTCGATCAGTCTCTGCGACACGGCCGAGAATCTCCGCTTTGAGGTTATGGTGACGCAGGAAGTCCAGCGCCGCCTGCAGGCCGCTTTCCGGCCCGGTGGCGTCCACGGTCAGCGTGCCGTAGGGGGCGTCCTGGATATAGTCGATGTGCCCGTGCAGGATGTTGAACGACACCCCGAAGCGGCGGACCATCTCGGACATGATGGGGGCGTGGGCGGCGGCACCGGTGAAGGTGATGCGCACCACCAGATGCGACGCGGTGAGAGGGGAGAAGCGCAGCCTTGAAGCCAGGGATTCCGGCAGCTCCAGATTCAGCACCTCGCGCACCAGGGCCCGTGTGGTGGGGTGGGCCGGACTGGTGAAGACGTCGAACACCCGGCCCTGTTCCACGACGCGGCCATCGTCAAGCACGGCGACCCGGTCGGCGATCTCCTTGATCACCTGCATCTCGTGGGTGATCAGTACGATGGTCAGGCCGAGCGAGCGGCTGATCTCCTTCAGCAGGGCCAGCACCGACTTGGTGGTTTCGGGGTCCAGCGCCGAGGTGGCCTCGTCGCAGAGCAGCACCGAGGGGCGCGACGCCAAAGCGCGGGCGATGCCCACCCGCTGCTTCTGCCCGCCCGACAGTTGCGCCGGATAGGATTCCGCCTGATCGGAGAGTCCCACCAGTTCCAGCAACTCACTCACCCGCCGTCGTTTGGCGGCGCGGGGCACCTTGGTCAGCTCCAGCGGCAGAGCGACATTGTCGCGCACATTGCGCGACGACAGCAGGTTGAAGTGCTGGAACACCATGCCGATCTCGCGACGCGCGGCGCGCAAGGCGGGATCGTTCAGGGCCGACAGGGCGCGGCCTCCCACGGTGACGCTGCCCCGGCTCGGACGTTCCAGCAGGTTGATGCAGCGGACCAGGGTGCTCTTGCCCGCCCCGGAGCGGCCGATGATGCCGAAGATCTCGCCCTTGGCGACGTCGAGCGATACGCCCCGCAGAACCGGTACCGGCCCGTCGGCGCCGGGGAATTCCTTGTGAAGGTCGTTGATGACGATCACGGCTCGCTCCAATATCCATCAATCTAGTAGAAAAAAGACTAGACTGGAATTTCAGAGGCTGTCAACGTTATATCTCTACGTAATTGGTAGATTTAAGGAGATGGGCATGGCCTGCGATGCCGACCTGCTGAGTCAGATCGGAAATACCCCGCTGATCGAGCTGACCAACCTCGATACGGCGCCCTGCCGTTTGTTCGTGAAGCTGGAGAGCCGCAATCCTTCGGGTTCCATCAAGGACCGCGCCGCCCTGTCCATGGTGCGCGCCGCCGAGCGGGAGGGGCTGCTGCGGCCGGGCGGCCATCTGGTGGAGGCCACCGCCGGCAATACCGGGCTGGCCCTGGCGCTGCTGGCCGCCCATCGCGGCTATCGCCTGACCCTGGTGATCCCCGACAGGGCGGGCCTCGACAAGGTCGCCCATCTGCGTGCCATGGGGGCCGACGTGGTGCTGGCCCGTTCCGATGTTCCCCGCCGCCATCCCGAGCATTACCGGAACGTGGCGGCCCGCGTGGCGACCGAGACCGGCGCCCACTTCATCGACCAGTTCAACAACCCGGCCAACCCCGCGGCGCACGAGGACGGCACCGGTCCGGAATTGTGGGAGCAACTGGGCGGGCAGGTGGACGCGGTGGTGGCCGGGGCCGGTTCGGGTGGCACCATCACCGGGCTCGCCCGTTTCTTCGCCCGCCGTTCGCCGGCCACCGAGATGGTGCTGGCCGATCCGCGCGGCTCGGTGCTGGCCGATTACGTCCGCACCGGACGGGTGGGGGAGGTGGGGTCGTGGCTGGTGGAGGGCATCGGCGGCGATTGCGTCCCGCTGATCAGCGACTTTTCCCGTGTCACCCAGGCCTATTCCATCTCCGACCGGGAAAGCTTCGCCACGGCGCGTCTGGTGCTGAGGACCGAAGGGCTGCTGGTCGGCTCGTCGTCGGGCACCCTGCTGGCCGCCGCCTTGCGCTATTGCCGCGAGCAGACCGAGCCCAAGCGGGTGGCCACCTTGGTCTGCGATTCCGGTAACCGTCATCTGTCGCGCCTGCACGACGAAACCTGGCTGGCCGACCAGGGGCTGTTGCAGCGCAACGAGTACGGCGACCTGCGTGACCTGATCTCGCGGCGCCATGACGAAGGGGCGGCGATCACCGTGCGGCCGGACGATACCCTGTCCACCGCCTACAATCGCATGCGGGTTCACGACGTGTCCCAGGTGCCGGTGGTGGTGGGCGAGGGCTGCATCGGCCTGCTGGACGAATCCGACGTGCTGATCGCCCTGAACGAGGGGAAATTCGGTTTCGACATGCCGGTCCGGGACGCCATGACCCGCAAGATCGAGACCGTGCCGCTGGAAACCGCGCCCGAACGGCTGCTGCCGCTGTTCGATCGCGGCTGGGTGGCCATCGTGGTGGATGGCGAGCGATTCCTGGGGTTGGTCACCCGCATGGATCTGCTCAACCACCTGCGGCGCAAATTGGCGGCTTGACCGGGGCGGAAAGCTGGTCTTTCCTGCCAGTCTATTGATTGGGTGGGGTTATGCTCTCAAGCAAAGCGAAATACGGCCTGAAGGCCATGGTATATCTGGCCCGGCACGAGGGGCAGGGTCCCTGCCTGATCGCCGGGGTGGCCGAGGCCGAGCGTATTCCCAAGAAGTTCCTCGACGCCATCCTGCTGGAGATGAAGAACCAGGGATTGCTGTCGTCCAAGAAGGGCAAGGGCGGCGGCTATGTGCTGGCGCGGCCGGCCGAGCGCATCATGGTCGGCGACATCGTGCGCATCCTGGACGGCCCGCTGGCCCCCATCCCTTGCGTGTCGCGCACCGCCTACCGTCCGTGCGAGGACTGCATCGACGAGACGGCGTGCACGGTGCGCGCCGTCATGCAGGATGTGCGCGACGCCATCGCCGCCATTCTCGACAACACCTCGCTGGCCGACATGCGGATCAGCAAGGTCCGCGCCGAAGCGGTGCTGATGTACGACATCTGAGGCGGATCATGTGGCCCCTATGGCAGGAACAGGCGGCCGGTATCCACCGGAGTCTTGATCAGGCCCCACCTGTACGCCCCCGCCATCCAGCGGGCGGTGACGGCCCGCAGTTCCGCAGTAACGCCCAGGTGCTGCTGGTGGGGGGATGCGATCAGCGGATTTTCGGCCGACACCCGCCTGATCGTGGCGGCATCGACCCGCAGCTTTTCGCCGAACCATTCGGCGGCCTGTTCCGGGCGCGCGCGGATAAATGCCACCGAATCCGCCAGGGCGCCGATCAGTAACCTGATGGCGTCGGAGTGCCTTTCCAGATAGGCGGCGCGGGCCAGGACCACGTAGACATGGGGCCAGCTCCTGATCAGCCGGGCGCCCAAGGCCTGCTGCAGCCGTGGAATCTGGGGCTGGCGGATGACGATGGCGTCGGCATGGCCCTTTTCCAGGGCCACCGGCAATTCGGCGGGCTGGATGTTCAGCAACTCGACCGCGGCCGCCGGGTCTATCCCGGCCTCGGCCAGCGACGCCAGCAGGTCGAGATGGCTGTCGGAACCGAAGGAGACGGCGATCCGCTTGCCCTTGAGATCGGCCAGCCCGGTGACGGGGCTGTCGGGCTTGACCAGAAGACCGTAGCTGGAATGGCCGAGCCCCGAGATGATCACCGCCTGGCCCGGCAGGCGGGCGGCGAAAGTGGCCAATGGCATCAGGCTGGTCACCGCGACGTCCAGCTGTCCGGCGGCGAAAGCCTCCATCATGGGCGGGCCGTTCTGGAAGAAGGTGTACTCCACGTCCAGGCCCCGCACGGAGGCGAGATTGCCTTTTTCCAAAATGGTGACGATCTGGCCGTTCATGCCGGCGGGATAGCCCAGCCGCAGCTTTTCCTGGGCCAGCGCCGGCATGGTGAGAAGCAGCGTGACCGCCAGGGCCAGCAATCGGGTCATGTCATTTCTCCTGCCAGGGGACGAGAAGGCGGCTTTCCGCCAGGGTGAAGGCCCAGGTCATCAGGGCGCCCAGCGTCCCGATGGTGGTCATGCCCACCAGCACATGGGCGGTCTGTAGCGTCAGACGGTTGGACTGGATCATGTAGCCCAGCCCGGATTGGGCTGCGATCAGCTCGGCGGTGACCACCGCCATCCAGCTCTGCCCCAGGCCGATACGCAATCCGGTGACCACCATGGGCAGGGCGGCGGGCAGCCTGACTTCCAGCAACAGCGCCCGATGGCTGGCTCCCAGGCAGCGGGCGGCATCCAGATGGCGGCGGCTCACCGCCAGGCCGCCGGCGAAGGCGTTGAGGAAGATGGGAAAGAAGGCGGCGATGGCGGTGATGAAGAAGCTGGGCGCGTCTCCCAGGCCGAACCACAGGATGGCCAGGGGAATCCAGGCGATGGGCGGGATGGGCCGCAACAGGCTGACCACCGGCAGCAGCGAGCGGCGCAACGGACCCCAGGCCGCCATGGCGAGCGCCAGTGGAACCGCCGCCACCGATGCCAGGGCATAGCCGCCCAGGACCCGCCGCAGGGATGCCCCCAGATCGCGGATGAAGGCGGGGGAGAACGCCACTTCACCCGCGACGCCGGCCACTTCCCATGGGCTGGGCAGCAGGACCGGATTGCCCAGTCCCGCCGCCGCCGCCGCCCACAGGCCGACCAGCAGCCCCAGGCCGCCCAGCGCGGCGCCCAGGTCGCTAGAGAACCGGGCGGCTCGACGTATAGCGGCGCTTGACACCGAACGTCTCCTTCCAGTGTCGCCAGGCGCGGAAACCCTGGACCAGTTCCTCGTGGGGGGTGGCGATGGGGAAGGGGGGCGGCGCCGGATGCTCCGACCATACCCCGGCGCGGCGGCGCGCCTCGCGCTGGTCCACCAGCCAGTCGTTGTAGCTTTCATAAACGATGTGGCCGTCCTCGCTGTCCAGGGTGGCGGCACGGATGCGGGCGTCGTAGTCCCGCCAGCGGCGAATTTCGGCCTCGGTGGGCTGCAACGGCTCGACATCCACCTCGTAGCCGGCCTCGGTCAGCTCCTTGCCGGCCACATGGGCGAAGATGCGCTGGTCGCGGAGCGACAGCAGGGTCTTGTGGATGCCGATATAGCGGTCGCTGACCGGGTGGCCCAGCGGCGCATGGTCGCGCTGGGCGCCGCGCGCCTGGGCGATGGCGGTGGTGTGGAACTCCAGGAAGGCCGGGCTGTACTCGACACCCAGGAAGGCGGCGATGCGCTCCAACTCGGCCTCGGGCTGGCGTACCAGGGTTTCGTAGCGCACATCGAACCACTGGGTGGCGGAGACCCTGGTGCGGGCCGCCGCGATGGTCCGCTGATTGAGCGCCCATATTTCGGCCGCTGCCAGGATATTGGTGGGGCCGAACGAGGATTCCAGGTAATCGGCGCTGGCGTCGCGGCCATCACGGGTGATGACCACGAACTGGGCGTTGGGGAAGTCCTCGAGGATCTGGTCCACGAAGAACAGGTTGTATGGGGTCTTCTCGCCCCAGCGCGGCTTGCCCAGATATTCGGCATAGCGCCCCAGAATGGCGGCGTAGGCCCCGGCGAAGCTGCGCTCGGGCGCGGCTTGTACCAGTTCATCGACGATGACGCGCGGATTGACCGGCAGGTCCCACAGCGGCGTCTTCAGGCCGAAGATCATCTCTTCCACCAGGGTGCGGAAGTTGGCCTTTACGGACAGATCGCCGTAGGTGTGGGCATAGGGCCGGAAGCGGGGATAGAACCACGCCACCTCGGGCACGGCGATATGGGGATGATTGCCGAGCATGGCCATCACCAGGGTGGTGCCCGACCGCTCGGGGCCGATGACGAAGATGGGGGGCTGAGGCAGGGTGACGGACATGATCTTTCTCTCGGTTAACCGGCGAAGCGGCGCAGGCGCTCTTCGTCGCGGATGAGGATTCGGCTGGGGGTGACGTCCACCATGCCCTGTTCGCGGAAGCGTTCCAGGGTGGTGGTGACCCATTGCCGGGTGGAGCCGACCATCTTGGCCAGATCCTCCTGGGTCAGGGTGCGGCTGATGGCGATGCCTTCGGGTACCCTTCGGCCGTCCAGATTGGCCATCAGCAACAGCAACTGGGCGAGGCGTTCGGCGGCCGAGCGGGTGCCCAGCATGTGGATCAGGGCGGAATAGGCCTTGCCCTTGTGGACCAGGGCCTCGACCAGGGCCAGGGTGAGGCGGGGCAGCCGGTCCAGCAACTGGCGCAGCTCACGGCCCCGTACATGCAGGACCTGGGTCGGGCGGATGGCCTGGCCCGACCACATGTGCGGACTGCCGCCGAAGATTTCCGGACCGCCGACGAAATTGCCCGGTGACCAGTAGGCCAGGGTGATCTCGCGTCCCGACGGGCCGGTGTAGTAGCTGCGCACCTGACCGGCCAGGATGATGAAGATGCCGTCGTGGTGGTCGCCCTGGTGGAACACCGTGGCTCCCGCCGCGTGGTGCTGGACCGAGGACACCGCCAGGACCTGGGCGTATTCCTCGTCGGTTAGCCCGGCCAGCAGGTTGGGGCTGAGAGCCGCGCCGTCCTCCTCGTGCAGGTGCAGCGACGGCGCGGGCAAGGCGCGGGCGCCTGGGGCATTGGTGGCCATGGGGTCCTCCTCAGATTCCGGCGCCATCGATGAAATCGAAGGCTCGGCGGCTTTCCTGTCTGATCAGTTTCAGGCATTGGCGCTTGTAGTCGGCGAATTGGGGGGAGGCGAAGACGTCTTCCGGCCGGGGCCGGGGCAGGTCGAGGCGCAGGTCGAGCAGAACCCGCCCCGGCGCGGCGCTCATCACCACCACCCGGTCGGCCAGGAACAGCGCTTCGTCGATATCGTGGGTAACGAACAGCACGGTGTTGCCGGTTTGGCCCCACAGGCGCAGCAGGCTTTCCTGCATGATGGCCCGCGTCTGGGCATCCAGGGCTCCGAACGGCTCGTCCATCAGCAGCACGCTGGGATGGTTGACCAGGGCGCGGGCGATGCCGACCCGCTGCTGCATGCCTCCCGAGAGTGTGGCGGGATAGCGGCCGGCGGACCCGCCCAGACCGACCAGGTCCAGGTATTCCTTGGCCAGTTCCCGGGCCTCGGCGCGGGTCCTGCCCTGCATGCGCGGCCCGAAGGCGACGTTTTCCAGCACGGTCTTCCAGGGAAACAGCGAATGCTGCTGGAACACCATGCCGCGTTCAGGCCCCGGTCTGTCGACCTGGTCGCCGTCCACCGCCACCCGGCCGTGCACCGGCCTCAGGAAGCCCGCCACCGCATTGAGCACCGTCGATTTGCCGCAGCCTGACGGCCCCAGCAGGCAGACGAACTCGCCCGGTTCGATCTCGATGGAGAAATCCTCCACGGCGGGGTGGTCGCCGAAGCTGACCGACAGACGCTGGACGTCCACCCGGCCACGTGTGACGGTCAGGCTGCGGCGGTTGGGCAGGGCGTTCATGCTTGTGCGTCTCCACGGTTGGCGCGGACCTGCAGGACCACTCCGGCGCCCAGCAGGACCAGCCCGGCAATGGTGATCGGGGGGCCGTAGGATTCCACGGCCATGGCGGTGGGAGCCCACAGGCCGAGCATGGCGAGGATCACCACCCAGGAGGGGGTGGAGCAGCATACCGTCCACCCCAGGGTCGCCGAGGTCAGGGCCGAGGCCACGGAACCGGCACCGCTGAGGGCCGCCGCGCCCAAACGGCAGGAGCGGCGGGCCAGATGCCAGTGGATCGCCAGCAGCGTCGCGACGGCGGCGATGGCCGCCAGTTTGTCGGGGACGATGGTCAGGCTCCATTCGGCGATGGTGTAATCCGGCAGGGTGCGGCCGGTCTCGAACAGCGGCTCGTCCAGGGCGATGAGCAGGGCGTCGCGCCACGATGGCGTGCCGGTCAGGATGCCGCGGATGTTCTCGGCCCAGGGATAGAACCGGGCGTAATCGGGCAAGGCCTCGAAGCGCAGCACGGCGCCCGCCAGCAACAGGCCGTAATAGGCCAGGATCAGCAACAGCGCATGGCGAAGGATGCGGGCGGCCATCTCAGCGACCTCCCGCCTGCCATGTCAGCAGCGGGGCGGTCGCCCGGCGGACCAGCCAGGTGGATAATGTTCCCAGCCCGCCGATGGCCAGCATGCCGACGATGATGCGGGGGTACTGGACCAGGCTGTAGGACACCCAGGTGAAGTAGCCGATACCGTACTGGCCGCTGATGATTTCGCCGGCCAGCAGCGAGAACCACGACACCCCCATGCCGATGGCCAAGCCGGTGGCGATGGAGGGCAGGGCGCCGGGCAGCACCACATGGCGGAAGATGTCCACTTCCCGCGCTCCCAGTGATCGGGCGGCCCGGACCAGGATGGCCTGGGTCTGCTCGACGCCGTGGATGGTGTTGAGCACGATGGGAAACAGCGCGCCCAGGAAGGTGATGAACAAGATGCTGGATTCCTCGGTCGGCCACATCAGGATCGCCAGTGGAATCCAGGCCACCGCCGGAATGGGGCGGAGGATCTCGATATAGGGGATCAGGATGTCGCGGGCGATCCGGTAGCGTCCCATGACCAGCCCGGCGGCGATACCAAGGATGGCGGCCAGGACGAAACTGAGGGCCACGCGCTGGACGCTGATCAGCAGGTGGGACCAGATATCCCGGCCGGCAGCCAGATCGACGATTTCGGCGGCGACCCGGACCGGCGAGGGAACATTCTCGAAGGAGAGGCCGAAGGACAGATGGTTGACCGAGCCCAGGTGCCATAACCCGATAGCGGCAAGAATGGCAAGGATGCGGATCGTGGTGCGGCCGGGAGCCACGATGGGCGGGAATTTCGGCATCGTGGCCTCGCTGTCCGTCACGGCTTCGGAGCGGCGGCGGCCAGGGCGTCGGCGTAGGCCAGCACGGTGCCGCCCCGCTGCCTGGCCGCCTGCTCGGCGTCGGCCTTGCGCAGGAAGCTGCCGACGGCGCCGTCCTTGCCCTGGACGTAGAAGGCGACCTTGCCCAGCAGCTTCAGCCCCGTCACCTCGTCATAGACATAGGTGGCGTTGACCTTCTGGCCCGAAGCGGCGAACTCGGCGGCGCTCTTCAGCAGATCGGCGTTGCTGATGAACGATTTGAGGCCGTCGCGGGGGTGCCACAACTCGGGCAGCAACTGGTGCTTGCGACTGGCCGGATCGACCAGGGCCGCCGCCTGGCGGTCGTAGTCCAGGTCCAATTCCTTGAACGCCTGCCGGATGAAGCCGTCATTGATCCAGGCCGTGAAATCCAGGGGCGGAATCTGGCGCTCCTTGGCCAGGATGCCGTGATCGTATTTCAGCGTCTCGACCCACTTGGCCTTGATGGTCGGGTCAAGCGTCAGGTGGCCGCCGCGCGAGAAATACAGGTACTGCACCTCCTTCTCGATGCCGGTCCACTTTTCCAGGGATTCGGCGGCGCGCACCGGGTCCTCCTCGACCCACTTGCCGGCCTCGATCACCGCCTTGAGGAAGGCGACCACCACTTCCGGATATTTCTCGGAGAAATCCTTGCGGACCACCACGCCGTGGAGATAGGGGATGCCGGCCTCGCTGCCGTCGTAGATCTTACGGCCGGTGCCGCGATATTCCATCAGCTCGGACCACGGGCAGAAATCGGCATGGGCGTCGATCTTCTTCTGGGCGATGTTGGCGGCGCCCACCGGCGGGCTCTGGTCCTTCAGCGTGATCTCGTCCGGCTTGATGCCGTTGTCCTGCAACGCCTTCAGCAGGGTTCCCCAGGCGGCGCTGCCCACCGGGGTCGAGATGCTGCGGCCCTTCAACTGCTCGAAGCTGTAGATATCGGATTCCACCGGCACCACGACCGAATTGCCGCTGCCCTTCAGATTGTAACCGGTGCCGGCGATATAGAGGCTGCGCAGGGATTCGGTCTGCTGGAACTTGGCGCCGTTGACGATCAGCGGATAGTCGCCCATCACGCCGAAATCCAGCTTGTTGGCCAGCATCATGTTGGTGATCGGCGGTCCCGACGTGTAGTCGTTCCATGCCAGTTCGTACTGGGCGTCCTTGTACTTGCCGTCCTTGGGCAGGTGCTTTTCCAGCAGCTTCAGTTCCTTGACGATGATGCCGGCCGAATAGGTGTCGGTGCACATGCTCTGGTGCCCGACCCCGATGCGGATGGCTTCCGCCTGGGCCTGATTGGTCAGGGCCAGGATGGCGGTGCCGGTGAGGAGGGCGGTGCGAAGGCTCATATCCCCTGTCTCCTGCGGGAGGAATTGCGTTCCCCCGACGTTGCTCGAAGCTCGGGTGATGAGTCAATCTAAAATCTACAAGATTAATATTCTATGCCAGTAGTTGTCCATCCGCACGATGTGGAATTCCTGGGCAATTAGTTGCTCAACGCCGGCCGGACGCTCGGGCAAGGTGAGGTCAAGACCCGCCCCATTCGAGGAGTGCTCCATGCCACAGACTGAGATCCAGACCCGCCAGATGGAGACCGATATCCTGGTGATCGGCGGCGGCACCGCCGGGCCGCTGGCCGCCATCAAGGCCAAGGAAAAGAACCCGGCGCTTCGGGTGCTGCTGCTGGACAAGGCCAACGTCAAGCGGGCCGGAGCCATCGCCGAAGGCATGGACAGCGTCAATAACGCCGTCATCGAGGGCCACGCCACCCCCGAGCAATACGTCAAGGAAATCACCATCGCCAATGACGGCATCGTCAACCAGAAGACCATCTGGGCCTATGCCACCCGCTCCGAGGCGATGATCCGCGAGCTGGATTCCTGGGGCGTCAAGTTCGAGAAGGACGAGACCGGCGATTACGCGGTCAAGAAGGTGCACCACATGGGCTCCTACGTTCTGCCCATGCCCGAGGGCTATGCCATCAAGAAGGTGATCTTCAAGCAGATCAAGAAGCTGGGCATCGAGGTCAGCAACCGCCTGATCACCACCCGGCTGCTGACCGCGCCCGATGGCCGTATCGCCGGCGCCATGGCGCTGGATTCCCGCTCGGGCGAGTTCGTGGTGATCCGCGCGCGTGCCGTGGTGCTGTGCACCGGGGCGGCGGGGCGGCTGGGCTTGCCGTCCTCGGGCTATCTGTTCGGCACCTATGAGAATCCGTGCAATGCCGGCGACGGCTATTCCATGGCCTATCACGCCGGTGCCGAGTTGTCGGGGCTGGAGTGCTTCCAGATCAATCCGCTGATCAAGGATTACAACGGCCCGGCCTGCGCCTACGTCACCGGCCCGTTCGGCGGCTTCACCGTCAATGCCAAGGGCGAGCGTTTCATCAAGAGCGACTACTGGTCGGGCCAGATGATGCTGGAATTCTGGCGCGAATTGGAAAGCGGCAACGGGCCGGTCTTTCTCAAGCTCGACCATCTGGCCGACGAGACGGTCAGGAAGATCGAAAACGTGCTCCACATCACCGAGCGCCCGACACGCGGTCTGTTCCATCAGGGCCGCCACACCGATTACCGCCGCGATCTGGTGGAGATGCATATCTCGGAGATCGGGCTGTGCGGCGGTCATTCGGCATCCGGCGTCTGGGTGGACGAGAATGCGCGGACCACGGTGCCCGGCCTCTACGCCGCCGGTGATCTGTGCAACGTGGCCCATAACTACATGCTGGGCGCCATGGTGTTCGGCATGATCGCCGGCCAGGACGCGGCGGATTACGTGGTGGGTCTGGAACTGCCGGCTCTGGACGAGGCGCAGGTGGAGACCGAGCGCGAAAGGGTCTTCGCACCGCTGCTGCGCGCCGACGGGCTGGAGCCCGCCCAGGTGGAGTACAAGCTGCGCCGCATGGTCAACGACTACCTGCAGCCGCCCAAGGTGACGCGCAAGATGGAGATCGGCCTTGCCCGCTTCGCCGAGATCCGCGAAGACCTCAAGCGCCTCAAGGCCAACAATCCCCACGAACTGATGCGGGCGCTCGAGATCTACGCCATCGTCGATTGCGCCGAGCTGGCCGCCCACGCCTCGCTCTATCGCACCGAGAGCCGCTGGGGCCTCTATCACTACCGCACCGACCATGAATTCCGGAACGATGCCGAGTGGTTCTGCTTCGTGGAGGTCAGGAAGGGCGCCGACGGCAAGCCGGAGCTCTTCAAGCGCCCCGTCGATCCCTACATCGTGCCGGTCGGCGACGACGAGCGCGACGCCTACAACCAGCTGCGCATCGATACGGCAGCGGAGTGACAGCCATGACCCATCTTACCCAACCCTCCGTCACCATCGACCACGACAAATGCATCGCCGCCAAGGGATGCCGCACCTGCATCGACGTCTGCCCCACCGACATCCTGGCCATCGGCCCGGACGGCAAGGTGCGCATGGCCTATGACGAGTGCTGGTACTGCCTGCCCTGCCAGCACGATTGCCCGACCAAGGCGATCACCGTAGCCATTCCCTACCTGCTGCGCTGAGGCGGTCATGCCCGATAGCGAGATCATCGCCCTGATCGCCGCCCTGGATCAGCCCGATCCGGATATCCGCCGTATCGCGGTGATGCAGGCGGTGGATTGGGTTCATGACCATTCCCACCTGTTCGCCCGCGCGAGCCGCGACGAGGATGCCGGCGTGCGGCTGGAGGCGGTCAAGGCCCTGGAGGGAGATGCGTCCGGCGATGGCGTCAACGCCCTGGTGGACCGCTTGGGGGACGAGGATGCCGAAATCCGGGCGGCGGCGGCGGAATCCCTGGTGGAGATTCTCGATCCCGCCGCCGGGCCGGTGCTCCTGGTCCGCCTCGAGGGAGCGCAGGGGCAGGCGAGGGCGGCCGTCCTTGCCGGTTTGCGCAAGCTGCGGCAGGACGGCGCGCTGGAGCCGGCGCTGGATTGCCTCGGTGATCCCCTGGCCTCGGTACGGCTGGAGGCGGTGCGTGTGCTGGGCTATCTGCGTCATTCCGGCGCCGTGGCGGGTTTGACCGAACGCATCGCCGTGGATGGTGATGCCGAGGTGCGCCGCGCCGCAGTCGGCGCGCTGGGCTTCGCCGATCCGGAAGCGGCGGCTCCCGCCTTGTTGCTGGGGTTGCGTGACGCCGACTGGCAGACGCGGGAAGAGGCGGCGGTAACCCTGGGCAAGCTGCTGCCCGGCATGGCGGTGGGCGGCCTGATCATCGCCCTCGACGACCAGTACTGGCAGGTGCGCCTCAAGGCGGCGGTGGCGCTGGGCAAGCTGAAGGCTCCGGCGGCGGTGCCCGCCCTGATCGGCCAATTGTCCCACGCCATCGGCAATCTGCGGCGCGAGGCGGTCAACGCCCTGGCCGCCATCGGTGATCGCTCGGCGGTGCCCGCCCTGACCGAGGCCCTGAGCGATACCGACGTCGAGGTGCGCAAGTCGGCCCGGCGAGCCCTGGACGCGCTTGCATGAAGGCGGTCGGCGATTTTCTCCACCGTCGCCAGGATGTGGTCCGCCGCCTTCAGTGGAGCATGGCGCTGGTGTATTTCGCCCTGTTGCTGGGGCCTGTCCTGGCACCGGCCAGCGGCCTGGGCCGGGTGGCCGAGGCGGTGTTCTGGGGCGTCTGGTGGCCGGCGGTGATCCTGTCGGTGATGGTGTTCGGCCAGTTCTGGTGCGGCGTGCTGTGCCCGGACGGCACCGTCACCGAATGCGCCAGCCGCCACGGCCATGGCGCCAAGCCCACCGAAGCCCTGCGCTGGGGCTGGTGGCCGCTGCTGGCCTTCGCCATGGTGACCCTGTTCAGCGATGCCCTGGACGCCCATCGCTCGGCCTGGGGCACCCTGGCGGCGGTGGGCACCATGTCGGCTCTGGCCCTGGCTACCGGTCTGTGGTTCGGCAAGGGGCGCCGCGTGTGGTGCCGCTATCTCTGCCCGGCTGGAGCCGTGTTCTCGCTGCTGGCGCGGGCCTCGGCGCTGCATTTCAAGGTGGACCGCGCGGCATGGGATGCGGCGCCCCGCCCGGCCCCCAAGCCGGTGGACTGCCCCTTGCTGCTGGACGTGCGCCGGCTGACCAGCAACGAGAAATGCAATATGTGCGGCCGCTGCTCGGGCCATCGCGGCGCGGTTGAGCTGTCGTGGCGGCCCCCGGGCTCGGAAATCATCACGCTCCGGGACGACGAGGCGCGGCCCTGGGACGCGGTGGGCATCTGCTTTGTGCTGGTGGGTCTGTGCTTCGCCGGCTTTCACTGGACCGGCGAGCCGGCGGCCATCCTGGGGGTGGCGCTGGCGCTGGGATGCGCCGTCGCCGCGTCGCTGGTGCTGGCGGCGGGCCGGGCGGGGTGGAAGCGTTTGGCCTATGCCCTGATCCCCCTGGCCGGGTTCGGGCTGTTCCTGGGGGCGGTCGAGCATTCCCTGGCCCTGCTGGAACGCCTTGATCTGCTGCCCTGGCTGCGTTGGCCGTTTGTGGGGCTGGGCGTGGTCTGGAGCGGACGGCTGGGCTGGAGCCTCGTCGCCGATATCCGCGCCAGGATTGTCTTCGCCATCCTGTCGGTGGGGCTGGCCGCCCTCTATCTGCTTGTCTGACAAAGGAGACGGGCCATGGCCCTGCTGATCACCGACCAGTGCATCAATTGCGACGTCTGCGAACAGGAATGCCCCAACCAGGCCATCACCCAGGGCGACGAGATTTTCGTGATCGATCCCGACCGCTGCACCGAATGCGTCGGCCATTACGACCGGCCTCAATGCATCGAGCACTGCCCGGTGGATTGCATCATCGTCAATCCCGAGCGTGTGGAGGGACCGGATGCGCTATTGGCCAAGTATCGAGGCCTGATGGGACGGCTGTAAGGCTACAAAAGATCAGGGCCGCGATGGAATCCCGCACGAGGCGGGGAGGTGATGTTCCTCCCGCCTTCAAGCGTTCGAACGCGTCCTTGCCGTGGGGGCCAAGGGATACCTGCCAGCGAAGGATGGTGTGTGAAAACGCTGACGACGGAGGTGGGCGTCACATTGCAGTGTTGCGATTGATTATCACTCGCGATAGCATAGCCCGATTACAGCAGGATAGGAGCCGGGCATGAATGTGACCGTGATCTTTGGTTCGGATGCCGGAGCCACCAAGGAGGTGGCTTCCAGGATCGCCAAGAGGATAGGGGCGCGCCTTCTTGACGTTCAAGAGGCGCGGACGGCCGACTACGAGGGCTGCGACCTGCTGATTCTCGGCGGTCCCACCTATGGCATGGGTGAATTGCAGACCGATTGGGACCTTTACATCAATCAGTTGAAAGGCGCCGACCTTCTGTCCCGCAAGGTAGCTTTGTTCGGTACCGGCGACCAGATGACCTATCCGGACAGCTTCGTCGATGCCATGGGCATCCTGTACGACAAGGTGGTGGCCCGAGGGGCCGAGGTGATCGGCTTCACCGATACCGCGGGGTATGATTTTTCGTGCTCCACGGCGTTGAGGGACGGCCGGTTCGTCGGCCTTGCCCTGGATGAGGACACGCAGTCCAACCTGACCAATGGCCGTATCGACGCATGGCTGGAGCAGTTGCGATGAAATCGGCGACCATGGGCGATCTCGTCCACAGGCTCTATGAGTACCGCAAGGGTGTCCGCCAGTTGTTCATGATGACCATGACCGCCCAGGAGGCGACAGAGGTCGCTACGCGGCTGCGGACCGAATCCATCGAACACCACGCCCAGCCGGTCAGCCCGAAGAAGGTCAACGTCTTCTTCGGGCGGAAGGCCTGTGTCCAACTGGTCCGCCACATGGTCACCAAGCCGTTGTGCCGCCTGACGCCCGAGGAGGATTTCATCCTGGGCACGCTTCTGGGCTATGACCGCGAGCAGCAGTGCCTGCGGTTTCTGTCCATGACAAAGGCGGGACGGGGAATGGCCGGCGGACAGGCCGCCAGGGCCTGATCCGGGACGGTGGGAAATCAGCCTTTGACGGTCTGTCTCGCGCCGCGCCGCCGCAGCGCGTTGAGCAGGATGCCGATGGTGGTGCCGTTGTGCAGCACCGAGGTGGCGATGGGCGACAGCAATCCCAGGGCCGCCGCGCCCAGGATGGCGGTGTTGAGGCCGACCGTCGCCCGGTAGTTGGTCTTGATCAGGCCCATCACCGCGTTGGCGGCCTCCTTGGCGTCGGCCACCCGCTCGACCTCGTCCTCCAGCAGGGCGATGTCGGCGGTGAGGCGTGCGATGTCGGCGCCCTTCTGCATGGCGATGCCCACATGGGCTCCCGCCAGGGCGGGGGCGTCATTGATGCCGTCGCCGATGAAGGCGATGCGGGCACCCTGGGCGTTCATCTCCGCGATGATGCGGGCCTTGTCCTCGGGCATCAGTTCGGCGTGGAAGCCGTCGAGACCGAGTGCGGTGGCCAGTTCCTCCGCCCGCTCGCGATGGTCGCCGGTCAGCATCAGGATGCGCCTCGCCCCCAATTCGCGCAGCCGGCGGACCGTGGCGGCGCTGGTCGGACGGATACTGTCCTTGAGGGCGAGCAGACCGAGAAGCTGTCCGCCATAGCCGATGAACAGCAAGGTCTTGCCGTCGCGGTAGAGGTGGTCGATCTCTTCCTTGTGCCCCGAGGTGTCGATGGCCTCGTCTTCCTCGATGAAATGGCGCGACCCCACCACGATCCGCTTGCCGTCCACCACGCTGGCCACGCCGTGGGCGACGATGAACTGCACTTCCTGATGGTCGAAGTGGCGGTTGTGGGTGGCCCGCGCCGCGCTGACCACGGCCATGGCCAGCGGGTGGAAGTAATGTTCCTCCACCGAGGCCGCCAGGCAGATCAGGTCATCGGGGCTGTACTGAGCGTCGAAGGTGACGGCGTCGGTGACCGCCAGCACGCCGGAGGTCAGCGTGCCGGTCTTGTCGAAGATGAAGGTGTCGGCGCTGGCCAGACGCTCCAGCGCCGTGGCGCCCTTGACCAGGATTCCCGCCTTGCCCGCCCCGAACATGGCCGATTTGAAAGCTACCGGCGTGGCCAGCTTCAGGGCGCAGGAATAGTCGGCCTGCAGCACCGAGGCGGCGCGGCGCCAGTCGCCCGACAGCAGGAAGGACCCGCCGGCCAGCTTCAGTACCGTGGGCACCAGCCGGTCGGCCAGCCGCGAGGCCTCCAGTTGCGCCTCGCTCTTGGCGACCAGGGATTGCTCGACGTAATCGGCGATGCGCGCGGCGGCCGTGCTGCTTCCCACCTGCTCGGCGTAGACGGCCAGCCGGCCCTCCTCGACCAGGGTGCCGGACAGCACGGACGAGCCCCGGGTCTTGACCACCGAGATGCTTTCGCCGGTCATGGCCGCCTCGTTGACGGTGGCTTCGCCGCTCAGCACCGTACCGTCCACCGGAATGACCGAACCGGTGGCGATGATCACCGTGTCGCCCACCACCACGGTGGCGGCGGGCTCCAAAATCTCGACTCCATCGCGCAGGACCCAGATCTCGTCACTGGCCGGACGCAGCAGATGCTTCAGCAATTCGTCGGAACGCCGGGCGATGGAATCCTCCATGTACTCGCCGAGCGCCAGCATGAAGGTGGTGGTGTTGGCGGCGGTGTAATCGGACCGGCCAAGCGAAATGGCCACCGCCATGCCTTCCAGCACGTGCGAGGTCACGCCGCTTTCGCGGTAATCGGTCGCCGCGTGGCGCAGCAGCGGCAGCGCACCGGCCAGCGAGACCGGCAGCCGCAGGGGCGGCGGCAGCAGGCCGGTTCCCAGCAGGGTGGCCAGGGCGGCGGCCACCGGCCCGCGGTCACATGGCCGTGACGGCTTGATCCCGGACGGCGGCGCCAGTACGGATACCCCTTCGCGCAGGGTCTCGGCATCGGTGACGTCGGGATCGAAGGTTACGGTCAGCGAACGGGCATGGGCGTTGGCCCGTACCGACGTGACGCCGCAGAGGCTGGTGGTCAGGCGCTCCAATCCGGCGACATCGGCCACCACTCCGCGCGGGAAGCGATAACGCAGCCGAACCCGTCCGGACAGGCGGTGAACGATCTCCACCGCCGCCAGCCAGGGCGTCGCCAGCCGGGGCTCGGCCATCAGCCTTGCTCGGCCGCCAGTTCCGCCTGGATATCGGCGGCCTGTTCCTTCATCTCGGCCAAGCCTCCCGCCAGTTCGGAATAGAGCTTGAGGCCCGAGCGGATCAGCTTGCCGCGCAACGCCTCGTCGGCCAGGACATAGGTGGCGGCGGCGCCGATCAGGGCGCCCACCAGGAACTGCTCGGACGGCTGGCCGGGCAGCAGGCGGGTCAGGCCCCCCAGCATACCCCCCTGGCCCTGCGGGGCCTGGGCGGCGTTCCAGGTGCCGTCATGCTTGCCGTTCTTCGCCTTCTTACGCTTCTTCTTGGCCAAGGGGATTCTCCTGGGTGTGGGGGATCTGCAATGCGGTCTCGGCCGCCACGATGACGGTGGCGCCGGCGATCACGGCCGCCGTGCCGGTGCGGTAGTCGCGGCGTCCGATGGCCTCGGCCGCCTTGGTGCCGGCCGCCAGGGCCGCGCCGCCCTGGAGGCCGTGGCGGAGGATCCTCCGCCAGGGCGGCGAGGCACTTCCGGCGGCACGGTCCTGCAGGGCCGACAGCAGCGCCGTGGCGATGAAGCCGCGCACGAAGACCTCGGTGGTGGAAGCGGCGGCCGCCTTGCCGTCGCGCCGTTTGCGCTTCACGGGGTGGTTCCGCCATCGGCCGCCGGGGCGGCCTTGACCTTGCGGACCGGAGCCTTGCGGGCACGGGCGGGTTTGGCCGCCTTCGCCGCCTTGACGGGTTCGGCGGCGGCGGGGGTCAGCTTGGCCCGCAGACTGGCCGAGGACTTCTCGATGGCGGAGAGGCCTGACACGGTCGCGTCGCGCAGGCTGCTCTGGGCCTGGGCCAGACCCTGGCGAGCCTTGCCGCCAATGTCGTCCAACTGGGCGGCAGCCGGGGGCGTGGCCTTCTTCAGCAGTTTGACGCCGACGATGCCGGCAACCAGTCCCGAGGCGAAGGTAAGCAGAGGATGCATGGCGTTGCCTTTCAATTGGAGGATCAGGTGCGGGCCAGGGACCGCAGCAACCGTTCCGCATGGGGGGATCGCGTTCCGTCGACGATATCCTGCCAGGCGGAGGGGGCGATGAGGGTGGTGTCGTACTCCACCACGCAGGAACGGGCCAAGAGGTTGACGTTGACCGAGCGGATTCCCGAAACCTCGGAGGCGGCATCGATGAAGCGCCGCACCTCGGCCACGGCGTCGCCGGCCTTGCCCTCCAGCTTGAGACGGACCCTGCCGGGAATATGATGGGCAATCCGCGTCTTTCGGGCGAAACGCCAAAGGTCTTCGATGGTGTTCAATGCAAGGTCCCCACTCGCCGACAAGGCGTAATGTTACTGTAATATCTTCTTGCGGTGGTTGGCGAGGTGAACCAGCAGGAAGGCGACATGCAGGGCGCCGAACACCGCATGCAGCTTCTTGCCCACCGACAGGGCAACCAGCGTTCCCCCCAGGGCGGTCAGCATACCGATCTTGGCCGGGCGATTGAGGCTCCACAGGGACAGCCCCCCTTCGGGAAAGGGGGAGGGCGGAAGGTGGGCTTCCTCAACGGCTTGGCCGACGGCGAACAGGGCGGCGACCGTCGCTTCGATCTCGGCGGGTGAGATCCGGGCGGGGTCGTAGCGCAGCACGATGCTGCCGCAGGCCGGCTTGCCCTCGGTCGCCGTCACGCCGTCCCAGCCGGCCAGCAGTGCCGCCACCTCGGCGTTGCGGCCCGGCGGGCGCAAATCGGGATGGCGTACCCTCAGGCGTCCCGGCACATGCGAGACAATGCCCGTTCCGCTCATGCCGGTGTTCTCCTCGTCTGATTGGGTCGCAGGCGTTATTGATGATGCGAATTATTCTCAGTAATCGCGTATTTCATAGGCTACTTGAGTAGGGGCGTCAAGGCCCTCCCGCTGATCATTCCTCCAGCAGGTTGCGCAGCATCCATGCGGTCTTTTCGTGAACTTCCAGACGCCGGGTCAGCAGGTCGGCGGTCGGCTGGTCATTGGCCTTGTTCACGCCAAGGCCGATGTCTTCGACTACATCGAGCGCTTCTATAACCGCCAGACGGCGGCATTCCATCCTGGGGTATCTCGTCCCATGGAGTACGAAATGAAGGCGTCATAAGCTAAACATTCTATCCACCGAACCGGCAGCAGGCCACTTTGGCTCGGCCCGCGATGGGCTTGGGGCGTGTCCGGAGGTAATCCGTATCAGATGGAGTGCAGTGTGGAGTGTGTCTAGCCTAATCAATTTCCAGACAATTCTCGATGTTGTGCTGATGTGCTGACGAATGTTATCGTTACTTGCATAACAGTCTCGCATTCCATGTGATGCATGTTGATGTTTTTCATTCCGATGAGTGGGGCCATGAATAGAAAGCAACGGAGAGCTGGTGCCGCGGGGGCGGTCGGAAGCGTCAGCAATAGCGTCCAGCTCCGCCAAAAATTATTAGAATACACATCTATTCTAACTGATAATAACCTCAATAGAGAGGCTGAGGTTATATGTCGTGGATTATTGCATGCTTCTTCGGATGATTTTGAGGCTACATATAACCTTGCCGTTGCATTGCAGCTTCAGGGGCGGCTTGCGGATGCTGTGCCAATCTATACGGATCTGCTGCGCAGGCATCCCAAACACACGCAATCCTGGGCAAATCTCGGCGCGGCGCAATTGGATTTGGGGCAGCCCGAATCGGGTGCCGAAGCGTGCAGGAAGGCCCTTGCGCTCGATCCCAACTTCGCGATGGCCCACATCAATCTCTCCTGCATCATGACAAGGTTGATGCGAGCGGCGGAGGGCGAATTCCACGGACGGCAGGCCGTGAAGCTGGCTCCCGACAATCCCAACAGTTACTTCTGTCTCGGCGGAAGCCTCAACCTGTTGCACCGGTACGACGAGGCGATCGAGGCGTGCCGTAAGGGAATCGCCCTTAATGCCAACAACGCCAACGCTCATTACACTCTGGGCTACGCATTGCGTGAACTGGGCCGGTTGGAAGAGGCCAAGGAAATGTTTCGCCGGTCCATCGCCATTAGTCCCAATCTGGCATTTGCTCATTATGCCCTTGGACAGACATATCTTTTGGCTGGCCAACTGGCGGAGGGATGGGAAGAGTATGAATGGCGGTGGCAGATTGACGAATACTCGTGGCTGAAAAACGCTCATGGGGAATTTTCCCAGCCGCGGTGGCTGGGCGAGGCCATTGCTGGCCGCACCATCATGGTCTATGCCGAGCAAGGGTTCGGCGATACGATCCAATTCATCCGCTATATCCCGCTGCTCCAGCGGTTGGGGGCAAGGGTGATCTTGGCGGTCCAGCCGGCCCTCAAGTATGTTTGCCGCCTCCTGAAGGACGTCACGGTCATTGGCCTGGATGAGAAATTCCCGCCATTCGACGTTCATTCCCCATTGCTCAGCCTGCCCCGGGTGTTCGGAACCAACCTGGCGAACGTACCGGCCCCCACGCCATATCTGGAGGCCGAGCCGGAATTGGTGGAGCACTGGCGGAATCGATTGGGGCAACATGGCCTTCGCGTCGGGATCATATGGCAGGGGCGTCCTGGAACCGCGACGGATCTGGGACGCTCGCCGCCGCTATCGGCTTTCGAGCCGCTGGCCAACATTGAAGGCGTTCGCCTTATCAGCCTGCAGATCAACCACGGCCAGGAGCAATTGGCCACGCTGCCGGCGGGAATGGTGGTCGAAACCTTGGGGCCTGACTTCGATGCTGGTCCCCAGGCGTTCCGCGATACCTTGGGCGTAATGGCGAATTTGGATCTCGTTATCTCGTCCGATACCGCCATCGCTCATCTCGCCGGGACATTTGGGAAGCCAGTCTGGATGCCGACCAAGCGGATTCCAGATTGGCGCTGGCTGCTCAGTGGCGATCGGTCGCATTGGTATCCCACCATGCGCCTTTATCGCCAGCCGCAGATAGGCGACTGGGGAAGCGTGTTCGCGCGTATCGCTTCGGATCTGGCCAGCCTGGCCGCCCAGAGAGGAGTGGGGCAAGGGATGCCCACGCAGTTGTCGGGGACGGGAGCCGGTGCGGCCGTGGGTCCGTTGGCGAACCTGAGAGGGTGAAGCCATGACCTCTTTCCTCGCTTTTGATTGGGGTGTCTCGCCCTCGTTCGGCTGGGGCGTTTATGGCCTCAATTTGATGCTGCACTGGCCGAAGGTAGCCGGTGGCCCCGCCTCGTGCGCCGGCCAGCTGGATTTGGACGGAATTATGGGGCTCGGGCCGCTTCATTATAGGGCATTGGCAGAAAGCTTGGCCGGTTCGGTTCGTCTCAAGGCGCGGCGTGATGCGAGGCCCAATCAGGATTTCCTGGTGGACGGCATCGCGTTGCATGGGCTGGGCAACCAGTTGGCGGGGCCACCCCAGGGACAGCGGATTGTCGGGCGTCTGACATGCGGCGTCGCCTTTGTCGAGAATACAGATCTGCCGGACGCGACAGACAAGGTGGCCCCTTATGATCTGTGTATCGTCGGCTCCACCTGGAATGGGAAATTGCTGCGCGAGCGGGGTATCTCCAGGGTCGCCACTGTGATTCAAGGTATCGATCCGGCCATTTTTCATCCGGCGCCCCGGGCAGGTTTCCTGGAGGGGCGGTTCGCGGTCTTCAGCGGTGGCAAGTTGGAGCATCGCAAGGGGCAGGACTTAGTCCTTCTGGCGTTCAAGGCCTTTGCCCAGCGCCGCCCGGACGCCATTCTTGTCACCGCCTGGCATTCACCCTGGCCGCAATTGGTCCAGACGTTCAACTGCAATCCGAAGACCGCCCCCGTGCCGCTGGACGGCCAGGGCAAGGTGAACGTCACTCAATGGGCAGTGGATAACGGCCTATCGGCCGACCAGATCATCGACCTGGGCAGCATACCGAACCACCAGATGGCGACGACATTACGTGAAATGGATGTCGGTGTGTTTCCCAGCCGATGCGAGGGCGGCACCAATCTGGTGGCCATGGAATGCCTGGCCTGTGGCATTCCCTCCATCGTATCGGCCAATACCGGGCATCTGGATCTGATCGAAACCGGTGCGCCATTGGCGTTGACCCGTCAAGGTCAAGTCGCTCCGAGCTATTGCGGCACCCAGGATTGGGGCGAAAGCGATGTCGAGGAAATCGTTGAGATGCTCGATCGCGTCTATACCGACCGTTCCGAGGCGCTCTACCGGGGGCGGTTGGCTGCGGAAGCTATGGCGGCATGGAGCTGGCACAAGCAGATTGGTGTTCTTCGCGACGTGTTAGCTCGATAATTCGGAGAATTTGATGATCGCGCAATTGTTTGCCGATTACCTTCGCAAGGCCGCCAAAGGTGGTCTCAGCGTGCCCGACGCGATGACCGCCGCAGCCGAACTGGCTGACGCGGGCGAGCATCATCTGGCGGCGCAGCTCTATCGTACTTGGATCGAGGCCTGCCCGGGTGATCCGTTACTGTTCGCTATCTGTTTTAACCTCGGCATTATCCTGATGCAGGTCAACGATCATCAGGGTGCCCAGGCCGCCTTTCAGCGGGCGATCGAGGCCAATCCCGGCTTCTACCCGTCCTACATCAGCCTTGGCAACAGCTGTGAGGCTGCGGGAGCCAAGAATTTGGCTGTCGAGCACTGGCTGCGGCTATCCGGCGAACTGTCGGTCATAACGCGAGATAATATCGGCCATAAGCTTTCCGCTCTGAAGCAGGTCGGCCGCGTACTGGAAGAGGCCCAGTCCGATGAGGCTGCCGAAACAGTCATGCGGCAAAGCCTGGACGTCGATGCCAACCAGCACGAGATCATCCAGCACTGGGTACACCTGCGTCAGCGCCAGTGTAAATGGCCGTCAGTCGTCGAATTGCCCGGCCTTCCGGTCTCGCGCGTCATGGCCAATATGGCCCCGCTGGCGGCGTGCGGTCATGGTGACGACCCGCTCCTGCAATTGGCGGTCGCCCAGACCTACACATCCACTCTGTTCGGAGCCTCGCCAGTCCTTGGCCCTCCCCCTGAAACCTTGGCTCGTGAAGACGGGGCGCGGTTGAAGATCGGCTACGTTTCTTCGGACATGCGCAACCATGCCGTCGGGTACCTGATGGTCGATCTGCTGGAGCGCCACGATCCGAACAAGGTTGAGGTGTTTATCTATTATTGCGGCATCAATGTCCCCGATGCCACGCAGGCTCGGATAAAGGCGGCGTCCGAGCATTGGCGCGACATAACCCACGTGAATGACCGAGTCGCCTACGATCTGATCCGCCAGGACGGAATTCAGATACTGGTGGATCTCAACGGTCACACCCAGAATAGTCGGACAGCGCTGTTCGCCGCTCGCCCGGCGCCGCTCCAGGTCAACTGGCTGGGCTATCCGGGAACCATGGGCAGCTGGTTCCATGACTACATTATCGGTGACGAGTTCATCATTCCCAAGGGCTTCGAGCGGTTCTATTCCGAGCGGGTCGCCCGTTTGCCCTGCTATCAGCCGAATGACCGTCATCGTCTGGTCAGCCCCGTGGTGCCGACCCGTGCCGAGGAAGGGCTGCCCGAACAAGGTATGGTTTTTTGCTGCTTCAATGGGCAGCATAAATTCAGTGCTGCGGTCTTCGCCCGATGGATGGCGATTCTGTCCCAGGTGAGCGGCAGCGTCCTGTGGCTTCTGAGCGCTCCTGAAAGCGCCATGGGGCGACTCCGGCAAATGGCGGCTGAAAATTTCGGCATCGATCCAAGCCGCCTGATTTTCGGTGGGCGCCGCGACAATGTCTCGCATCTCGCGCGTTACCCGCTGGCCGACCTGTTTCTCGATACGGTGCCCTACGGTGCCCATACCACTACCTCGGACGCACTATGGATGGGGGTTCCTGTTCTGACCTTGCCGGGAAAAGCCTTTGCGGCCCGTGTTTGCGCCAGTCTGGTGACGGCGGCCGGCATGCCGGACATGGTATGCGCCTCGGGCGACGAATATTTTCGCCGGGCCGTGGAAATCGGCAACAATCCGGGACTGGTCGCCGAGCTTAAGGCCCGCGTGCAGGCCAATCGTAACACCTGCACGCTGTTTGACACCGACAACACGGTAATGCGGCTGGAAGAGCTGTTTGATGAGATGTGGAGGGATTATCGATCCAGCGGCCGCCCGCGCCCCAACCTCATCAACGTCGACCCGGTATTCCAGGTGGCGGCGACGGCGACTCCGGAGATGCTTGATGGTATGGGCTTCGAGGCCTATCGGGACTGGTACCGTGAGCAACTGGTCCTGCGTGGTCACTCTGCCGCCTTTCTTGACGAGGGGTGACGCGCGGTCGTGGCGACGTCGGGTGCCTGGAGGGAGTCCCGCCCAACAGGCGTCGTTCGGACGGTAATATTTCAGTTGGGCGGAAACCGGTCGGGGAAATTGGCATGCAGGACTATCGTCGCCTTGACGACTTCTTGGCTCAACTGGCTTCGGACGTCTATCCCGAACCACCGTCGGAGCCGCATCTGTCGATAACCAAGAGTATGGTCGATCGCTTGGCGGAGATCGGCGTGCTGCGGCCCCAGTCACGGGTACTCGATGTCGGCTGCGGCCAGGGCCTCGCCCTTAGGGCAATGGCCGCTCATGGCGTACGCGCCCTTGGCATCACCTTGGGGCCGGACGTAGAGATTTGCCGGGCCAACGGGTTGGACGTCCAGGCCATGGACCAGTCCTTTCTGGAATTCCCCGACGCCAGTTTTGATGTGCTTTGGTGCCGACATGTCCTGGAACACAGCATTTTTCCCCTCTACACCCTACATGAATGGCGCCGGGTGTTGAGGCCGGGGGGATATCTGTACTGCGAGGTCCCCGCACCTGAGACCGCCGCCCAGCATCATACCAACAAAAACCACTACAGCGTTTTCAGCGACACCGTGTGGACCGAGTTATTCACCCGCTCCAAATTGATGGTTGTTTGGAAAGAGAAGGTGAACTTCAGCATACCCTCTGGAACCGATACCTATTTGTTGTATCTTCTCGCTGCAACCGCATGAGTGTCCCCTCCTGGGGTGATCCTTTGCTTGTACGCCTTATGCATCAGCTCGGCGCCGGGGGAGGGGGGGGGCTGCGGTGTTCGGTTCAGATCATCGCGGCTTGGTATAACGGGCTGGCTGACCATATTCTGGTGACGGAAGATGAATAGGAAAAACAGGCGAATTGCTTTAAAGAGTGCGTCAAAAAACGCCGGTGACCATATGAATCTTCTTCAGATGGTCGCTGTAAATTTTAAGGATGGCCGCATTAAGGATGCACTTGAATTATGTCGCCGCGGTGCAACTGAATTCTCAGAAAATTATAGTGTATTATATGACCTGTCATCATTAATAATTCATTTTGGATATTATGCCGAGTCTGTTCCGCTGTTGCGACGCGTTGTCGCCACCAACTCTGACAACGTCGATGCACTGACCAATCTTGCCACGGCACTCAGGGTGTCCGGCCATGTCGGCGAGTCTATCGAGGTACTTCGCCGGAAGATCGCTCTTTCCCCTTCTTCCGTGTCGCAGGTCAACCTGTCGGCCATGCTTTTCGACACCGGCGATATTTGGGGGGCGGTGCAGGCCGCCCAGGTCGGATGCGAGCTGGACCCCGGGAACCACAACGCCTTTTACAACTTGGGCAATGCACTGGTGGAGCTTGGGCGGTTTCAGGAGGCTTTTAACGCCTTTATCAAGGCCATCGAGATCAAGCCGGATTTTGCCGATTCCTATTTCCGGGTGGGCCAACTGCAGTTGCTCAACGGAATCTTCCCCGACGGGTGGCGAAATTATGAGTGGAGGTGGAGACTCAAGGAGTACGAGTGGGGGAAGATATTTGCCGCAAGGCGGTGGGCGGGCGAGAGCCTGTTGGGAAAATCCCTGCTTGTCTTTGCCGAACAGGGGCTTGGAGATACGATTCAATTCTCCCGATTCCTACGGGGAGAACGCTTCCAGGGCTGTAATGTTATTTTCTCCGTTCAAGAGAGAATTCTGCGCTTGATAAGCAGCGTCTGGCCCAATGTCATTCCCATTACGGCTCCGCAACCAGCCTGTGACTATTGCGTCCCCCTGTTGAGTATTCCTGGGATTGTGTGTTCATCGTTCGACGACATCCCTCGGGAGGGGCGCTATATATTTCCAGAGCCTCAATTGATCGAAAAGTGGAAGCAAGTACTTTGCCGGAAGCCGGGATTGCGTGTCGGTATATCCTGGCAGGGGCGGCCCGGTACCGAAATTGACCGTGGCCGGTCGGTGCCTCTCGCGATGTTTTCGGCTCTGAGAGATGTTTCCGGCGTGAGGTTTATCAGCCTGCAGAAATTTGCCGGGGCCGAACAGTTGTGCTCCAACGATGCCTGCGGGTTTATCGAGAAAATCGAGGAAGATTTCGACGTCGGTGCCGATGCATTCATCGATACCGCCGCGATCATGGCCAACCTCGATCTCGTCATTACCACAGATACGGCTATTGCCCATCTGGCCGGCGCGGTTGGGTGCCCCACCTGGATTTTGCTCAAACATATCCCCGATTGGCGGTGGCAACTGGGGAGCAGAGAGACGCTCTGGTATCCGGGCGCCCGGCTTTTCCGACAATCCGCCATGGGGAACTGGGAGGGGGTATTCTCCGATGTTCGCGATCAGATCGGCCGTTTTGTGGCGGAAAAGACGGGAAGCTAGAGTCTGTCTGATGCTGGGAATGAATACCGATATTGAATGTCTGTTTATGCTGTTGCGATAGAAGTGGGTTTGTGTCGATTGAGCGTCGGGCGTTACACCGCATCCCTGCACAACAGGCAAAGAAAATCCGCTGGTGCGGTTGGTCTTTGTTTGTCTGTATTTGTGGTGAGGGTTGAACTTTATTTAGAAGAAATGGTGGGCGATGCAAGGATTGAACTTGCGACCCCTCCCGTGTGAAGGGAGTGCTCTCCCGCTGAGCTAATCGCCCATCTCTTCAGCCGGAAGTTCATCCGGCGGAGCGGTGGTTTCTATCTGATCCGGCCATCGGACGCAAGTCCGAAACGTGCGGGAACCGTGTAGAAACACAAAACAAAAACCTAACCACATCAAGGCACTTGGGACGGATGGCTTTCCCGTGTGAAGGAAGTGCCCTCCCGCTGAGCCAACCGCCCATTTCCATCGCGGCGGAGGCCTTGGATGCGCCCCCGAGGAGGGCCGCTTTATATGGCGCCCGGCCGGACCTGTCAAGCGGGCTTTCGTACCGGCGCGTCGGTTGCCTCCGCAAGTTTGGCCGCTATCACGCGGTCTCGCGGTCGATGACGCGAATGGTCTCCGGCGGCTGGTAGCTCTCCAGCATGGCCAGCAGGGTGGCGGGGTCATGGTGCACCGCCGCCATTTCGCGGTGGCGGGCCTTGACGAAGCCTTCGCCGGCCATGTGGTCGAGAAAGGCGTGCAGCCGCTCGAAATAGCCCGCCACGTCGAGGAAGGCCAGCGGCTTGGTGTGCAGGCCCAACTGGCCCCAGGTCCACACCTCGAACAATTCCTCCAGCGTGCCGACACCGCCGGGCAGGGCGATGAAGGCGTCGGCCAGTTCGGCCATGGTCGCCTTGCGCTCGTGCATGCTGGTCACCACCCTGAGTTCGGTGAGGTTAGGGTGGCCCACCTCCCACTTCAGCATGGATTCGGGAATCACGCCGATCACCTGTCCGCCGGCTTCCAGGGCGGCGTCGGCCACCACGCCCATCAGGCCCACGTTGCCGCCGCCATAGACCAGGGTCAGGCCGCGCTCGGCCAGCAGGCGGCCGAGCTGGGTCGCCGCCTGGGCATAGGCCGGGTTGGCGCCGGAATTGGAACCGCAGAAGACGCAGACCCGCTTCACCTCAGCCTCCCGCCGCCAGGATGCGGCTGAATTCCCGCACCGCCGCCTCGGGGCCCTCGGGATGGCTCCACACGCCGGCCGACACCGCCAGGAAATCAGTGCCCGCCGCCACCAGGGGGCGGCAGTTGTCGACCGTGATACCGCCGATGGCGACGCAGGGAACAGTGAACAGGCCGTGCCACCATTCCAGGATTTCCAGGTCGGCGCGGGTGGGGGCGTCCTTGGTTTCGGTGGGGAAGAAGGCGCCGAACGCCACGTAATCGGCCCCGGCCTCGCCGGCTTCCATGGCGAGGTGGCGGGAATCGTGGCAGGTGACCCCGACGATGCCCTCGGGTCCCACCGCCTGGCGGGCCGCCTTGTAGGAGGCGTCGGTCTGTCCCACGTGCACGCCGTCGCAGCCGGTCTCGAAGGCCAGATCGGGCCGGTCGTTGAGCAGCACCGCCACGCCGCGCCGCTGGGCGGGCGGGCGCAGCACGTCCACCGCGCGGGCCAGGGCGTCGTCGTCCAGGCCCTTGAGGCGGATCTGCAGGCAGGCGACGTCGCCGGCATCCAGGGCGGCTTCCAGGGTCTTGACCCATTCGAAGGGCTTTTCGATGACCGGCGGGGTGATCAGGTAGAGACGGCAGGAATCGGCGGAAATGGCGGGCCTCGCTGGCAAAAGAGGGTTCGTCCGTGAGATTGCACCATGGCATCGCGGCGATTATGGCGCAACTGCCCTGATCTGCCCTGAAAGAATCACAATTGCTCCATTATTCCGCCACGGGATGGGCCGACATTATCCCTACCGAACGCGCCATGACGGCCTTCGGAACGAGATAAAGAAAAGGAAGCCTTCCATGCGCGCCACCCATTTCCTCGCCACCGCCCTGGTTGCCGCCTCGCTGCTCCCCGTGGCTGCTCTGGCCCAGGGCAGCCCCTCCGCCACCACCGCGCCCGCCACCGTTACCGCTCCCGCCGCGACCGGTGCCACCACCCAGGCGACCGGGGCGGCTGCCGCCAAGGTGGAAAAGGGCAAGAGCGACGCCGCCCACGCCAAGAAGGACGCCAAGGATCACGGCAAGAAGGCCGAGCACGCCGTGACCCCCGCCACCCCGGCGAGCCCGGCCGCCAAGTAACGGCCCCCTCATGACGACGGCCCCCTTCCCGTACCGGGAAGGAGGCCGTTGGCGTTTCCGCCGTCAGGACAGGGCGGAGAGCAGACTGTTGGACGTGCCGGCCAATCCGCTCGAGGACGAGGACGCGCTGCTGGGGTTCAGGTAGTTCAGCAGACTGTCCGAGCCGCCGGAGGAACCGGTTCCGCCGCCCAGATAGTCGAGCAGGCTGCCGCCCCGGCCCAGCAGCGATCCCAGCACCGTCACCTGCGAGGAAATGGCGCCCTTGGTGCCCAGATAGGGGCGGATGGCGTCATCCATGCCCTTGGCCGCCTGGGCGACCAGCGACTGCACCGAGGCCGGGTCCTTGGACAAGGCCTGGGCCAGCACCGACTGGTCAATGCTGAGCGTACCGTCCTTCTGAACATCGATGCCGATATCGGCCAGGGTCGAGAGATCGCCGCTGGTGGGATACTTGGCCATGGCGGCGTCGCCGATGCGCTTGAACATGCCGGCGGCCAGATTGGCGTTGGCCGCCAGTTCGCCCTTGTCGCCGGTCATTTTGACGATGGCGCCCTGCAGGCTGTTGAACGACTTCATCATCTTCTGGACGGTGTCGGTCACGGTGGAGCGCGGCACGCTCTGCGGGCCGGTTGCCGTGAAGCCGGTGGTCGTGCCGAAGGCCACCGGCACGTCGGTGTTGGAGGGCCAGGTGAAATCGGAGCCGTCCACGCTGTAAAGGGCGTCGGCGGCCTCGCTGGTCTGGGTCAGCGGCGAGGTGTCGGGCTGGGACGGATCGAAAGCCAGTTCACCGAGACCGGACAGGGAGAAGGCCTTGCCGCTGCCGGTGTCCTTGCCGCTGATCTCCAGCTCGAAGCCGCCGCCCGACTCGACCACCTTGGCGGTCAGTCCCACGCCGGCGTCGTTGATGGACTTGGCGATGTCGTTGAGCGAACCGCCGGCGATGGTGATCTCGGCCGGGTCGCCGGCCGGGGTGAAGGCGCCGGTCTCGGCATCCACCGCCCCCATCTGCACGCTGAGGGTGCCGGTGCCCAGCGATACCGAATCCGGATCGCCGAACAGGGAGGTCACCACGCTTTGGGCCTGGGCGAGCTGGTTGACCTGCACGTCCACCGATCCGGCGCTGCCGGGAGTGGCCGCCTGGGTCGTCGCCGCCTGCAGACCGCTGTCCACCTGGGCGCCCAGGGTGGCGAGCCGGGTATAGCCGAGCATGGCCGATCCGCTTTGCGCCGAGCCCAGGGACAGGGAATAGGCATCGTCGCGGCCCAGGCTGAGTGGGCTGGCCGCCGCGCTGGCGGTGCCGGTGGTGGTGCCGTCGGCCTTCGGGCTGGGTGCGGCGTACTGCTTCAACAGGCCGGCGAGGGCGGTCGGCAGGGCGGAAACAGCGTTGGTGCTCATGGCTCGATGCTCCGGGGCGCTGCGGCGCCCGCTGAAGAGGGAATCCTCGCCAAACACCAAGCAATGGCTATGCCATTTTGCATCTTATTGATATTGCACTGTTTTGTTGTCGAGGCTATGGCCGTACCCGGCAAACTCTGCCGGTCAGGCCGGTGCCGTCAGGTGCCGCCAATGCCTCAACAGCATATCCAGCTTGGCCAGCACCAGCTTGGCCTCGGCGATTTCCAGGTCGAGGAAGGCGTCCACCGAACGCCCGGCCAGCATGGCCCGACGGGCGCCGGAGACCAGCCGGGCACCGGCCGCCAGCCGCAGGCCGCTCAACGACTCGCCCACCATCACCGGCTGGCCGATGTGGCAGGCCAGGGCGGCGAGGCGGCGGTCGCGCTCGCGGGCCTTGGGGGGCAGCAGCGGGGAGACGTCGCGGTTGAGCCAGACGTGGAGGCGCCGCAGGTCGTCCATGCCCAGCGGTGTCCTGGCCTTGGGCGGGGCGGCGGCGAAGGTCAGGATGGTGGCCAGTCCGTCCCACGATCCGGGAACGCCGCGCTCGGGGAGCGGGCAGGGGAGCAGGCTCAGGCGGGGCGAGGCCTGGATGGCGGCGCCGATGGCCGACAGAAAGCGCTCCAGGATGCGCCGGGCCTCGGCCGGGGGCACGGCGTGGAAGGCGGCCATCTCCCACAGCGCCGCCCACCAGCGCATCAGCAGGCCGATATTGGGCCGGCCGCCCATGGGCCGGCACCAGTTTTCCCAGGACTCGGGCCAGCAATGGCGTTCGGTATAGGCGTTGTAACCCTCGGGCAGGGCGGCGAGGCCCAACTGGACCCGTCCGCCGATGGACGGCGGCACCAGCAGCGCACCGGCGAAGGGCGGACCGGTAAAGAACTTCGAGCCGGTGACGATGACCATGAAGCCATGGTCCAGGTAGCGGGCAACGCTTTCCTTGGACAGGCGCAGTTGCGAGGCGTCCACCACCACGTCCAGATGGCCGGCGAAACGCCGGGCCAGGGCGAAGGTGAATTCGACGCCGGGCGCCACCAGTCCGGTCTTGGAGGTGTCGAGCAGATGGAGCAGTACCCGGCGGCCCCTTGCCACCTCGCGCTCCACCAGGGCTTCGGCCGCCCGGTCGATATCTCGCGCCGGCAGGGGATTGCCCGCCCGGTCGCGGAGTTCGAGGACGGCCAGTTCCACCCGGGCGGCGGTGGCGGCATCCACCGGCTGGTCCACCGTGACATGGTGGCCCATGGCGGTGGTGGCGTTGTAATGGCGGCCCGAGGCGGCCGGCAGGACGTTGCTGGCGGTTTCCCTGGGCGCGATGACGATGCCGGTCAGCGGCCGCCGGTCGGCGGCCAGGGCCAGATGCAGGGCATAGAACTCGGCATCGGTGCCCGATGGCGTCAGGATGGCCTCGGTCCCCGCCACCATGCCGCATTGGTGGGGAATCTCTCCCCTTACCTCTTCCATGGCGGCGGCGTATTCGTCGTCCAGCCTGCCGGCCCGTTCGGCCTCGGCCAGGCGGCGGCGCAATGCCTCCACATGGGCGAAGGCGCCGTCCGACACCGAGGTGGCGGTGGTAGAGGCGAAGGTGATGGCCCAGGGACGGGGGCGGGGAGAACAGCCATAGCGGTTGAGGCCGCTGTCCGGGTCGACGAGCAGGCGCTCGTCGCCGCCGGTGGCCAGCAGAATCTCGGTGGGCTGCGCCAGATCCATCAGGCGGCTTTGGCCTGCTTGATCCGCCGCAGCATGTCCTGGAAGGCATGGAAGATGCGGTGCATCTGCGGCGCCTTGTAGGGGAAGATGTCGGGCGGGTCCATGGCGTGGACGATCATGGCGGTGTCGGCCTCGAACACCAGCAATTGTCCGTCCGGAGTCTCGGCGCAATCCATGGCGAAATAGTCGAGGCCGATACGCTCGGTCATGGCGGCGAAGGCGCCGGCGTGGCGGGCGGCGAAGTCCTGGTCGAAGGTGGCGAAGGCATGAGCCTCTTCGGCGCGCTTCTCGGCGCTTTCCCGCATGTCGGCGTTGAGGTAGTGGATCATCCAGTGGCTGGATACCGCCATGTGGCAGACGAAGGGCTTTCCATCGATCATGGCGATGCGGTACTTGCGGAACATGCCGCCGTCGCCGCGATAATCCACGAAGCTGGACAGGTAATAGCCCTCGGCCGGCTGGGCGGCCAGATAGAGGGCGATGGTCGAGGGATCGTCCAATTTGGCCAGCCCCTTGCCGGCATGGGAATCCAGCGGTCGGACGATGATGGGGAAACTGCCGCCGGCGAGCAGGTCGGTCAGCACCACCTCGCCCCGTCCCAGGCGGGCCAGCGTCTCGGGGTCGACGCGGGTGGTGGCCGGGATGCACACTCCCTTCGCCCCGGCCAGCAGGGCGCTGACGCCGTCGCGGGATAATTGCAGCACCTTGCGTGGGTCGTTGAGGACCGGCGGGCACGGCCACAGATCGGCGAAGGCGGCGATCCGCTCGAGAATATCGCGGTTGGGCTCGGATTCCCCGGCGATGACCATGGCCATGTCGTGGCCCGGCACCCGTTCGGGCAGGTCCATGCCCGGCACGATGTAGAGCACGTCCAGGTGGACGTCGGAGCCTTCGATCAGGAACTGGATGGGCACGTTGGACATCAGATTGCCCGGAGCGGCGAAGGCCAGCAGCCTCACCCCGCCCTCGCCCGCCGTGCCGGAGCGGTCACGGTAGACCTGATCCTGGGCCAGGGCGCGCTCCTGGTAGGCCATTCCGGCCTCTTCGTGACCCAACAGGAAATGAATGGTCGACAGGTCGAGCAGGGCGGCGGAATCACTTCCATCGGCCTCGACCCGCTTCAGCAGTTCAATGGCGTGGGGCACCATGTTTTCGCCATGGAAGGCCATGGTCGTCAGCCGGGCCATCCCCATGGATTCGGGGGGCCAAGGCCTGTCCTGTCCTGATGTCACGGCGTTTCCTTGAGCTATGGGAAGTCTCAGACTAGCCCGAAATGGTTAATCATTGCTTCGCTAACACGCTCAGCACCGCGTCAACCATGCGGTCGACGTCAACTTCCCTGGTGCGGTGGTTGACGATGGCGGCACGGATCGCCAGCGTGCCGCCGATCATTGTGGTGGACGGCGCGGCGATTCCCGCCTCGTGCAGGTCGGCGACGATGGATGCGGAATCCGCGCCGGGGTGGTGGAAGCAGACGATATTGAGCGCCACCGGCACCAGCAGTTCCAGGGACGGTTCCGCCTCGACGCGGGCGGCCAGATGGCGGGCCACCCGGCAGCAGCGGGCCATGGCGGCGCCCAGGGCGTCCATGCCGTGGGCCTTCAGCGTCATCCAGGTTTTCAGGGCGCGGAAACCCCGCGATAAATCGGGGCCGTAATCGCAGGGCCAGAGCGAACCGGCGGCCAGCCCTCGGGCTTCTCGCCGCAGATAGGCGGCGGGAGAGGCGAAGGCGGCCCGATGGGTCTCGCCGTCCCGGACCAGAAAATATCCTGCGTCATAAGGCACTTGGCCCCATTTGTGGAAGTCGAAGGCGAGGGAATTCGAGCGCTCGATACCGGACAATTTGGGCGACAACTCGGTTGACATCATGCCCAATGCCCCGAAAGCGCCGTCCACATGGAACCACAGCCCTTCGGCCTCGGCGAGGTCGGCCAGGGCATCCAGGTCGTCGATGGCGCCGACATCAACGGTGCCGGCGCTGCCGATCAGCATGAAGGGGTGTCGGCCGGCGGCACGGTCGGCGCGGATGGCCTCCTTCAGCGCCTCCAGGTCGATCCGGTGGCAGGAATCGGTGGGCAGCAGGCGAAGCGCGTCCGAACCCAGCCCGCTCATCTCGAAGGCCTGGGGAATGCAGCCGTGGGCGGCCCGCGAGGCATAGGCGACCAGCCCTTCGCCGCCACTCAGCCCGGTGCGGCGGGTCTCGCCGCCCAGGGCCCGGGTGCGGGCCACCAGCACCGCCAGGAAATTGGCCATGGAGGTGCCGGTGACGAACAGGCCGCTGGCTTCCTTGGGGTAATGGAACAGATCGCGCATCCAGCGCAGGATCTGGCGCTCCACCTCCATGGGAGCGTGGTCGCGGCCGCCCAGATTGGCATTGAGCCCGCCGGCCAGCATCTCGGCCAGCATGCCCTCCACCGTGCCGCCGCCATGGACCCAGCCCATGAAGCCGGGATGGAGGTTGCCGGGGCCGAACGGTTCGACGAGCTTGCGGAACTCGGCATCGATGGCGGCCAGTGCCTGTCCTGTCCGGGGGGGAGCGGCGTCGAAGGCCGCCCGCACGTCGGCGGGCATGGGGCGCCACACCGGGCGGCCGCGCACGGCACGGATGAAGTCCAGGCTCTCGTCCAGCATACGATGGGCCTGGGCGCGCAGGGCCTCCCAGTCGCCGGTATCCAGGCTGGGATCGAGGGCGTCAACCAGGGCTGTCAGGGTGGCTTCGGGGTGCTCGGCCATCATCATGTGACCGGCGCGCTCCAGCACGATGGCCCGACCCCGCTTCAGGCGCCCGGCCAGGGCGCGGCCGGTTTCGGGCGGCGACATGCGGTCCTGGCCGCCGACGATCACCGCCGCCGGGCAGGCGGTCCGGTCGGCCGCCGCCTCGCCGCCGCCATAGGCGTTGCAGGCGGACAGATCGGTATGCAGGATTCCGGGGGCCGAGGCCGACAGGTTGTCGATGGTTTCGGCGAGCAGGGCGGGGGAGGGCGGTGGCTCCTTGGCGAACCCCCACTTGGCGATCAGGGCGGCGGCGGCGGCGGCGGCGGGGTCGGCCAAGGCCATGTCCAGCAGTGCCTGATTGACCGGCATGGCCGAGGCGGCGCCCAGCAGGACCAGGGCATCCACCCTGGCGGGATGGCGGGCGGCGCAATCCAGCGCCGCCAGGGCGCCCATGGAATGACCGGCCAGGGCGGCCCGCTTCACACCGGCGGCATTCAGGAAATCAGCCAGCCAGTCGGCCAGGGCGCCGATGCTGTCCAGGGCCGGCCCCTCGGAGGTTCCGTGGCCGGGCAGGTCGGGGACCAGCACGCAAAAGCCGTGCGCCGCCATGCCTTCGCCCAGGCCGCTCCATGTCCGATGACTGCCGCCGGCGCCGTGCACCAGCACCAGGGCCGGGTCGCCGTCCTTGCCGAAGGTGGCGGCGAAGACCTGCCTGCCCTGTACCTCGATGTTCATCCGCGATTCCTCCCGACGGTCGAGTCACTTTAGGAAGGCTGGCGAAAGGCGGCAAGGCCGCTATAGTTTGCAGCCAGACCCCAGCGGGAGAAGCCACGTGCGCGCCAGCGACAGCCTGATCGACCATATCTTCGAGACCATGCGGACCATCGCCGTCGTGGGATTCAGCAACAATCCCTCGCGTCCCAGCCATTACGTCGCCGCCTATCTGCAGGGGCACGGCTATCGCATCGTGCCGGTCAATCCGGGGCTGGAGGGGCAGGAAATTCTGGGCGAGACGGTCTACAAGGACCTGGCCTCCATCCCCTTTCCGGTGGACATGGTGGATATCTTCCGGACGTCCGAGGCGGCCGGTGCCGTCACCGACGAAGCCATCGCCATCGGCGCCAAGGTGGTGTGGATGCAGCAGGGCGTCATCAATGAGGAGGCCGCCCGGCGGGCCGAGGCGGCGGGGCTGTCGGTGGTGATGGATCGCTGCTCCAAGATGGAACTGGGCCGGCGGCGGTAGGAGTCAGATATCCGCCGCCGCACTATCCTGGTTGACGATGCGCGACGAGGGGAAGGTGACGGTCACCGTGGTGCCCCGGCCCGGTTCGCTGTCCAGATGCAGCGTGCCGCGGTGGGCGCCGACCAGGGCCTTGGTCAGCGGCAGGCCGAGGCCACTGCCTTCGTATTTGCGCGACAGTCTGGTGTCGGCCTGGACGAAGGGCTCCATCACCCGCTGCAGTTCTTCCGCCGTCATGCCGATGCCGGTGTCGCTCACCGTGATGACGAAGCCGGCCTCGGTCACCCGGGCGCCGATGATCACCGCGCCACCCTCGTCGGTGAATTTCACGGCGTTGGAGCCCAGGTTGAGGATGATCTGGCGTAGCCGCCGCTCGTCGGCCAGCAGCAGCGGCAGGGTGGGGGGCAGGTCCTCGCTCAGGCTGATTCCGGCGTTTTCCGCCCGGCGGGCCAGCAGCCGGATGGCGACGCGGACCAGATCGGGGACATGCACCGCCGTCTCCATCAGGTCGGTCATGCCGGCCTCGGCCTTGGACATATCCAGGATGTCGTTGATGAGTTCCAGCAGATGCTGGCCGCTTTCGTGGATGTCGTCCACATAGGTGCGATAGCTGGCCGGCTCCAGCGGACCGAAGATCTCGTGCTTCATCATCTCGGAAAAGCCGATGATGGCGTTGAGCGGCGTGCGCAGTTCGTGGCTGATATTGGCCAGGAAGGTGTTCTTGGCGCGGTTGCCCCGCTCGGCCTCGTCCTTGGCCTCGCGCAGCGTCTGCTCCACCCGCTTGCGGTCGGTGACGTCGGTGAACGACAGGATCAGCCCGCCGCCCGGCATGGACGAGGAGCGCACCTCCATGATGATGCCGCTGGGGGCGAAATGTTCGAACACCATTTCCGGCCGCTCGCGGATGTTTTCCGCCAGATCGGCGGTCAATTGCGCGCTTTGATAGCCGTGAGGCGTGTCGTTGGCGGCCAGCAGCGCCATGAACAGCGAGATGTCGATGGTTCCCGGCGTGATTTCCGCGTGGGGCAGGCCCAGCATGCGGATGGCCGATTCGTTCAGCGCGATCAGGGCGTCGTCGGCGGCGAACACCGCCACGCCCTGGGGCATGTTGTCGATGATCCCCTGCAATCGGTCGGCCTGATCGCGCAAGCGGTTCTTGCTGTCCAGCAGCGCCAGCTCGTTCTTTTTGCGGTCGCTGATATCGCGGATCACGCCGATGAAGGTGAGCATGTCGCCCTGCTGCATCTCGGCGATGGCCAATTCCATGGGAAAGCTGGTGCCGTCGCGGCGCAAGCCTTCGACTTCGCGGCCGGAGGAGCCGATCTTGCGCATTCCCGTCCGCAGATAGGTCCGGATATAGTCGTCGTGGGCCGATTGATGGGGATCGGGCATCAGCATCTTGACGTTGCGCCCGACCACCTGGTCGGCGGCCCAGCCGAACAGCCGCTCGGCCGCCGGGTTGATGCTCAGCACCGTTCCGGTCTCGTCGATGGTGACGATGCCGTCCACCACCGTGTCCATCACCCCCTTCAGCCACGACACGGTGCCTTCCAGGGAGATCTGCGCCTGCTTGCGCGGCGTGATGTCGCGCAGGATGCGCAACTGCCCGCCGTCCTGGGTGGCATAGGCGCTGACGGTGATCCACTGGCCGTCGCGGAACTTGTCCTCGCTGGCGGTGGCGTCGGTGAGGCCGCCGCCCGACATCTTGCGGACCAGCCATCCCTCGTCCCGGTTCTCGATGCGGGCCAGCTCGGCCATCAGGTCGTCGAAACGGGCCCCCGGCGAGATAGACCCCTTGATGGGGGAGAGCAGTTGGCGATAGCGCTCGTTGCAGGTGATCAGCCGGTTGGCGGAATCGAAAAGGGCGACGCCGTCGCGGCTGTTGCCCAGGGCCTCGACCAGTTGGCGCTGGGCGTCGAGGGTCCCTTCCGTGCTGGCCGCAAGCGGCGGAGAGCGGCGCCGGCCCATGGCGAGCAGCGTTACCGCCGCTCCCACGGCCATACCGGCCAAGGCCGCCTCAACCCCCGCGAACGGCATGTCGTTTCCTACTCGTCGTAGGAGGCGAGGCAGGTGAAGGGGACGTCCAGTTGCTTGAGACGCTGCTTGCCGGGCAAGAAGGCCAGATCGATGATCGTGCCGGCGCCGGTGACGTGGGCGCCGATCTTGCGCAGCAATTCGACCCCCGCCGCCATGGTGCCGCCGGTAGCCAGCAGGTCGTCGAGAATGACCACGCGCTGTCCTTCGGCGATGGCGTCTTCCTGGATTTCGATGGTGTCGGTGCCGTATTCCAACTCGTAATCGTGGCGGATGGTCTTGCCCGGCAGCTTGCCCTTCTTGCGCAGCATGACGAAGCCGCAGCCCAGCTTCAGCGCCAGCGGCGCCGCCACCAGGAAGCCGCGCGACTCGATGCCGGCCAGCACGTCGGGCTGGAATTTGATGATCTCGCGGGCCATGCGGCCCATGGCCACCTGCCAGGCGTCGGGATGGGCCAGCAGGGTGGAGATGTCGTAAAACAGGATGCCCGGCTTGGGGAAGTCGGGAACGCCGCGGATATGGTCCTTGATATTCATGACGGAACTCGATGTTGCGATAGCGCTGATATGGTAGCCCCAGCCTCGGGCCGGGTCAAAGCAACAACTGGGAAAGGGCCTTTTCAACCGCCTCGCGCGGAATGGCCTCCATGGCCTCGCCGCCGAAATCCTGGGCGCGGAGGATCGCGGCCCGGCGGGTCAGCGGTGCGAACTTGTTGGCCGGCGTCGGGCCGAACAGCGAGACCAGCGGAATATCGGCGGCGCCCAGCATGTGGCCGGTGCCGCTGTCGTTGGTCACCGCCGCCGCCAGCCGGCGGCCCAGGGCGATGGTCAGCATGGGAGTAAGCTGTGAGGCCTGCTGCAGCGGCAACAGGGCGTGGGGCAGGGCGGCACGGATGGTGGCGGCCCAGTCCTCGGCCTCGGCCGGACCCAGCAGGAACACCGGCACGGCGTCCCGCAGTCCGGCGGCCAGGGCGATGTAGCGCTCCAGCGGCCAGCACTTCCAGCGGCCACCGGCGCCGGGCGCCAGGCCCACATAGCGCGGGCCGGCGGGCAGCAGGCGCTCGGCCTCCGCCTCGATGGCCGGGTCGCGGGGCAGGGGGAAGTTGGCCTCCACCGGGCACCCCGCCGCCGCCTCGGCCAGTTGCATCAACTGCCCGATCATGGAGGCCGGGCGGGTCCGCTCGCGGGGGCGGATATCGGAGAACAGGTAGCCGGCGGTGGCGGAGATGAAGCGCCGGTGGCGGATGCGCCTGAGGATCAAGGTGGTCAGCCCGCGCCGCTGGGTATCGATGATCAGGTCGAACGAGCGGCCGGAAAGCGGCCTGCTCAGTAATTCCATGGGATGTGAGCCGATATCCGCCTCGTCGATCACTTCATCGAGCAATCCTCGCACCAGGGGACCCAGGGTGTCGGCGAATACCGTGTGACCCTTGCCGGCCACCCAGGTGATACGGGCCTTGGGGAAGGCGGAGCGCAGGGCGCGCACGAAGGGCAGCTTGATCAGCCCGTCGCCGACCGCGTCCAGGCCGACATAGACCAGGATGGACGCCGGGACATGGAGCGGATCAGGCATCGCGGATGAGCGCGCGGTTGCCCTCGACCTCCACACGGCCCTCGGCCAGCAGGCGGAGCGCCTCCGGGTACGCCTTGTGCTCCTGCTCCAGCACGCGGGCGGCAAGGGTGTCCTCGTCGTCTGAGGCCAGAACCGGGACCGCCTTCTGCACCAGGATGGGGCCGTCATCCAGTTCCGGCGTCACCAGATGGACGGTGCAGCCGTGCAGCTTGACCCCGGCCTCGATGGCGCGGCGGTGGGTGTACAGCCCCTTGAACGAGGGCAGCAGGGCGGGATGGATGTTGATCATGCGGCCCCGCCAGCCTTCGGCGAAGGCGGTGGACAGCAGGCGCATGAAGCCGGCCAGACAGACGATCTCGATGCCGGCGGCGCGCAGCGCCTTGTCCATCTCGGCATCAAAGGCCTCGCGCGAGGCGAAGCCCTTGTGCGGAATGGTCAGGGTCGGCACCCCGGCCTTCTCGGCGCGCTCCAGGGCGTAGACCCCTGGCACGTTGGAGATGACCAGACTGATCTCGGCCGGGAAGGAGGGATCGGCGCAGGCATCGAGCAGGGCCTGGAGATTGCTGCCCCGGCCCGAGACCAGGACGCCGACCTTCTTGCGCATGCTCAGACCCACTCGCCCTGGTTCAGCACCTGGGACTGGGCCTCGTCGCCCTTGCGGGCGCGGATGCGGCCGATGCGCACCACGGTCTCGCCGTGCTGCCCTAAGATACGGGCGGCTTCGTCGGCCTTGGCGGCGGCGACCACCACCACCATGCCGATGCCGCAATTGAAGGTGCGCGCCATCTCGTGGGCGGCCACGCCGCCCTCTCTGGCCAGCCACTTGAACACGGGCGGCAGGACCCAGGCGGAGCCGTCGATCTCGGCGACCACGCCCTCGGGCAGGACGCGCGGCACGTTCTCGATCAGGCCGCCGCCGGTGATGTGGGCCAGGGCCTTGATGGTGCCGGCCTTGATGGCGGCGAGGCAGCTCTTGACGTAGATGCGGGTGGGCTCCAGCAGGGCCTCGCCCAGCTTGCGGCCCGGCGCGAAGGGGGCGTCCGAATCATAGGACAGCCCGCCCTTTTCCACGATGCGGCGTACCAGGGAATAGCCGTTGGAATGCACCCCAGAGGAGGCGAGGCCCAGCAGCACGTCGCCCTCGGCCACGTCCTCGACGGGCAGCAGGCGGTCGCGCTCGGCGGCGCCCACCGAGAAGCCGGCCAGATCGTAATCGCCCTCGGAATACATGCCGGGCATCTCGGCGGTCTCGCCGCCCACCAGGGCGCAGCCGGCCTGACGGCAGCCTTCGGCGATGCCGGATACGATGGCGGTGCCCTCGGCCACCTTCAGCTTGCCGGTGGCGAAATAGTCGAGGAAGAACAGCGGCTCGGCGCCCTGGACTACCAGATCGTTGACGCACATGGCCACCAGATCGATGCCCACGGTGTCGTGCTTGCCCGCCTCGATGGCGACGCGCAGCTTGGTGCCGACGCCATCGGTGGAGGAGACCAGGATCGGGTCCTTGAACCCGGCGGCCTTGAGGTCGAACAGCGCGCCGAAACCGCCCAGACCGGCGGCGCCGCCCGAACGGGCGGTGGACTTGGCGAGCGGCTTGATGGCCTCGACCAATGCTTCGCCGGCGTCGATATCGACGCCGGCATCGCGGTAGGTCAGGCCTTGGCTTTTGTCTTGCGCGGGAATGGGCTTCCTCGTGGGCATGGGTGTGGTATGGTCTCGGGCAGAATTGAGTGGGCCAAAATACTTCATCCCGGACGGTTTGCAATGTCTTCTCGCGGTCTCCGGCTTGCCGGGCTGGTCCTCGCCCTTCTGCTGACGTTTTCCGGCGCCGCGCGGGCCGCCGATGCCTTCGCCGTGCATGGCATCGAGGTCGATATCACCGCCCAGGCCGTGGCGGCGGCCAAGGAGCAGGCTATCGCCGAGGCCCAGCGGGTCGGTTTCCGGCGCCTGCTCGAACGCCTGACCATGCCGGCCGATCACGGCCGTCTGCCCCATGCCGAAGCGTTGCAATACGTCCGCGACGTGGCGATCGAGTACGAGCGGTCGTCGGCGGTGCGCTACATCGCCTCGCTGACCGTCCGCTACAATCAGGCGGCGGTGAAGAAGCTGCTGCGCGACGCCAATATCAAGTATGCCGAGCCCCGTCCCCGTCCGGTGGTCATCGTGCCGGTGTTCCGCCCGGTCGGAGCCGGCCGCGCCCTGCTGTGGGATGACCCCAATCCATGGCGGGCGGCATGGCTGGGCCAGGGCAGCGGCGGTCTGGTGCCGCTGGTGGTGCCCACCGGCGATCTGGTCGATGTCCAATCCGTGCCGGTGGAAAAGGCCCTGGCCGGCGATGCCGATGCCCTGGCCGGGCTGGGCTCCCGCTTCCGTACCCCCGACGTGCTGGTGATGACCGCCATGGTCAACGGCGCCGCCAATACGCTCGAGGTGACCGCCACCGGCATGCCCGGCGTGATGAAGCCCTTCGACACCCGCTCTTATCCCATCGGCGAGGCCGGCCTGGACGCCGTGCTGCGCCATGCCGCCGCCGAGGCGGCCCAGACCCTGGACGGCGCCTACAAGCAGCAGAACCTGCTGTCCTTCGACCGGGCGGCGTCCATGGCGGTGATGGTGCAACTGCGCGGGCTGGACGATTGGGTGGCGGTGCGCGAGCGCCTGGGCCGCGTCACCCTGGTGCGCCGCTGGGAGATCGTTTCGCTGTCGCGTGAAGAGGCGGCGCTGATGCTGTACACGGTGGGCGAGCCCGAGCAGGTCAAGTCCACCCTGGCGGCCGCCGGCCTGTCGATGGATTGGAACGACGGATTCTGGGCCATGCGTCTCAAGGGGGTGCCATGAGCATGAGTTCGGGTCAGCGGCTGCGCTTCTGGCTGATCGGCGGCGCGGTCTTCCTGGTACTGCTCTATATGCTGCGCAGCGTGATGCTGCCCTTCGTGGCCGGCATGGCGGTGGCCTATTTCCTCGATCCCCTGGCCGACCGCATGGAGCGGGCCGGGCTGTCGCGCACCCTGGCGACGGCGGTGATCTGCCTGGTGTTCTTCGGCCTGATGGGCCTGGGGCTGACCCTGTTGGCCCCCATGATCCAGGGTCAGGTGGTGACCTTCGTCCACAAGGTGCCCACCTATGCCGAATCCCTGCAACTGCGTGCCACGCCGCTGCTGGAGGAGGTCTACCGCCACCTGTCGCCCGACGATCTGGCCAGACTGCGCTCGTCGGCCGGGGCCTATGCCGGCACGGCGGTGGAATGGGGGCTGGGGGTCGTCAAGGGGGTGCTGTCGGGCGGCATCGCCATGATGAGCATTCTGTCGCTGCTGTTCATCACTCCGGTGGTGACCTTCTATCTGCTGCGCGACTGGGACCACATGGTCGCCAAGGTGGACAACTGGCTGCCCCGCCACCATGCCGAGACCATCCGTTTCGAGTTGAAGGAAATCGACCGCACCATCGCCGGCTTCGTGCGCGGCCAGGCCACGGTGTGCATGGTACTGGCCGTGTTCTACGGCGTCGGGCTGACGCTCACCGGTCTCGACCTCGGCCTGATGATCGGGCTGGGCACCGGGTTGGGGGCCTTCGTCCCCTACGTGGGCATGCTGATCGGCCTGATCGCCAGCATCGGCCTTGCCCTGGCCCAGGGCGGCGAATGGCACCTGCTGGGTGGCGTCGGCGTCGTGTTCCTGGTCGGCAACGTGCTGGAGGGCAATTTCCTGACGCCCAAGCTGGTGGGCGACCGGGTCGGCCTGCATCCGGTGTGGATCATCTTCTCGCTGCTGGCCGGCGGTGCCCTGTTCGGCTTCGTCGGCATCCTGCTGGCGGTGCCCGCCGCTTCGGTGATCGGCGTACTGACCCGCTTCGCCCTGCAGAACTACATGAAAAGTTCCCTGTACGACGGCGTCGGGGACGATTACAGCAAGTCATGAGCGACGCCCAGCTTCCCCTGGCGTTCGGGCACGTGCCCTCGCTGGCCGCTGACGATTTCCTGGTGGCGCCTTGCAACGAGGCGGCCCATGCCTGGGTGTCCGCGCCCGGGCGCTGGCCCGGCCCGGCCAGCATCCTCGTCGGCCCGGCGGGCAGCGGCAAGACCCATTTGGCCCATCTGTTCGCCCATGCCGGCGGTGGCATGCTGATTTCCGCCGCCGAGGTCAGCCCCGAATCCTCGCGTCCCCTGCTGGAATCGGTGCCGGTGCTGGTGGTGGAGGATTGCGACCGGCCGGGAGCCCTGGACGAGGTGGCGCTGTTCCATCTGATCAACCAGGGCCGCGAGCTGGGCCGTATCCTGCTGCTGACCGCCCGCACTCCGCCGGTTGCCTGGGCGGTACGGCTGCCTGACCTGCGCTCGCGGCTGCTGGCCATGCCGGTGGCGTCCATCGGCACTCCCGACGACGCCCTTCTGGCCGCCCTGCTGGTCAAGCTGTTCGATGATCGCCAGTTACGCATCGGCGAGGATGTGGTTCACTTCCTGGTGGGCCGCATGGAGCGCAGCTTCGCCGCCTGCGCCGGTCTGGTGGAGCGTCTGGACCGTGCCGCCCTGGCCGGCCGCCGCTCCGTCACCGTGCCGCTGGCCCGGCGCATTCTGGAGGATGACGACAATGGATCTGGGACTGAAGGGCCGTAGCGCCATCGTCTGCGGCGCCTCCCGGGGCTTGGGCCGCGCCTGTGCCGAATCCCTGGCCCGCGAGGGCGTCAACGTGGTGATGGCGGCGCGCCGCCCCGAGGTGCTGGAGCAGGCCGCCAAGGAAATCCGCGCCAGGACCGGCGCCGCCATCAAGACGGTTCCGGTGGACGTCACCACCCCGGCGGGGCGGGGCGTGCTGCTGTCCATCCTTTCCGATCCCGACATCCTGGTGACCAATGCCGGCGGCCCGCCGCCCGGCGATTTCCGCGACTGGGACCGCGCCCAATGGATCAAGGCGCTGGACGCCAACATGCTGACCCCCATCGAGCTGATCAAGGCCACGGTGGATCAGATGATCGCGCGGAAATTCGGGCGCATCGTCAACATCACCTCGGCGGCGGTGAAGGCCCCCATCGACACCCTGGGCCTGTCCAACGGGGCGCGGGCGGGACTTACCGGCTTTGTCGCCGGGCTGGCGCGCCAGACGGTGCGCCACAACGTCACCATCAACAACCTGCTGCCCGGTCCGTTCGATACCGACCGCCTGCGTGTCACCATGGAGGGACAGGCCAAGGCTCAAGGCATTGGGGTGGACGAGGTGCTGGACAGGCGGCGCCAAGCCAATCCCGCCGGCCGCTTCGGCGATCCGGCCGAGTTCGGCGACGCCTGCGCCTATCTGTGCTCGGCCCAGGCCGGCTTCATCACCGGCCAGAACCTGTTGATCGACGGCGGCGCGTTTCCGGGAACGCTGTAGTCAGTCTTCCTCTGAGCCAAGATCTTTCGGGCGGACAAAGGCCGCCAGCCGGCCGCGCCCCGCCTCCACCTCGCCCCAATGGCCGATGTCCAGATCGATGGCCGCCAGGGCGCCGGTGGGGAACTTGTCCGCCAGGGCGGCCAGTTGGGCCGGGTCGCCGTGATGGTCGACCAGCACTTCGGCCAGGCGGCCGATACCGGGATTGTGGCCGATCATCAGCACCGACTCGATGTGATCGTCCAATCCACGCAGCCGGGTCAGCAGCCGCGCCTTGCTTGCTTCGTACAATTCGGCCTCGATGGTCACCGGCACGCCCTCGAGATGGGGTTCGAGCAATTCCCAGGTGGCCAGGGTGCGCGCCGCCGCCGACACCAGGGCGATGCCCGGCCGGATGCCCTGTTCCTCCATGTATCGCCCCATATGCTTGGCGTCCTTGCGGCCGCGTCCGTTCAGGGGACGGTCGAAATCCTCGGTCGCCGGGCTATCCCAGCTGGATTTGGCGTGACGGAGCAGGAACAGTTTTCTCATTTCGGTAATCGCCTCGGCCATGACAGGGCTTCGCTCAGGATATATAAATGAGAGGGGGCGCACCACGCCTCGTCCAGTGGAGAAACACAGTGACCCATGCGCAGGCCGCCGACCTTCCCGTTATCGATATCGAATCCAAGGATCGCTTCATCAATCGGGAATTGTCGTGGCTGGCCTTCAATGGCCGGGTGATCGAGGAGGCGTTCAATCCGCACCACCCGCTTTTGGAGCGGCTGCGCTTCCTGTCCATTTCGGCGGCCAACCTGGACGAGTTCTACATGGTGCGCGTCGCCGGCCTGAAGGGGCAGGTGGATGCGGGCGTCATGACCACCAGCCAGGACGGGCTGACCCCCGCCCAGCAATTGGCCGCCATCAACTCCGAGGCGGCCCGGCTGCTGGAGGCCCAGAAGAAGTGCTGGCGCGAGCTGAAGGTCGATCTGCGTCAGGCGGGCATCGCGGTCATCGACCGCTCCGAGCTGTCCAAGGCCGACATGAAGTGGCTGGAAGGCCGGTTCATGGAGCATGTCTTCCCGGTGCTGACGCCGCTGGCCATCGACCCGGCCCATCCGTTCCCCTTCCTGCCCAACGGCAGTTCGGCCCTGGTGCTGCACCTCAACAAGCTGGATGACGGCGAGGTGCTGCGCGCCCTGCTGCCGCTGCCCAGCCAGATCGAGCGCTTCACCCGCCTGCCCGGCGACGGCATCCGCTTCCTGCCGCTGGAAGAATTCGTGCTGCTGTTCCTCGACCAGCTTTTCCCCGGCTTCCGCATGGAATCCTTCGGCCATTTCCGGGTGATCCGCGACACCGAGATGGATATCGACGAAGAGGCCGAGGATCTGGTCCGCGTGTTCGAATCGGCGTTGAAGCGCCGCCGTCGCGGCCATGTCATCCGGCTGACCTTCAACATGGGCATCCCCGAGGACCTCAAGACTCTGGCCATCGCCGAGATGCACGCCGACCAGGAGGACGTGTTCGAGATCGACGGCCTGCTGGGTCTGGTGGACACCAAGCGCCTGATCGTCGACGAGCGCCCCGACCTGCTGTTCCCGCCCTACCACGCCCGCTTCCCCGAGCGTATCCGCGATTTCGGCGGCGATTGTTTCGCCGCCATCCGCAAGAAGGACATCGTCGTCCACCACCCGTTCGAAAGCTTCGACGTGGTGGTGCAGTTCATCCGTCAGGCGGCGGCCGATCCGGCGGTGGTGGCCATCAAGCAGACGCTGTACCGCACCAGCGCCGATTCCCCCATCGTCAAGGCGCTGGTCGAGGCGGCCGAGGCCGGCAAGTCGGTCACCGCCATGGTGGAACTGAAGGCCCGCTTCGACGAGGAGGCCAACATTCGCTGGGCCCGCGATCTGGAACGGGCCGGGGCTCAGGTGGTGTTCGGCTTCCTGGAGCTGAAGACCCACGCCAAGATTTCCCTGGTGGTGCGCCGCGAGGGCGGCACCCTGGTGTCCTATGTCCATTTCGGCACCGGCAACTACCACCCCATCACCGCCAAGATCTATACCGACCTGTCGTTCTTCACCTGTGATCCGGCGCTTTGCCGCGACGCGGCCAAGACCTTTAACTTCATGACCGGCTACGCCAAGCCCGACGGCATGGAGAGCCTGGCCATCGCCCCCATCTACCTGCGCAAGAAGGTGCTCTCCCTCATCGACGACGAGATCGCCAATGTGAAGGACGGCAAGCCGGGCGCCATCTGGGCCAAGATGAACTCGCTGGTCTGCCCGCAGTTGATCGACGCGCTGTACCGCGCCTCGCAGGCCGGGGTGAAGATCGATCTGGTGATCCGCGGCATCTGCTGCCTGCGGCCCGGCGTGCCCGGCCTGTCCGACAACATCCGGGTGAAAAGCATCGTCGGGCGCTTCCTCGAGCATTCCCGCGTGATCTGCTTCGGCAATGGTCACCGCCTGCCGTCCCGTCATGCCAAGCTGTTCATCTCCTCGGCCGACTGGATGCCGCGCAACATGGACTGGCGGGTGGAATCCTTCGTACCCATCGAAAATCCCACTGTGCACCGCCAGATTCTCGATCAGATCATGGTGGCCAACCTCAAGGATCAGGCCCAGACCTGGATTTTGCGCCCCGACGGCGTCTATGAGCGCTTCCAGGCCGAGGAGGGGGCGTTCAACGCGCACACCTACTTTATGACCAATCCGTCCCTGTCGGGTCGGGGCAGCGCGGGCGAACGCGGGCGCAAGTCGAAGCACCTGCAACTTGCTTAGCCGGCCATGAAGATCAAGCTGCGCCAGGACCCCATCGGCATCGTCGATATCGGGTCCAATTCCATTCGCCTGTGCGTCTACGATATGGCTCAGCGTGTTCCCGTGCCGCTGTTCAATGAAAAGGCGGTGTGCGGCCTGGGCCAAGGAGTGGGCGGTACCGGACGGCTCAGCCCGGAAGGGGTGGAGGCCGCGCTGGTGGCGGTGGGGCGCTTCGTGACCCTGTGCCGGGCCATGGAGGTGGAACGCCTGGACGTGCTGGCCACGGCGGCGGTGCGCGATGCTGTCGACGGCCCCGATTTCGTGCATGAGATCGAGCGGCGCTTCGACGTGCAGGTCAAGGTGCTGACCGGCGGGCAGGAGGCCAAGATGGCCGCCATGGGCGTGCTGTGCGGCACTCCCGACGCCAACGGCATCGTCGCCGATCTGGGCGGCGGCTCGCTGGAACTAGTCACCGTGCAGGACCAGAATTTCGGCTTGCACGTCACCATGCCGCTGGGCCTGCTGCGCCTGTCCGAGGCCTCGGCCGACGACCGGGCCAAGGCGGCCGACATCGTCGACGGCCACCTGAGGGGCATTGCCTGGCTGGGCGAGGGGAAGGGGCGCAATCTCTACGCGGTCGGCGGGGCGTGGCGGTCCATCGCCCGCATCTGCATCGCCCAGACCCAGCATCCGCTGACCGTGCTGGACAATTTCTCGCTGGATGCCCGCGAGGCATTGTCCATCCTGGAACTGGTGTCGACCCAAAGCCGCAAGTCGCTGGAGAAGGTTCCCGGCATCTCCAAGAAGCGCACCGGCGGCCTGCCCATGGCGGCGCTGATCCTATCCCGGGTGATCCGCGCCATCGGCCCGTCGCGATTGGTATTCTCCATCTACGGCATGCGCGAGGGGCAATTCCTCAAGCGCCTGCCCGACAGGCTGAAGCAGGAAGACCCGCTGCTGTCGGTGTGCCGCCACATGGCGTTGCTGAACTCCCGCTTTCCCGAACACGGCGACGAACTGCTGGCCTGGATGGCGCCGCTGTTTCCGTCGGAGAGCACGCGGGAAAGCCAGTTGCGCCACGCCGCCTGTCTGGTGTCCGATATCTTCTGGAACGAGCACCCCGATTACCGCGCCGAACAGGCCTTCCTGCGCATCCTGCGCCTGCCGTTCATGGGCGTCGGCCACCGCCACCGCGCCGCCATCGCCTTCGCGGTGTTCTGCCGCTATCAGGGCAACGAGGACTCGCCCGAGGTGGCCCGCTTCATCCAACTGCTGGACGAAGGCGCATTCCGCCGCGCCCGGGTGGTGGGCCTCGCCCTGCGTCTCGCCCATACCCTGTCGGGGGGCGCCCCCAATCTGCTGCGCCAGACCCGGCTGTTCGTCGAGGACAGGTATCTGATCCTCGAGGTGCCGGCCGACAATCCGGCCTTCACCCTCGATGGTGACCGCTCCTTCGACCGCCTCGCCAAGATCCTTGAGTGCGAAGCCCTGATTTTCCGGCGGGTGAAGTGACCAAAATTTACATCGATGGCGACGCCTGTCCGGTCAAGGACGAGGTGTTCAAGGTGGCGGGGCGCTATGGCCTGGCCGTCACCGTGGTGGGCAATGCCTGGCTCCGGCTGCCCCAGGACCCGCTGATCACCATGATCGTGGTGCCCGAGGGGCCCGACGCCGCCGACGACCGTATCGCCGAACTGATCGAGGCGGGAGACATCTGCGTCACCAACGACATTCCCTTGGGCTCCCGCTGTCTCGCCAAGCGGGCGCTGGCGCTGCGTCCCAACGGCAAGCCCTTTACCGAGAATTCCATCGGCGACGCCCTGGCGACGCGGGAACTGATGAACACGCTGCGCGAGATCGGCACCATGACCGGCGGCCCGGCGCCTTTCGCCAAGCAGGATCGCTCCCGCTTCCTGTCGGCGCTGGACACCATGGTGCATCAGGCGAAACGGGTTATCCCCTAAGCAGTTCGTTTACCGCCAGGGCCAGATTCATCGCCTCTGTAGAGCGATTGTCCTTCAGCAATGCCTCGGCCAGTCCGGTCTGGGCGTGGGCCCAGATTCCCTGCTGGGCGGCCAGAACGGGGGTGCGCACCGCCTCGCCCTCGAAGGAGCGGCGGCAGGTGCCGGCATCGGCGGAATTGTGGGCGCGGCAGGGCAGGGGGCGGGCGGCGTGGATGCCGCACAGGCCGTCATCCTCCAGCAGCGGGCAGCGGATGCGGGCCGCCCACCATTGCCGCTGGTCCAGGCCGGTACCCTTGGCCGCCGCCTCGCGGGCGCGGGTGGCGATGGCGGCGCGGGCCTCGGACGGCTTGGCGGCGACGGCTTCGGCCACCAGGTCAAGCTCGGCGGCGGTGATGGCGACGATCTGGTGGCAGCACCACGAGCAGCCGGCGGCGCAGGCCTGCTGCTTCAACTGGGCATCCAGGTTCAGCGCCTGACGGGCCTTGTCGAAAAAGGTATCGGTGGCGGCAATGGCGGCGCGAGCGGCGTCGGCCGGGCTCTGTCCCCGGGACAGGGCTTCGGCGGCTGCCGAGGCCGATTGTCGCCGGGCGTCGGAATAGCCGAGCCCGGCCAAATCAGTCGGCCGCCACCGGCTCGGCGGAACAGGCCTCGACCGGCTCGATGGGCACGGTGCGCAACCGGCGGCCATCGGTGCAAAAGCCCAGGCCGAGATGGCCGTGCTTCAGCTTCAGGGCGTCGGCGCCGAACAGTTCGCGCCGCCAGCCGTGCAGGGCCGGGACGTCGGCATCGTCGTCGGCGGCGATGGCGTCGATGTCGGCGGAATTGGCGATCAGCTTGCCGGCCACGCCGTGCTCGTCGCACTTCATCTTGAGCAGCACCTTGAGCAGCTCGACCACGGGGCCAAGGCCCTTGGGCACTTCGACCCGGTCGCTGGGCTTGGGGCAGTCGGCTTCGGGCAGGGCCATGCCGCGCTTGACCGCTTCCAGGACGGCCTGACCCATCTTGCCCTCGACCAGGCCCTTGCCGATACCCCGCGTGCGGCCCAGCTCGTGGGTGTCGACGGGGTGGTGGGCGGCGATCTCGGTCAGGGTCTCGTCCCTGAGGATGCGCTGGCGCGGCAGGTCGCGCTCCTGGGCCTCGCGCTCGCGCCAGGCGGCCAGTTCCTTGAGCACGCCCAGGAAGCGCGGCGAGGTGGAGCGGGGCTTCAACCGGCGCCAGGCGTTCTCGGGGTCGACCCGGTAGGTGCCGGGCTCGGTCAGCAGGGCCATTTCCTCGGCCAGCCATTCGATGCGGCCGTTCTTCTCCAGCTTGCGCACCAGCTTCTCATAGGCGACGCGCAGATGGGTGACGTCGGCCAGGGCGTACTGGACCTGCTTTTCCGACAGCGGCCGCATGGACCAGTCGGTGAAGCGCATTGATTTGTCGATGCGGGCCTTGGCCAGTTGCGAGGCCAGGGTCTCGTAACCCACCGCGTCGCCGAAGCCGCAGACCATGGCGGCGATCTGGGTGTCGAAGATGGGGGTGGGGATGGCGTCGGCCAGATGCAGGAAGATTTCCACGTCCTGGCGGGCGGCGTGGAACACCTTCAGCACGCTGGTATCGGCCATCAGCTCGAACAGCGGGGCCAAGTCCATGCCCGGCGCCAGCGGATCGATGGCGCGCGCTTCGTCGGGTCCGGCCACCTGGACCAGACAGAGCTGGGGCCAGTACGTCTTCTCCCGCATGAATTCGGTGTCGACGGTGACGAACGGGGCGGATTTCAGTCGGCGGCAGAAAGCCGCAAGCGACTCGGTATCAGAGATCATCGGCATGGCTGCCACAGATACACCCTGGCGGCGGTTCCGGCAAGCGCGGGGCTGCCTCAAACCGCCCGCGACGCCGTCCGCTTCCGGTCGAGCGCTTCCCAGGTCATCTGGATCAGGTCGCGCAACTGGTCTCGGCTCATGCCGGAAAGCGTGGTCTCGCGCAGCGGATTGGGGACGGCGATGCGAGCGGCCGGCGACGAATCCGGCCGTCCACGGATGCGGCGGTCGGGGCCGACATAGGACTCGCTCACCACGAAGCAGCGGCGCTTGCGGGTGAGGGCGGTTATCCGCTCGGCCACCTTCACCGGATCGACGGGTTTCTCCAAGATGGCGTCGGCGCCGCAATCCAGCAGGTGGGAAAGGTGCTCGGTCTGGGCCAGCGAGGTCATCAGGACCGTGATGGCGAAGGCGTTCTCGGCCCGGATGCCCCGGCGCATGTCGCGCACCAGGGCGCAGGCCGCCTCCACGTCGCCGTCGGTGTCGACCACCAGCAGGTCGACCGTGCCGGAACGCAGGTGGTCTTCCGCGCCGTCCCCTTCGTCGAGGCACAACAGGTCGCGGCACCCCAGCACCCCAAGGGTGCGGGCGACCACGTCGCGGCTTCTGGAATCGAGATTGCGCAAGAGAGCGCGCATACCTTGGGCGCTATGGGGGGCGTCGTGCGTCATGGCTCACCATCCTGGCAAGATCGGACGGACCTTCTGGCCGCCGGCATCCGATCACGCTCCGATCGGGCTGCCAGGAACGAGTTTGCTCCGGACTCGTAAATATTGGGTTATCCCGCCTTGACAAAATATGGCCCGGGATGCCTTCTTCCCGCTTCGAATTGGCAAGAGCCGCGTTACGAGGGTTTCATGCACGTCTATCGGTCACACACCTGCGGTCAGTTGAAGGCGGCGGATGCCGGCATCCAGGCGCGGCTGTCGGGTTGGGTTCATCGCAAGCGCGATCACGGCAATCTGCTGTTCGTCGACCTGCGCGACCATTACGGTCTGACCCAGTGCGTCATCGACGTGTCCAGCCCGGTGTTCGCCACCCTGGAAAAGGCGCGGCCCGAAAGCGTCATCACCGTCACCGGCAAGGTGGTCAAGCGCTCGGCCGAGACCATCAATCCCCGCCTGCCCACCGGCGAGATCGAGCTTCAGGTCGCCGAGGTGCAGATCCAGTCCATCGCCGACGTTCTGCCCCTGCAGGTGGCCGGCGATCAGGAATATCCCGAGGACATGCGCCTCAAGTACCGCTTCCTCGATCTGCGCCGGGAAGACGTGCACGCCAATATGATGCTGCGCTCGCGCGTCATCGCCCATCTGCGTCAGGCCATGATCAGCCAGGGCTTCACCGAGTTCCAGACGCCGATCCTGACCGCCAGCAGCCCCGAGGGCGCCCGCGACTATCTGGTGCCGTCGCGCCTGCATCCCGGCAAGTTCTACGCCCTGCCCCAGGCGCCGCAGCAGTTCAAGCAGCTCCTCATGGTGGCCGGCTTCGACAAGTACTTCCAGATCGCCCCCTGCTTCCGCGACGAAGCGGGCCGTGCCGACCGCAGCCCGGGCGAGTTCTACCAGCTCGACTTCGAGATGAGCTACGTGACGCAGGACGACGTCTTCGCCGCCATCGAGCCGGTGCTGGAAGGCGTGTTCAAGGAATTCGGCAAGGGCCGCGCCGTCACCCCGGCGCCCTTTCCCCGCATCACCTATGCCGACGCCATGCTGAAATACGGCTCGGACAAGCCGGACCTGCGCAACCCCGTCATCATCGCCGACGTCACCGAGCCGTTCCGCGGCTCCGGCTTCGGCCTGTTCGCCAAGCTGGTGGACAAGGGCAACGTGGTGCGCGCCATCCCGGCGCCCGGCGCCGCCGGCCAGCCGCGTTCGTGGTTCGACAAGCTCAACGAGTGGGCGCGCGAGAACGGTGCCGGTGGCCTGGGCTACATCCAGTTCGCCGCCGACGGTCCCAAGGGCCCCATCGCCAAGAACCTGGAGCCCGCCCGGGTCGAGGCCATCAAGGCCGCCGCCAATCTCAAGGATGGCGACGCGGTGTTCTTCTCCTGCGACAAGGAGTTGCCCGCCGCCAAGTTCGCCGGAGCCGTCCGCACCAAGATCGGCAACGAGCTGGACCTGCTGGAAAAGGACGTCTTCAAGTTCTGCTGGACCGTGGACTTCCCCATGTACGAGCTGAACGAGGAGACCGGTCTGGTCGAGTTCTCGCACAATCCGTTCTCCATGCCCCAGGGCGAGATGGACGCGCTGCTGAATCAGGACCCGCTGACCATCAAGGCCTTCCAGTACGACATCATCTGCAACGGCGTCGAACTGTCGTCGGGCGCCATCCGTAACCATCGCCCCGACATCATGTACAAGGCCTTCGAGATCGCCGGCTATTCCGCCGCCCACGTGGAAGAGCATTTCGGCGGCATGCTCAACGCCTTCAAGTTCGGCGCGCCGCCCCACGGCGGCTCGGCGCCGGGCGTCGACCGCATCGTCATGCTGCTCGCCGACCAGCCCAACATCCGCGAGATCATCCTGTTCCCCATGAACCAGCAGGCCCAGGACCTGCTCATGCAGGCGCCTGCCGAGGTCACCATGGAGCGTCTGCGCGAGTTGCACCTCAAGGTCGACCTGCCCAAGCCGAAGAAGGACGTGAAGGAGGGCTGAGGCCTTCTCTTCGCCGAAAATGGGAAAGGGGGATTCGGCCCCCTTTTTTCATGGATTGCGAAAGGAGGCGGAGCCGCCGCCTCAGGCGCTCAGCTTCACCGGCGTCTGGGACTGCCAGCTGAGTTTGGCCAGGGCGTTTTCGGCGGTGCGGACCTGATCGGCGTCGGGGTTGTACTTGCGCTCGAACTCGACGCGCTGTTCCCAGTGGCCGAGCATGTCCTTGGGCTGATCGGGCTTGGCTTTTTCACCGGTCAGGGCGCCGATGGTTTCGTTGTAGCGGGGGCTGAGCTCGCTGGGGAAGCCGATCATCTGGAACTCGTCCCAGTTCAGCGTGCCTTCCATATAAAGCTCGTGAGTGATGTCAGCGAACTCGCGGGGCGAGACGTTGCGCAGGTCGTAGCGCGGTTCCTCGGGGCGCGGGGGCGGCAGGGCGATCAGGGGTTCCGCGGCCTTTTCCGTCTTGGCGGCCTGATTGTCGACCGCATTGCTCAGGCGTGGTTCCAGGCGCTGCGTCTCGGGGGACGGGCGGTCGGAAAACAGGCGGAGAAGGGTCGATCCGATATTCATGGCGTCTTGATGCAGGGCTGCAAGGTGGTTTCGAGATAGGGTTCCAGTTCGGGGGCGGCCAGCAGCGAGCGGAACTGCTCGGCGGACAGGGTTCCCTCGGCGAACAGTTCGCCCACCAGGGCGGCCACTTCGCCGGCGTCGGGATGGGCCGGCGGATTGGTGGCCGGCATCATCGGCGACAAGCCCAGGCTGGCGGGCGAATAGGAAGAAGGCCGCAACAGGGTCTCCATCCAATCGGGAGCGAATTCGAATGTCATCCGCCAACACCTCCAAAATTCGAACCACGAACCCGATATTAAGGATGCAGGCTTCGTGCCAGGACCGAATGGCGGAAATCCGTCGTCTTGGTGCGGTCCGCTCCGTCCGGTGGGGAAAATGTTGCCGATTGGCCGGGAAATATCTGCCGGGCTCCGTCTGCTCTGGTGGGCGGGCGCCGGCGGTGTATATAATAGGTACGGGGATTCCCGTCGGAGGATTTGATGAAGCGCAGAATTGGGGTGGTGTCGGGGTGCCTCGCCGCCAGTCTGGCGATGTTCGGGGCGGAGGTGGTTCATGCCGCCGATCTCGCCTCCCATCGCGCCACCTACCGTATGGGATTGTCGGCGTCCCGCTCCGGCAGCGGCATGGCCAATGCCAACGGCGCCTGGACCTACGAGTTCATCGATGCCTGTGATGGCTGGATCACCGAATTCCGCCTGGTCATCACCTATGCCTATTCCGAGGGCGGACAGGTGGCGACCACCACCGATTTCCTGGGCTGGGAGTCCAAGGACGGCCTCAACTACCGCTTCCGGGTGCGCCAGTCCCGCGAGGGCCAGGTGACCGAGGAAGTCGAGGGCTCGGCCAAGCTCCGGGGGGCGGGGCAGGGCGGCGTAGCGCACTATACCCGTCCGGAGCCGCGCTCCATCAAGCTGCCCAAGGGGACGCTGTTTCCCACCGCCCACACCATCCGGCTGATCGAGACCGCCAACAAGGGCGGCCGCATCCTGGCGCGGCCGCTGTTCGACGGGCAGGGCGAGGAAGGAGCGCTGGAGACCAGCGCCCAGATCGGCCGCGCCACGATGTCCCAGCCCGCCGCGGTGTCGAGCCCGCTGCTCAACTCGCCGGCCTGGCCCATGCGCATGGCGTTCTTCCCCATCGGCAGCACTGATCCCTTGCCGGAATTCGAGATGTCTCTCAACTATCACGCTAATGGCGTCGCCGAGGACATCGAGCAAATCTTCAAGACCTTCAGCCTGAAGGGCCGACTGGAATCCATCGAGATGCTGCCTCGAACGAAGTGTTAACCATGGCCGCCTAAACTGTCGCGCGAGCGTAACGCGCTCGGGTGTGTCCGGGCCCAGAAGGGGCCTCGCGAAAGGAGAATCCGCTTGACCACGTCCCAGCCCGCCGATTCCGGCGAGGAAATCGTGCGCCTTGGCGCCCTTGCCGCGGATTTTCGCCGGCGCCTGGAATTCGATCCCGGCATCGTCTATCCCGCCCATGCCGAATGCCTTTGGCAGTTGGGCAATCTGCAGATCGCCCAGGGCGATACCGAGGCCGGGCTGCTGGCCATATCGGAATCCGTCGGACTGTATCGGGCCATGGCTCAGGTTCAGCCAGAGGCCTATGCGGTGCAACTGGCATCGCTGCTCAATTCCCAATCCAACCTGCTGGCCGAGGCGTCCTGCCTGGAAGAGGCGAGGGCGGTCGGTGTCGACGCGGTCGAGCATGCGCGCCAGGCCATGGCCTCTCACCCGGACAAGGCCCGTTTCGTCCTGGTCTCATCGCTGATCAATCTGGCCGGGCTCAAGATGCGGGGCGGCGATACCGCCGGCACCGTCGAGGAACTGGCCCAGGCCGTGGAGGTTTTTCGCGATGGCGGCCCGGCGGGGCAGCCGTTCCTCGGCTCCATGGTCGAGGCGCTGCATCGTGCCGCCATGGCCTTCACCGAGGTCGGGTTATGGCCCGAGGCCATCGATACCCGCCGGCTGCTGATCGGCCTGTTCGGCGATGCGCCGCCGGCCGCCGTGGTGCAATTGCTGATTCTGACCCTGCAGCAGGCTTCCGTGGCCCTGGCCGGCGCCGGTCAGGTGGAGACCGCCCTGGCCCATGCCTCCGAGGCCGCCGATCTTGCCCGCATGCTGTTCAAGGCCGATGGCACCGCCCATCGCCTGACCCTGGCCCAGGCCGTCGGGAATCTGGCGGGGCGCAGTCACGATGCCGGCCGCCTCAAGGAAGGGCTGGACCTGTCGCTGGAGGCGGTGGATCTGTTCCACGATGCGGTCAACACCGACCCGGTCCACGCCGTGCCGTCGCTGATCGTCGCCCTGGACAGCATGGCTGCCATCCTGGAAGCGCTCGGCCTGCCCGATCAGGCGGCCACCGTCCGCGAGCAGCGGACGCAACTGCAGGAAACCCTGGATATCATCGCCCCGCGCGGCGAAGCCCGGTAAAGCGGGTCTTCTCCGTCCGCACGCCGCCGTCAACCACGAGCGGCTGCCACGGGATGGGCAATACTGAAGTCGTGGCGTGCTATCGCGCGCTATAGGTCCCGGAAATCCGGCGCGACGTCTGGGTAATGGTTTCGATATCCGAAAAAGCGACGTTGCCGGGCGTCGCTTTCAATCTGCGGCACATTTCCAGCAAGCCGTCGATGGTCTCGGTGGTGTGGCCCAGTTGCTTGGTGACCCGGATCGAGAGTTCGGCCGTTACCTGCTCCAGCTTGGCCATGCTGCGATAGGTGCTTTCGGCGGTCATCTTGCCGTCGCGGGCGCTGACCGTCAGCGCGTTGCACTCCCAGTCCATGGTGGCGGCCAGCCGCTTGATGCGCTCGATGCCGATGGCGACGATGGAATCCTGCTTCAGGCGGTCGTAACGGTCGCGCGGCAGGTTGGTGCCGCGGGCCCGCACCGGATTGGGAACCTGGAACTGGGTGGCCGAGGTGGCGCCGGGACGCGGCGCGGCGCGGCGGTCGGGGCCGATATAATCGTGGGTCACCACGAACGGCTTGCGCCGCTCGACCAGAACCTTGAGGCGGTTCATCAACTGATCGGGAGCAAAGGGGATCAGCAGCAGGTCGTCGGGGCCGCAATCGATCACCGAGCGCACCTTGGGCTCCTCGCGCGACGACAGCAGCATCACCGTCAGGATGAACGGGTCGCGGCCCAGGACCCCCGAGCGCAGCTCGCGCATGATGAAGGTGGAATCGTTGGTCTCGATCTCCTGATTGAGCACCAGGAAATCGTGGTCGCCCTCCTTGCATGCCTGATGGGCGGCGAGAAAGGTCGAGGCTTCGGTGATATCGCGGATGCCGACATTGTTCAGAGCCAGACGAATGCCCTGCCGGATGGGCAGGCTGGGCTCGCAGACCAGCGCCTTGACCTTTGACAGGTCGACGGCGGCCGGAACGGGGGCCAGGGGCATTGCGGGTTCAGCTCGTGACATCTGGCCAAACGGTCTCTGCGAGGATGCTGCGGAAGCGAGAATGTTTTTAATGCAAGGCTTCGTCAAAAAGCAATACGAAGGATAGGTGTTGTGACACAACCTTAGCGATGGTTAGTTCTGTTAACAATCCATTTGCCGTCTGTTGCCAAAGCTTTCACCGGAATGTCTGATTCCGGCTCTGTGTCTTTTCCTCATAAAGAGCATCCAGGGCCTGCCCGTATGTCTCCCTGATTTGGTGGCGGCGAATCTTGAGGGTTGGAGTCAGCATGCCATTGTCTACTTCAAATGGATTGGGAGCGACCATGAACCGCCGAATCTTCTCGACTGGAGAGAGTTGGCGATTCACCCGGTCGATTACCAGGGTCAGCGCCTTGCGCAATTCATCACTGTTCATGATGTTGGTCAAGGATGCCGTCTGGCCGGTGGCCTCGGCCCAGGATTGCACCCATTCCCGATCGGGAACGATCAGGGCGACCAGATGGGGGCGGCGATCGCCATGGACCATGGCCTGGGCGATTTCCGGTTCCAGGGTCAGGAAGCTTTCGATGCGCTGGGGCGCCACGTTGTCACCGCCGGAATTGACGATGATATCCTTCTTGCGGTCGGTGATGCGCAGGCAGCCGTCCGGATCGATCTCGCCGATGTCGCCGGTATGCAACCAGCCGTCGCCGTCGACGGCCTGGGCCGAGGTGTCGGGATCGCGCCAGTAACCCCGCATCACCAGTTCGCCCCGGACCAGGATTTCGCCGTCCCCGGCGATCTTGAGCTCGACGCCCCGCATGGGCGGTCCGACCGTTTCGAGACGGTTGTGGTCGGGACGATTGACGGCGATCACCGGCGCCGCCTCGGTCTGGCCGTAGCCCTGCAGGATGCGTACGCCGAGAGCCATGAAGAACAGGCCCACCTCGTAGGGCAGGGGGGCGCCGCCCGAGACGAAGGCCTTGAGCCGGCCGCCGAAGCGGGCGCGGACCTTGTCGCGCACCAGCCGCTCCAGCACACGGTCGGCGAGGCGGTCGAACGGGCCGAGGCGCTCGCCCTTGATGCGCCGGGTCCCCAGGTCCAGGGCCGCCGCGAACAGGCGCCGCCGCAAGGGACTGACCCGGGTCAGACCCTTGAGGATGCGGGTCCGCATGGTCTCGTAGAGACGGGGAACCGCCGTCATGATGGTGGGCGATACCTCGGCCATGTTGGCGGCCAGATGCTCGATGCCCTCGGCGTAGCGGATCTCGGCGCCGATGGAGATGGGGAAATGAAGGCCGGCCGTATGCTCGTAGGCATGCGACAGCGGCAGGAAGGACAGGAAGACCTCTTGTGCCAGCCCCAGTTCACGCAGCACGTCGGTGGCGCCCATGCAATTGCACAGGATGGCGCCGTGGGACAGCATAACCCCCTTGGGCACGCCGCCGGTGCCCGAGGTGTAGATCAGGCAGGCGGTGTCCTGACGCTTCAGGCCGGCCGCCAGGGCGCGGATTTCAGCCTCGTGCCCTCGCCCCGATTCCAGCACCGCGTCCCATGCGTGGATGTCCACGCCGGGCGATTGGGCCAGGGCCAGGGCCTCCATGGCGATGATGGCGGGAGCATGGTCCGAGCGGGCGGCGGCGGGCAGGACGCGCTCGGCCAACGCCTTGGTGGAGACGATGATCAGCCGGGCGCCGGAATTCTCCAGGATGTGCAGGTGATCGGCCACGGTGTTGGTGGTGTAGGCGGGCACGCAGATGCCGCCGGCCGCCATGATGGCCAGATCGGCCATGGCCCATTCGGGGCGGTTCTCGGCCACCAGCATGACCCGGTCGCCGCTTTCCAGCCCCAGGGCACGCAATCCGGCGGCCAGGGCCAGCACGCGCTCCGCCGTTTCGCTCCACGACAGCGCATGCCAGGAATCCCCGGCCTTGAAGCCCAGGAACGGGCGGGCGTCCAGGCGCTCGGCCTGGGCGAGGAACATGGCCGGCAGGCTGGTCTGCGCGGCGAACTCAACCTCCATGCGTCGAAACTCCCTGTTCGCGCCGTGGCGCCGTCCTTATATTGTGTCGCAACAAGGAGACAGCGCATGACCTTTGTAGCATCGGCCAACGATCTCGGCACCCTCCCAGAGTGGGACCTTTCCGATCTTTATCCCGCGCCGGATTCGCCGGAGCTGGAGGCCGACCTGCGGGCGGCCGATTCGGCGTCCCAGGCCTTCGAGGCCGCCTATGCCGGTAAGCTGGCCGGGCTGGCGGGCGCGGAATTGGGGGCGGCCATCGCCGAGTACGAGCGTATCGGCCAGATCCTCTACCGCGTCATGTCCTTTGCCCAGCTGCTCTATTCGGGCGACGTCTCCGATTCCGAACGCGGCCGCTTTTACCAGGGCATGCAGGAACGGGTCACCGATATTTCCACCCATACCCTGTTCTTCACCCTGGAGATCAACCGGCTGGACGACGCGGTGCTGGCCGAGAAGCTGAAGGCGCCCGAGGCGGCCCATTACGGTCCCTGGCTGCGCGACCTGCGGGTTTTCCGCCCGCACCAGCTTTCCGATGAGGCCGAGAAGATGCTGCACGAGCTGCACGTGGTCGGCACGGCGGCCTGGAACCGGCTGTTCGACGAGACCATGGCCCGTCTGCGCTTTCCCCTGGGCGGCCAGGAGGTGACTTCGGCCGAGGTGCTGAACTGCCTCAGCGACAAGGACGGCGCCAGGCGCAAGGAGGCCGCCAAATCGCTCGGCAAGGTGCTGGGCGACAACGTGCCGCTGTTCGCGCTGATCACCAACACCCTGGCCAAGGAAAAGGAGATCGAGGACAAGTGGCGCGCCTATGCCCGCCCGCAATCCTATCGCAACCTGTCCAATCAGGTGGAGGACGGGGTGGTCGACGCCCTGGTGGCGGCGGTGAAGGGCTGCTTCCCCCAATTGTCGCACCGCTACTACGCGCTGAAGGCCAAGTGGTTCGGCGTCGACAAGATGGATTACTGGGATCGCAACGCCCCGCTGCCCGACGACGACGACCGCAAGTACACCTGGGAACAGGCCCGCGACACGGTGCTGGGCGCCTATGGGGCGTTCTCGCCCGACATGGCGGCGGTGGGCAAGCGCTTCTTCGACAACAACTGGATCGACGCCCCCGTCCGTCCGGGAAAGTCGCCCGGCGCCTTCGCCCATCCGACCGTGCCGTCGGTGCACCCCTATCTGCTGGTCAACTACCTGGGCAAGTCCAGGGACGTGATGACGCTGGCCCACGAACTGGGGCACGGCGTGCATCAGGTGCTGGCCGGCGTGCAGGGCCCCCTGATGTCCGACACGCCGCTGACGCTCGCCGAGACCGCCTCGGTGTTCGGCGAGATGCTGACCTTCCGCGCCATGCTCGAGCGCGAGACCTCGCCCAAGAGCCGCCGCATCATGCTGGCCTCCAAGGTGGAGGACATGATCAACACCGTGGTGCGCCAGGTGGCGTTCTACGAGTTCGAATCCCTGCTGCATGACGAGCGCCGCCGGGGCGAACTGTCGCCCGAGCGCATCGGCGAGTTGTGGATGAGCGTGCAGGCCGACAGCCTGGGCCCGGCCTTCCGCTTCCACGACGAGTACCGGCATTTCTGGACCTACATCCCGCACTTCGTCCATTCGCCGTTCTATGTCTATGCCTATGCCTTCGGCGATTGCCTGGTGAACTCGCTGTATTCGGTCTATGCCAAGGGCGGCATTCCCGATTTCCCGGCCAAGTACCTGGACATGCTGCGGGCCGGCGGCACGCTGCGTCACCAGGACCTGCTGGCCCCCTTCGGCCTGGACGCCGGCGACCCGCAATTCTGGCGCCAGGGCCTGGATGTGGTCATCGGTTTCATCGACGAGCTGGAAGCGATGTAGGACGAGGTGATGGAGACCGGAAACGTCGAGATCGGCCTGTTCCGGAACGTAATAGGCGGGTAGGGGGTGGTCTGCCCCTCCCATGACATATGTCAATAACCAATGGCTTCGCCATGGTTGCATTTCGTATAATGGGCTTTGCTCAAATGGTGTAGGTATACTTCGAGCCTCTCAGTGGAACGGTGATATTTCCATACGGGGGGGGATCGAATGGGTGCGTCTCGTCGCGGGGTCATGGCCGCCGGAATCGGGACGGCGGTGGGGGCGATACTGTTCTCCGCCGCCCAGGCGGGTGGGCCGATCCCCAATTCCGCCGCCGGTAAATTGCGTCTGATCACCTATTCCGTGCCCGGCCGGGTGCCTCGGGTCGGGGTGGTCAAGGGATCGGGCCGGGTGGTCGATCTGGGAACCGCCGCCCGCCGTTGCGGCCTGCGTCTGTTGTTCGATCCGGGCAGCATGGTGTCGCTGATCGCCGCCGGGGAGCGCGGCCTCGCCCAGGCCCGCCGACTGATGCTCGAGGGACCGGATGACGGCCCCATGGTGTCCGAGGTCTGGCTGCAGTCACCCATTTCGGCACCGACCCGTAACATCTACGCGGTGGGGTTCAACTATATCGACCATTATAAGGAAGGTCAGGCCATGCGCGGCTCGTCCGCCGAGGCGCCCGACCGTCCGGTGTTCTTCACCAAGGGGGTGGGGACGGTCAACGGTCCCTACGATCCCATTCCCTACGACGCCTCGGTCTCCACCGCCATCGACTGGGAATGCGAACTGGCGGTGATCATCGGCCGGCGCGGCAAGGCCATCGCCGAGGCGGACGCCATGGCGCACGTCTACGGCTACACGGTGATCAACGACACCTCGGCCCGCGACATCATGCACAAGAAGTCCGGCGGGCAATGGTTCATGGGCAAGAGCCTGGACGGCCACGGCCCCATGGGACCGTGGCTGGTTCCGGCCTCGGACCTGGACTGGCGGGGGCTGCATCTGGAGACCCGGGTCAACGGCGTGGTCAAGCAATCGGCCAGCACCGATCAGATGCGCTTTTCCGTGCCGCGCCTGATCGCCGACCTCTCCCGCGTCCTGACGCTGGAGCCCGGCGACATCATCGCCACCGGCACGCCGTCGGGCATCGGTGGGGCGCGCAATCCGCCGGAATTCCTCAAGCCCGGCGACGTGATGGAAACCGAGGTGGCCGAGATCGGCCTGCTCAGGAACGTGATCGGCGCTTAAGGGGCGGGGATTACCCCGCCATCCGGGCCTCTTCCATCGCGGCCAGTTCGGTGGCCAGGGTTTCAAGCATGGAAACCACGGACACCGAGGCCTTGTTCATGTCGTCGATGGCGGCGAAGGCGGCGTCCAGGTCGCCCGCGGCGGCATGGGTCAGCGCCCGCTTGGCTGCCGCATGGACCTCCTGGTGCGGGGTCACCAGATTGGAATAGGCCGGCTTGCCCGAGATGCTGTGGTCGGTGATGGCGTCGTACCACTTGCCCAGGCGGCAGTTGTGGTGGTCCGGCACGCCGTCGGCCTTCAGTTCGGTGCGGCCCAGCACACCGTCGAGAACCCGGCGCTTGAAGGCGATGTGGTCGTTCTTGGCGATCTCCACCAGCAGGGCGCCCGAGCCCAGCTTGGCATAATTGCCCACCTGGGCGTCCAGATGCTGGCTCATGCGGCCCATGGCCTCCAAGACGTCGCCCAGCAGGTGGTTGTTGGCCTCGGTCAGGCTGACCACCTGGGTGGTGCCGTCGGCCAATCGGCCGGCGGTATGGGATTGCCCCTCCAGCACGTGGGAAATGGTGGTCATGCTGGTCTGCACCGAGCCCACCTGATCGGCGATGCCGTGCAGGCGTTCGCCCAGGGCGCCGACCAGGGAGCGCCCCTCGGTGACGGCTCCGGTGCTCTCGCCGATGGCTCCGACGATGGAGCCCATCTCGTCCTGCAGCCCGACGATGCGCGCCCGGATGTCGATGGTGGCCTTGGCGGTCTGGTTGGCGAGATTCTTGACCTCGCCCGCCACCACGGCGAAGCCCTTGCCGGCCTCGCCGGCGCGGGCCGCCTCGATGGTGGCGTTCAGGGCGAGAAGGTTGGTCTGGCCGGCCACCGTCTCGATGGCGGTGACGATCTCGCCGATCTGGGCCGAGGCCTCGGCCAGGCCCTGGACCTTCCGGCCGGCGGCGTTGACGGCGGCGACGATGCGCTCGAAGGCCGACAGCGCCTCCTGGCTGGCGTTGAGGCCGGTCACCGCCGCCTCGCCGGCCTGACCGGCGCCCTGGGCGGCCTGGGAGGAATCGGCGTTGATGGCCTGGATGGAGGCGCGCATCTCCTCCACCGCCTGGGCCATGCGGCCGACCTCGGTGGTGGACATGTCGATCTCGCGCTTCATGCGCGACAGGGTGATCATCGCCTCGTTGCCCAGCATGGCCGCCTGGACCAGCGAGCGCAGCATGTCGCGCTGCATGAGGAAGCGCTCGTGCTCGGCCTTGCGCTGCGCACCCTGGCGCTCGTGCTCGGCGGCGTCGAGACGCTGGCGGGTTTCGGCCATTTCCCGCAGCACCTCGGCTACCTGACGGAACTCATCGCGGCGATCGGGGCTGAGCCGCATGGCTCCGCCCGATTCTCCGGCCTGCAATCTGTCGACGTCGTGGTGCAGCGCCTGGAAGCCCGACGAGACGCTGCCGGTGATCAGCAGGCCGAGGCCGCCCACCACCGCCAGGATGGCGGCCAGCAGGATGCCGCGCTCCGCCAGTTCGGCCTTGAAGGCGCTGTCGATGTCGTCGATGTAGACGCCCGAGCCGATCAGCCAGCCCCAGGGGGGGAACCCCTTGACGAAGGAAAGCTTTTCGTAGGTTTCAGCCGTGCTGCCGCCGCCTTCCTTTGGCTTGGGCCAATCATAGGTGACATAGCCCTGTCCCGCCCGTTCGACCACGGTGACGAAGGCCCCGAACAGGTTGGCGCCATGCAGGGGTTCGGCTACCTTGCGCGAGGTGCCGGGGCTTATGGTGGTGGCCTTGTTGAACTTGGGATCGTCCAGCACCTTGCCGTCCAACTGCGGCGAGACGGGGTGCATCACCACCTTGGGGACCGGCTTGCCCATGTCGTTGATCCACAGATACTCGGCCTTGTCGTAGCGCATGGCTTTGATCGTGGCCTTGGCGGCGGCCTTGGCGTCATCCTCGCTCATGCGGCCCTGGCGGGCCTCCTCGGCGTAATGCTCCAGCACGCCCGAGGCGGTTTCCACCACGTGGCGCAGCTTGATCTCGCGCGCCGCCACCATCTGGTCCTTGATCTGCACGGAATCGGCGATGAACACCACGGCCAGCCCGGCCAGCGGCAGGCCGCCCAGCAGCCACAGACGGGTGGTGATCCGCAGCCCCGAAAGGGCATCGAGCATTCCCATGACCATTGCCTCCCATGGTGCATCCGGTTCTGGCCGGCGCATCCGTTCGGTGATTTCCATCAGCCTAATATGCGAGAACGGTGGGATACAAGGATTCCGATATCGGTCGGATCAGGGGTCGCCGGCCGCCAGCAGCGGGGCGCAGTGCTCGGCCGCCACTCGGCAGGGCTCGACGGCATTGATCACCGTGGCGGCGGCGAAACTGTCGGTGTAGATGCGCAGCGGCAGCAGGGTCTCCGGGTCGATATGCACGGTGTATTCGGCGCCGGCCCACATCTTTTGGAAGCGCGGCTTGAACCCGGCCACCGGCCGCAGGACCATGGCAAGCTCGATGGCCTCGAATTCCCGGCCGTGGATATCGATCCGTCCGGTGCCCTTGACCGTCACGTCGAAATCATAGGCCCGGCGGCCGTCATAGCCCGCCACGCGGAAACTGGCCGGTCCGCCGGCGCTGACGGCCTGGCGCGCCTTGCGGCCCACCACCGCCACGTTGGTCAGCGGGTCGCGCACGCCCCGCCGGGCCTCTGGCGGCACTGCGGGGGCGGGCTCGTCGTCCTCGGGGGGCGGCGAGAATACCGCCAGCACCTCGTCCAGCACGGTGACCGCCTCGCCGCCGCCATAGAGGACGCGTAGCATCTGCTCCTGATGGCGATTGCGGAAGTGGGTCTGATAATGCTCGGAGCCCAGTTCGCCGGCCCCGGCCTCCTGGCCGCCGCCCTCGGCGGAGAAGCGCAGACGCAGGATCTTGTCGAACAGCCCCACGGTGCGGATGGTCATGCCGGTGCGTACCGACGGACCGCGCTGCTCGCGGGTGACGGCCATGTCGCCGGCATGGAAGCCGCCCCACATGATCTCGTAGCGCCAGCCCGCCGGTTCGGCGCGGGCCGGGGCCGCCGCCAGCCACAGGCCGGCTCCCGCCATCGCCGCCAACGCCCATATGGTCCTGGCCATCATCCCTCCTGTCCCGCCCGGAGAGTGTGGTGGAGCGGGGCCGTATTCTCCTTGATGAAGGTCATGTTGCGGCCCCACCCCAAGGGGTGGCGGTGCCTCCCACCGACCCGCCACCCGGAGGCCATAGGTACCTTTTTCCACCTCGTCCATGGCAGCCAGGTGGTGTAGGTGACAAAGCCATGTTGCGGTGCGGCATGATGGGGCGGGCCTCCGGTGGGCGGTAATCGGATGGAATTCCTTCAAACGACTGATTTTCAAACCAGATCGGGCTTGGCAAACCGCTGGCCAGAGGGCATTGTTTTCCCAAAAATGTAAGGCAAACGCAGTAACAGCGAACAAGGAGAAGCCATGTCTCTGACCATTGGTGTTCCAAGGGAAACGTTCCCCAACGAAAAGCGGGTGGCAACGGTTCCCGATGTCGTCGAGAAGCTGATCAAGCTCGGCTTCTCCGTGGTGGTCGAGACGGGGGCCGGTGCCCTGGCCAATTTCGATGACGAGTCCTATGTGGCGGCTGGGGCGAGCATCGCCAAGAGTGCGGCCGAACTTTGGACCGCCGCCGATATGGTCTTCAAGGTGCGTGCTCCCTCCATGGACGAGGTGGCGCTGATCAAGGAAGGCACCACCCTGATCGGCTTCATCTGGCCCGCCCAGAACCCCGAGCTGATGCAGGCCCTGGCCGCCCGCAAGATCACCGTTCTGGCCATGGACTGCGTGCCGCGCCAGCTCAGCCGCGCCCAGAAGATGGACGCCCTGTCCTCCATGGCCAATATCGCCGGCTACCGCGCCGTGGTCGAGGCCGCCAATCAGTTCGGCCGCTTCTTTACCGGCCAGATCACCGCCGCCGGCAAGGTTCCGCCGGCCAAGGTCTTTGTCGCCGGCGCCGGCGTGGCCGGTCTGGCCGCGCTGGGCACCGCCGTCAGCCTGGGTGCCATCGTGCGCGCCAACGACACCCGCGCCGAGGTGGCCGATCAGGTCAAGTCCATGGGCGCCGAGTTCGTCAAGGTGGATTACGAGGAAGAGGGCTCGGGCGGCGGCGGCTACGCCAAGGTCATGAGCGAGGGCTTCCAGGCCGCCCAGCGCGAGATGTACGCCCAGCAGGCGCGTGAGGTGGACATCATCATCACCACCGCCCTGATTCCGGGCAAGCCGGCTCCCCGGCTGATCACCGCCGAGATGGTGAGTAGCATGCGCGCCGGCAGCGTCATCGTCGACATGGCCGCCGAGCAGGGCGGCAATTGCGAGCTGACCGTGCCGGGCGAGGTCGTGGTGCGCCATGGCGTGACCATCATTGGCTACGCCGACCTGCCGAGCCGCCTGTCCAAGCAGGCCTCGACGCTTTACGCCACCAATCTGCTGCGCCTCACCGAGGAGCTGTGCAAGACCAAGGACGGCGTCATCGATGTCAATATGGGTGACGATGCCATCCGCGGCCTGACCGTCATCAAGGAGGGCGAGATCACCTGGCCGCCGCCGCCTCTGGTGCTGCCGGCGCCGCCCGCCCCCAAGGCCGCCTCCGCCGCCCCCGTGGCGGCCAAGAAGTCCGGCCACGGTCACGGTGCCGGCGAGCCCATGTCCCCGAAGTCCCTGACCATCACCTTCGGCATCGGCGCCCTGGCCTTCTGGTTCGTGGGTGCCAATGCCCCCGAGGCCTTCCTGGGCCACTTCACCGTGTTCGTGCTGGCCTGTTTCGTGGGCTACATGGTGGTCTGGAACGTTACCCCCGCGCTGCATACCCCGCTGATGAGCGTCACCAACGCCATCTCGTCGATCATCGTCATCGGCGCCCTGGTCCAGATTTCCCCGCCGCTGGGCGAGGGAATCTCGCGCCCCGGGTTCTGGATCGGCCTGCTGGCGGTGATCAGCATCATTCTCACTTCGATCAACATGTTCGGTGGCTTCGCGGTCACCAAGCGCATGTTGGCGATGTTCCGCAAGTAAGGGGGGCACCATGTCCGCAAGTCTCGCCACCGTTTCCTATATCGGTGCCACCATCCTGTTCATCCTCAGCCTGGGCGGTCTGTCCAATCCCGAGACCTCGCGTCGCGGCAACGTGCTGGGCATGATCGGCATGGCCTTGGCGGTGATCGCCACCGTGTTCGGTCCCCAGGTCACCTGGGCCGGCGTGCCGTGGATCGTCATCGCCATGGCCATCGGCGGCTCGGTCGGCCTTTACGCCGCCCGCACCGTGCAGATGACCCAGATGCCCGAACTGGTCGCCCTGATGCACTCGCTGGTCGGCCTGGCCGCCTGCCTGGTGGGCTTCGCCAGCTATATCGACACCGCCCACACCTTTGTGGGCGCGGAAAAGACCATCCACGACGTGGAGATCTATATCGGCATCCTGATCGGTGCCGTGACCTTCTCGGGCTCGCTGATCGCCTTCGGCAAGCTGTCGGGCAAGATCGGCGGCAAGCCGCTGCTGCTGCCCGGCCGTCACCTCCTCAATCTGGCCGGCCTGCTGGTGGTGATCTGGGTCGGCAAGGGCTTCCTCAACGCCGAAAGCGTCGGCGGCGGCTTCTTCGCCCTGATCATCATGACCCTGATCGCGCTCGCCTTCGGTGTCCACATGGTGATGGCCATCGGCGGCGCCGACATGCCCGTCGTGGTTTCCATGCTGAACAGCTATTCGGGCTGGGCGGCGGCGGCCACCGGCTTCATGCTGAACAACGACCTGCTGATCGTCACCGGCGCCCTGGTGGGCTCGTCGGGTGCCATCCTGTCGTACATCATGTGCCGGGCCATGAACCGCAACTTCATCAGCGTCATCGCCGGCGGCTTCGGTACCGGCGGCGGCACGGTGGCGGCGGCGTCCGACGGCCAGCCGGCCGGCGAGGTCATCCCGGTCAGCGCCACCGAGACCGCCGAGCTGCTGAAGGAGGCCAAGAGCGTGATCATCGTTCCCGGCTACGGCATGGCGGTGGCCCAGGCCCAGCACACGGTCTACGAAATCACCAAGCACCTGCGCGAGAAGGGCATCAACATCCGCTTCGGCATCCATCCGGTGGCGGGCCGCATGCCCGGCCACATGAACGTGCTGCTGGCCGAGGCCAAGGTGCCCTACGACATCGTCATGGAGATGGACGAGATCAACGACGACTTCCCCGAGACGGATGTCGCCATGGTCATCGGCGCCAACGACATCGTCAATCCGGCGGCGCAGGAGGACCCCAACAGCCCCATCGCCGGCATGCCGGTGCTGGAGGTGTGGAAGGCCAAGACCTCCATCGTCATGAAGCGTTCCATGGCGTCGGGCTATGCCGGCGTCGACAATCCGCTGTTCTACAAGGAGAACAACCGGATGCTGTTCGGCGACGCCAAGAAGATGCTGGACGAGGTGCTGACCGCGCTGAAGGCGTAGGCACCTTCCGTTCCGCGATCAAGGCGGCGGCCTTCCGAGAGGGGGGCCGCCGTTTTGCTTTGGGCATAGGTCTATGGTTTTGAGTTAGAAGAATTCTAAATACATCTTCCATACCCACAGAAAAGTTGTGAGTATGGCTGGGTGTTCGTGCCTCGGGCTCCGCCGGATGGAGAGAGCGGGCAGGAGCGGGGGGAAGTCCCCCGAGGGGCGGCCACGTTCTGACAATCCACATCAGGGGAACCATGCCATGATCAGACGCATGACGCTTTCGCTCGCCCTTTTTCTGGGGGTGCAGGCGCTGCCGGCCCTGGCGGCATCCGAGCCGATCCAGCCCATTCCACCCGCCAAGGTCAAGGATGCCGGGTTGGCCGAACTGGGCAAGAAGCTCTATTTCGACACCCGCCTGTCCAAGTCGGGTTTCATCTCCTGCAATTCCTGCCACAACCTGTCGCTGGGCGGCACCGACAATCTGAAGACCTCCATCGGCCATAACTGGCAGAAGGGGCCGATCAACGCCCCCACCGTGCTGAATTCCAGCATGAACGTCGCCCAGTTCTGGGACGGCCGGGCCAAGGACCTGAAGGCTCAGGCGGGTGGCCCCATCGCCAATCCCGGCGAGATGGCCTTCACCCATGAACTGGCGGTCGAGGTGCTGCAGTCCATTCCCGGCTACGTGGCGGAATTCAAGACGGTGTTCGGCAATGACAAGGTGACCATCGACGAGGTCACCAAGGCCATCGCCGCCTTCGAGGAGACCCTGGTCACTCCCAATTCCCGCTTCGACAAGTGGCTGAAGGGCGACAAGAAGGCGCTTTCCGCGGCCGAACTGGCCGGCTATGCCCTGTTCAAGGATTCCGGCTGCACCGCTTGCCATAACGGCGCGGCGGTGGGCGGCAATTCGTTCCAGAAGATGGGTGTGGTCGAGGCCTATAAGGCCAACAGCCCGGCCGAGGGCCGCGTGGCGGTGACCAAGGACGAGACCGACCGCTTCAACTTCAAGGTTCCGACGCTGCGCAATGTCGAACTGACCTATCCTTACTTCCACGACGGCGAGGCCGCCACCTTGAAGCAGGCCGTGGACACCATGGGCCGCATCCAGCTGGGCCGTCAGTTCACCGACGACGAGAACGGCAAGATCGTCGCCTTCCTCAAGACCCTGACCGGCGATCAGCCCAGCTTCAAGCTGCCGATCCTGCCGCCGTCCTCGGACGCCACGCCCCGTCCGGTACCCTTCGACAAGTAGGCGGAAGGGATCGCGTTGCGAGCGGGCTGCCGCCCGCCTCCGCACGGAAGCGCAGCTTCCGCACCTTCAGTGCTTTATAGCGTGATGCCCAAAATGTGCATCACGCTATAGGTCCCTCGCCGGGCGGGCGCATCCGCGCCCTTGGCCGCGCCCTCAACGGGCGCTGGAGCGGCCCGCCTCATATTTGAGGCGCGCCGCTCTAATCTCATAAAAGCGGGAGGGATGGGGAGGCTGTGCCTCCCCATCGGGGTTTGGGGCGGAAGCACCACAAGGAGGCAACGCGTCTACGCCCTCTCCACGCCCGCCAGGAAGCGCTGGACCGAGGTGTTGAGGCTGTCCGACTGGCGCCCCAGGGCCTGGACGGCGCCCAGCACGTCGGTGGCGGTCTTGCCGGTTTCCCCCGCCTCGCTGGTGACGTCGGTGACGTGGCGCGAGACCTCGCGGGTACCCTCCGCCGCCTCGGAGACGTTGCGGGCGATGTCGCGGGTGGTGGCGTCTTGTTGCTCCACCGCCGTGGCGATGGCCGACGAGACCTGGTTGATGCGCTCGATGATGGCGCCGATACCCTGGATGGCCGAGACCGCCTGATCGGTGGCCGACTGGACGGCGCCCACCTGTTCGGTGATCTGGCTGGTGGCCCTGGCGGTCTGGGTGGCGAGGTTCTTGACCTCGTTGGCGACCACGGCGAAGCCCTTGCCGGCTTCACCGGCACGCGCCGCCTCGATGGTGGCGTTCAAGGCCAGCAGATTGGTCTGGCCGGCGATGTCGCCGATCATGGTGACCACCTCGCCGATATTGCGGGCGGCATCGGCCAGACCGTGCACCAGGGCGTTGGTGCGTTCGGCCTCGGCCACCGCTTCGTGCGACACCTGGGCCGAGGTGGCGACCTGACGGCTGATCTCGTTGATGGAGGCGGCCAGTTCCTCGGCGGCGCCGGCCACCGTTTCCACGTTGATGCTGGCCTCTTCGGCCGCCGCCGCGACGGCCGCCGCGTGGCCTTCCATGCTCTGGGCAGAGGAACCGAGCGAATTGGCGGAATTGTCCAGCAGGCGGGTGGCGTCGCCCACCGCGGCCAGGGCGCCCGACACCTCCTGGCGGAAGGCGGCGGTCAGTTGCTCGATGGCCTGACGGCGCCGCTCCTTGGCCTCCTGCTCGGTGGCCTGTTCGGCGGCCAGTTTCTCGGCGGCGAGATGATTGTTGCGGAACACCTCGACGGCGCGGGCCATCTCGCCTTCCTCGGTCGGCAAGGTCAGCCCCTCGACGGTGATGGAGGTGTCGCCGGTGGCCAGCCGGCTCATGGAACTGGTGATGTGGGCGATGGGGCCGGTGATGCCTTTGGCCAGCACGCCGGCGGCGGCGAAGGTGACGCCCAGCCCGCCGATCACCGCGATGATCTGCGCCCACAGGAACAGTTGGGCGTCCGAACTGGTCTTGGTGGCCCAGGTCACCAGATCGGCGGCGATACGGTCCTCGACCACCTTCATCAGGTCGATGCGCTTGGTGGTCGCCTCGAACCATTTGGGGGCGGGGACGCCTTCGCCGCCGGACAGCGCCTTGGCATGGGCGGCTTCCCGCATGGTATTGACCTCGGCGATCACCGGGTCGCCCATCTTCTCGCGGAAGAAGGCCACCAGCTCGGGCGAGGCGGTGCGGATGAAATGGGCGAACAGCATTTCCTGGTCGGCGATCAGCGACACCAGACGGCGATAGATCAGCGGGTCGAAGGTGCCGGCGAAGCCGGCCGAACCGGTGGCGCGCTCCTGTCCGGCCCGTTCCTTGGCCTCCATGAAGGCGAGATAGGCGCCCACCGCCTCGGCGGCCTTCTTGTCGGGAGTCAGGCGGGCCATCTGGCCCACCATGTCCAACTGCACCTTGATCAGGGCGGTGTAGGCCTGGAACAGGCCGTTGCGGTCCACGGCTCCCGACTCGATGTCGGCCCGCAGCTTGGCGCGTCCGGCCAGGGCGTCGCGGGCCTTGACCAGCGAGGCGGCGAAATCCGGACCCAGGACGGCGGCGTCGCCGCTCTGCTCCTCGAACCGCCTGGCGGCCTCGTCCGACAGCTTGCGCTGGGCCTCCACCCGGTCGCCGAACTGCTTTCGGCCGCTGGCCACATAGAGCGACGAGGAGCCGCGCTCCTTCTGCAGTTCGTGAACGACGGCGCTGACGCCGTTGGCCATGGTGGCCATGCGGATCAGGCCGCTGGTGTCGTTGACCACCAGCCAGCGCAGCACGATGACATAGCCCGAGAAGGCGACGAGGCCGAAGACCGGAAGAAGGAAGGCTAGAAGAATTCGTCGCCCAATCCTAAGATTACGCAGCAATTCCATAGCCCAATTCCCCCTTCTACAGCCCAATCCCATACTTACGGTACTGGCATAGTGCGTCGGGGGCAAGCTGCCATTAGGCAATAGACAAAGACGGAAAAGCGCCACAGCACAAGACCGTGGCGCCAGCGATGGCGACGCTTGAATTTCCAGTCCGGCCGCCCCTGTTCCGGTGCGGCCGAAAGCGAGTCTTTAGAAGCCCTCGCGCTCCAGGCGCTTGCGCTCCAGCTTGCGGGCACGGCGCACGGCTTCGGCCTTTTCACGGGCGCGACGCTCGGACGGCTTTTCGTAGTTCCTGCGAAGCTTCATCTCGCGGAAAACCCCCTCGCGCTGCATCTTCTTCTTGAGCGCCTTCAGGGCCTGATCGACATTGTTGTCACGAACGAGAACTTGCACGTTTCGCCACCGCTCCTCTACGCTTGGAAAACCCTCCCTACGCACGACATTCCTGCCGTCCGGGGAGGAGGGTTGATAGCACAGTGCCGCCCCCTTGTGAAGGGGTTAGGCGAGGTTCTATAACCGGAAAATACATTTGTCCGCCGCCGAGGAGAATTGGAAATGGAATCGCGTCCGCTCAAGGATGCCCTGGTGACCGCCATGCTGCCTCATGCCGCCTTCGACGGCTGGTCGCAGAGCACCCTGGCGGCGGCGGCCGACGACCTGGGGCTGGAGCGGGCGCTGCTGCCCCGCCTGTTCCCCAGGGGCGCCATCGACGCCGTGGCCCATCTGGTGGATCACGCCAACCGGGTCATGGAGGCCGATCTGGCCGAAGCCGGTCTGGACGGCCGTGGCGTGGGGGAGAGGGTGTTCCTGGCGGTGAAGCTGCGGCTGGATCGCTGGAGCGAGCACCGCGAGGCCATTCGCCGGGCCACCTCGCTGCTGGCCCTGCCGCGGAACCTGCCCCTGGCGGCGCGCCTGACCTGGGGCACCGCCGATGCCGTCTGGCTGGCGGTGGGCGACCGGTCTCATGATTTCTCGTGGTATTCCAAGCGCGCCACCCTGGCGGCGGTCTATTCCGCCACCTTGCTGTATTGGCTGGACGACGAGTCGGAAAATTCCGCCGACACCTGGGGCTTCCTGCGGCGCCGTCTGGCCGACGTGCGTTCGCTGCCGCAATTGCGCCAGAAGCTCGAGGGGCTGGTGGGCGGCCGCAAGGCCGCCCTGATGCACCGTTTCAAGGTGCCCCTGCCGCGCGCCTGATCAGGCGACCGTGTCGATCAGGCCGCCCGACAGCAGCTTGTTCAGATAGGACGCCGTGTCCTTGGAATCGGAATCGCCCTCGGTCAGCGACTTGAGGATCTTCTGCAGCTTGTCGGCGCTGGAGCCGCCTTCCGCCTGGCCATAGGACACCGAGGTGGAACTGGAACCGTCGCCATACTTGGTGACGGTGGTCTTGGTGCCGTCGGCCGAGGTGGTGGTGGTGACCGAAACCACTTCGTCGGACGAGCCGCTGGAACTGCCGCCGGCCGCCCCGCCACCGCCGCCACCGCCCGCCGGAGGGGCGCCCGAGGCGCCGCCGCCGCCCGAGGGCGGTCCGGCGTTCTGCAGGCCGGTGGTGAACTGGGTCTGGCTGAGGCCGGAACTGCCGTCGCCGCCGCTGTTCTCGGCGATCTTGTCGTAGAACTTTCCGGCATCTTCCTCGCTGACGTCGTCCGGGCGCCCGGAGACGAATTCGTCACGGGTGACCTTGCCGTCGCCGTCGCTGTCGAGCTTGGAGAACAGTTCCGCCGCGTCGGGGCCCTTTTGGCTGCCACCGGCGCTCTGGCTGCCGCTGGGGCCGCCCGATTGCTGAATCTGGCTCTCGAATTCGTCGAGGGCCTTGACCACGGCATCGGCCTGCTCCTGGGTCAGCGAGCCGGAGGAGACATCCTCCTTCAGCTTGGCCTCGATGGCGGCGCGCACGTCGGTGGGGGAGGGGGGCGTGCCCGACGACGAGGACTGCGACTGGAAGACGGAATCGATTTCCGATCCCACCTGGGACGCCACCTCGGACGACAGGCCGTTCTTTTTCAGGTCGGTCAGCAGCATCGATTGTATGGATGACTGGTTCCCGACGGATGCGATGGACATGGCCGATCTCCTTCTGAGATTAGGGTTCTGTCGGGTTCAACGCGGGGGCGTCGCCGTTCCCTGCGAAAAAAAGTACCCCCATGCCGAAAGGGGTAACCGGCATGGGGGGCGATATCCAATCCGGTGGCGGTTGTCGGTCACGCCGCCAGACTGGTGTTGCCGACGCTGAGCAGGTTGGCCTTCTGGTAGGAACCGATGGCCTTGAGCAGTTCCTGCAGCAGCTGGTCGTTGCTGGAGGACTGGGACGACGAGGTCGTCTGGCTGGCCGCCGTCTGCTCGGCGCCGTCGGGTGGCCCGGCCTTCTTCATGCCCTCGGCCAACTGGTCCTGGCTGAGCCCGGAGGAGGAATCCGCTCCGGCCGCCGAGGCGATCTTGTCGTAGAACGAACCGGCCTGATCCTCGCTGACGTCGTCGGGGCGTCCCGACACGAATTCCGAACGGGTCACCGTCCCGTCGCCGTCGCTGTCCAGGTTCTCGAACATCTTGGACGGGTCGGTGGCGTTGCCGGAACTCGAGGTGGAGGAGGTCTGCGACTGCAGCATGGCGAGCAACTGCTCGAGCAGCTTGTCGTCGGTGGAGGTGCTGTCGGAGGACGAATCCGAGCTTGAGCCGGAGTCCGGCGGCGGCGGCCCCATGGCCTGCAGGCCGCTGGCCAACTGGTCCTGGCTGAGCCCGGAGGAGGAATCCGCCCCGGCCGCCGAGGCGATCTTGTCGTAGAAGGCGCCGGCCTGATCCTCGCTGACGTCGTCGGGGCGTCCCGACACGAACTCGTCGCGGGTGACGGTGCCGTCGGAATCGGTGTCCAGATCCTTGAACATCTGTTCGGAGTCGGGCGGTCCGCCGTGGCCGCCGCCTTGGTTGCCGTTCTGGTCGACCTCCTGCGACTGCAGCAGCACGGATTGCATGCTGGACGCCATCTGCTGGAAGGCGGAGGTAAGGTCGCTTTGGCTCAGTGATCCGCTGCCCGACGAGTCCAGCTTGTCGAACAGGGCGCCGGCTTGATCCTCGCTGACATCGTCGGGCTTTCCGGCGATGAACTCGGTGCGGTTGACCGAGTTGTCGGAGTTGGTGCCAAGCTTCTTGAATATAGAACTTAGATTTTGTGCGGATGATGAGGCGGATGTGCCTAGTCCGTGTAACATAGCGACTCTCCATCAGTCATAAACTGAGCGGATGTAATTCCGGTCGAGTCGTTCCACGCTGCGGGATATACTTTCCATGCGCGGAAAAATGAAAAATTATTTCTTATGTTTTTCTTGAAAATGCATAACGCGCCACAGTATTCCTGTGTGGCGTCGTGATGTCTGTTCAATTTGTGCCGCTGCAAGCCGGGGGCCAAGACGCCGTATCGGTATAACTCGTTGATTTGGTGTGAAATGTCTGCGGCTTCCCTTCCCTCGTTTTCGGCTATCCCGGCAGTTTCTGCCGGGCCGGTCGGCAGTTTCTGCCGGGTGGGCGCATGATTTTCCGCATGGATCGTCCGCCCCGGTCCGTACAATCTTGCGAAGACGGTTGTCGCGGAGGTGGTTTGGATCGGGGTGGGCGGCCGTATCCCGAGGTGGATACGGCCAGTGACGATGATCTGCTGCGAGCCATCGCTCAAGGAGACCGCCGGAGCTTCCAGCGGCTGATGGAGCGCCATGTCCGCGCCATGCTGGCCCTGTCCACCCGGGTTCTCCGCAATCCCGACGACGCCGACGAGGTGGTGCAGGAGGCGTTCTTGAAGGTATGGACCATGGCGGAGCGCTGGCAGTCTGATCGCGAGGCCAAGTTTTCCACCTGGCTCTACCGCGTGGTGTTGAACGCCAGCCTCGACCGCCTGCGCCGGGTGCGGTTCGTGGCGGTGGAGGAGGCGGGAGACCCGGCCGACCCCGCGCCGGGCGGTCTGGACCGGGCCATGGCCCGCCAGAGGGAAAGGCTGGTTTCGACGGCCATGGCCGAGATGCCCGCCAGACAACGCCAGGCGTTGTCGCTATACTATTTCAGCGATCTGACCGCCCCCGAGGCCGCGCGGGTGCTGGAGCTGTCGCTGACCGCCATGGAAGCTCTGCTGGTGCGGGGCAAGCGCAGTCTGAGGACCGCCCTGGCCCGTCTGGGGATCAGGGGCATTGGAGACGTGACATGAGTGCCGATGATCTGGACGAATTGATGCGCAGGCTGGTGCCGCCGGTGGAGGTGGCGCCCGACCGTGCCGCCCGCGTCATGGACCGGGTAATGTCCCGCCTGGACGAGCAGCGGAGTCCGGTGGCCGTTTCCTCGCGGGGATTCGGGGAATGGCTGGCCGCCTGTCTGCTGCCGGTGTCGCGCTTCGCCCTGCCCATGGCCGCCGCCGCCCTGCTGGGCATCGTGGTCGGCCAGGATCTGCGCCCGACCACCGAGGTGGTCGTTTTGGATCAGATGCTCTCCACAACCTATTACACGGGGCTGGATTATTGATGGGGCGCGCATTTCTGTCCCGTTGGGCCTTGCCGGTGTCTCTGGCTCTCAACGTCTTCCTGGGGACCGTCCTGGTCATGCGCGAGCCGGGGCCGCCGCCGCGCGGCCCCGGCGGCGGTCCGCCCAGCCCGCTGCATCTGGTCGAGCGGATGGCGGCCGATTTGCCGCCCGCCGATGCCGCCATCCTGCGGACCGCCGCCCGGCGGCGGGCCCAGGAGGTGGAGTATCAGCACAGCATCTGGATCGGCGTGCCGCAACGGGTCGGCACGGCGCTGGCCGCGCCCGATTTCGACCCCGAGGCCCTGCGCGCCGTGCTGGCCGAGGGGCGTCGGGCCCATCGTGCCGAGGATGACGCCATCGCCGAGGTGATCATCGAAGCCGCCTCCGCCATGTCGGCGGAAGGCCGCCATGCCATCGCCCGCTGGCGTCCGCCGCATCCCTCCCGGGGCGGACCGCCGCCGCAAGGCGACGGACCTCCGCCGCCGCGCTAATCTCTCGGGTCGCCAGAATCTCTCAGGTTGCCAGTCCGGGCGGACTTCCTTACAAAGGGCGCCTCCACATTACCCGAGGGGAACAGCCATGCGGGCCGAGATCGAGGCGCTCGCCCAGGATATCCGGCGGTCGGCCGCCCTGTTGAAGCGTCATCTCAATTGGGACGAGGCGCTGATGCGGCTCGACGAGCTGAACGCCTCGGCCGAGAATCCCGACCTGTGGAACGATGCCGCCAGCGCGCAGAAGATCATGCGCGAGCGCAACGAACTGGACAGCGCCATTCAAGGTTGCCGCGCCCTGGAGCGCGAACTGGCCGAGCTGCTCGAGCTGATCGAGCTGGGCGAGATGGAAGGCGACCAGAGCGTGGTCGACGACGCGGAGGAGCAGGTCCGCGTCCTCAAGGAACGTGCAGGCAAGATGGAGCTGGAGACCCTGCTCTCGGGCGAGGCCGACCACAACGACTGCTATATGGAAATCAATGCCGGCGCCGGCGGCACCGAGTCCCAGGACTGGGCCGAGATGCTGCTGCGCATGTACACCCGCTGGGCCGAGAAGCACGGCTATAAGGTGGAATGGCTGGAAGAGAGCGCCGGTGAACAGGCGGGCATCAAGTCGGCCACGGTGCGCATCCTCGGCCACAACGCCTATGGCTGGCTGAAGACCGAAAGCGGCGTGCACCGGCTGGTGCGCATTTCGCCCTATGACAGCGCGGCGCGGCGCCACACCAGCTTCTCCTCCGCCTGGGTCTATCCGGTAATCGACGACACCATCGACATCCAGATCAACGAGAGCGAGTGCCGCATCGACACCTACCGCGCTTCCGGCGCCGGTGGCCAGCACATCAACAAGACCGATTCGGCGGTGCGCATCACCCACATTCCCACCGGTATCGCGGTGGCATGCCAGATGGAGCGCTCGCAGCACCAGAACCGGGCGCGGGCCTGGGACATGCTGCGCGCCCGCCTGTACGAGGCCGAGCTGCAGAAGCGCGAGGCCGCCGCCCAGGCGCTGGAGGACCAGAAGACCGACATCGGCTGGGGCCACCAGATCCGCTCCTACGTGCTGCAGCCCTACCAGATGGTCAAGGATCTGCGCACCAATGTGGAGACCTCGGACACCCAGGGGGTGCTCGACGGTGACCTGGACCAGTTCATGGCCGCCTCCCTGGCGGCCCGTGTCCAGGGCGAGGCCGATCAGGGTTAAATTTTCGTAGCCGATTTGCTTTCCGCTCGGGCCGCCCTATAACATGGGAGTGATTCCTTGGGAGGAATAAGATGAGGCATGTGGTGATTTCGGCCGTGGTGGCCCTGGTGCTGGCTCTGGCCGGCGCGGGTGACGCCCTGGCCAAGGCGGGCAGCACTTCCAAGTCCAGCGGCGGCAGCTTCGGCTCGCGCGGCTCGCGGACCTACGACGCGCCCATGGAGCGCACGCTGGCGCCGCCCCCGGCGCAGACCCGGCCGGCCGGCCCGCCGCCGCCGCCCCAGGCGGCGCCGCGTCCCGGCGCGGTGGATGCGGCCCCGCTGGCTCCGGCCGGTGCCGGCGCCTCGGCCCTGCGCCCGACCGCCCCCATGGGGGCTCCCATGGGCCAGCCCGGCTTCTTCCAGCGCAATCCCTTCATGGCCGGTCTGGCCGGCGGTCTGGTCGGCGCCGGCATCGGCTCCATGCTGTTCGGTCACTCGCCGGCCCTGGCCGCCGCCTCCGACGTGGCGCCCGGTGCCAGCTTCCTGGGGCTGCTGCTCCAGTTGGCGATCATCGGCGGGCTGGCCTGGCTGGCGTTCCGCCTGTTCCGCAGCCGCACGCCCTCCGCCGTCGGCCCCGCCCAGGGCAATCCCTATATGCGCGCCACCCACGGCGAGCATGTGGAGCCGATGATCGCCGCCGCGCCGGCCCAGCCGCGCATCGAGCGGGAATTCGCCCCCTCGGGTGGTGATCAGGAAGCCTTCACCGAAATCCTGCTGGGCGTGCAGAAGGCGTGGAGCGACGGCAATCTGATGCAGTTGAAGCGCTTCGCCACCCCCGAGGTGGTGTCGTTCCTGTCCGAGGATATGAGCCGCAACGCCAGCGAGGGCGTGGCCAACAAGGTGGAGAACGTCGCCCTGCTGAAGGGGGACGTCAGCGAGTCGTGGAGCGAGGGCGGCTTCGACTACCTGACCGCCATCCTGACCTTCTCGTGCAACGACTACATGGTGCGCCTCGATACCGGCGCCGTGGCCGATGGCAATCCGAGCGCCACGGTGACGCATACCGAGGCCTGGACCTTCGTGCGCAGCTCCAACGGCGGCCGCTGGCTGCTGTCGGCGGTGCAGCAGGTTCAGTAACAGGCGCACAGGCATGAAAAAGCCCCCGACCGCGAGGCCGGGGGCTTTTTTTGTGGTTCGCTCAGTACCCGTAGCCGGCGCGGCCGCAGCGGAAGGCCGCCACCTCCGGCGTCACGAAGCCGCATTTCAACGGTGCCCAGCTTTGGCCCATCAGGCCGCGCACTTCCATGCCGGCGCGGCGGCACTGGCGTTCGGCGATGGCGCGGACCTCGTCGGGCTCGGACAGCCAGGTGCTGTAGCAGACATAGCTGGCGGGACCCTCGGGCGTATCGGGAACCAGCGGCATGGGCGTGCTGGAACAGGCCCCCAGGGCCAGGGTTACGGTAACGGCCAGAACTGCCTTGCGCATGCTCGAAATCCCCCTCTGGATTGCCACCGACTGGTAGCGTCCCTGGGGGCGGCTGGCAAGCGCTTTCGCTTACTTGGCCGGGGCGAAGCGTCGGTAACTGTCGGCGATGCCCGTCAGGTAGGTCCGCACCAGTTCGGTGAACACCGGCGTCAGGTCGGCGGGCGTCTGGGCGTGGTAGACCCAGCGGCGTACTCCCACATAGGCGATGGCGCCGTGCAGCCCCGCCGCCATCTCGATCTCCTCGAGGTTGATCGGGGCGCCGCTGTCCAGGCCGAGTTCGGCCCGTAATTCCCGACACAGCGGTACGAACAGTTGGTCGCGCACATGCAGCATGTAGCGGCTGGCGATGGAACCATCCTTGAGACCGGCGAACATGAACAGCCTGACCCGCTCGTAGCTGAAATTAGCCCGCGTATAGGCTAGGTAGAAATCGATCAGCCGGTCGGCCAGGGGGCGGGAGCGGTCCTGAATGGTCTCCAGCCAGGTGGGTTCCCAGCCATTGAGGAAGACTTCGCGGTAGACCCGTTCGATCAGGGCCTCCTTGTCGGGGAAATAGCGGTAGAGCAGGGGCTGGGTGACGCCCAGCCGGTCGGCCAGCGCCCTGGTCTGTCCCTCGAAACCCACCTCGGCGAAAAAACGGATGGCTTCGTTGACGATCAGCTTTTCCCGCTCCTTGCGGGGCAGGCGGCGGCGGACCTTGTCACTGGTCGGCAAGGTCGCGGGGCGAGGGTGTTCCTGGGTGAAAGCCGGGCCAAGGCCTGCGTCGCTGCTATCCATCATTCCCCCCTACGCCAAGTAATGACGTAATGTAACAGAATGTAATACGTAGCGATCCCTATTCCGAACCGCAATCGGGTTGCGACCCGAGTTTGGTATTCAGCCGCGAAAAAAACTCGTTGGCGGTTTTTACGGCAAATCCATGCAGCAGGCGGCCGCCCACCGAGGCCAGCCGTCCTCCGATCTCGCCCGCCGCCTTCCAACGCAGCACGGTGGCCTCGCCATCGTCCTCCAGGGCGACGAGGGCCGAACCGGCGACGAAACCGGCGACGCCGCCCTGTCCCTGGCCCTTCAGGGTATAGGATCGGGCCTCGACCACATCGGTCAGGGTCAGAATCCCGGAAAAGCGGGCGGCCAAGGCGCCGACCCGGAGGGCCACGGTGGCGGTGTAGGTTCCCGATCCGGTGGGGTCGAGCTTTTCACAGCCCGGGATGCAGGCGGTCAGCAAGGCGGGATCGTTGAGGGCCTGCCAGACCCGGAGGCGGGGGGCGTCGATGCGGTGCTCGCCGTCGAAATCCATGGCTCATGCCTGCTCTGTTGCGGAAAGGATGGATCATGCCATGGCCGGCATGGCAAAGTCTGCGCCCGGAGAATTGGTAGGACCAGATTATGCGTGCCGTTGTCCTGCTGGCCCTGCTGGTGATGGTGTGGGGCGGAAACTGGCCGATCATGAAGATCGGGCTGACTCACATCCAGCCGCTGTGGTTCTGTACCTTCCGTCTGGCCCTGGGCCTGGTCAGCATGGTGCTGATCCTGGTGCCCATGGGGAAGCTGCGGTTACCGCCGCGCGGGGATTGGCCGGTCCTGGCCTCGCTGGGATTGCTCAACATGGCCGTGTTCATGGTGCTGACCAATCTGGCGCTGCTGGTGGTGCCGGCCGGGCGGTCGGCCATCCTGGCCTACTCCACCCCGCTGTGGGTGGCGCCGGGGGCGGCGCTGTTCCTGGGGGAAAAGCTGACGCGCGGCCGTCTGGCCGGGCTGTTGCTGGGCCTGGGCGGCATCGTGGTGCTGTTCAACCCGCTGACCTTCGACTGGGGCAACCGCCCCGCGGTGATCGGCAACCTGATGCTGCTGGCGGCGGCCTTGGTCTGGGCGGCGGTGATCCTGCACATCCGTGGGCACCGCTGGAACGCCTCGCCCCTGGAACTGGTGCCGTGGCAGATGCTGATCGGCCTGGTGCCGGTAGCCCTGGCCGCCGCCGTGATCGAAGGGCGGCCGGCGCCCGACGGCAGTTTCGAACTGGCCTGGACCCTGGTCTACAACGGGACCCTGGCCACCGCCTTCGCCTATTGGGCGGCAGTGACCGTCAACCGGTTGCTGCCGGCCTTGACGGTGTCGCTCAGCTTTTTGTCGGTGCCTGCCTTCGGGCTGATGATTTCGGCGCTGCTGCTGGGGGAGAGGCTGTCGTTCACCAATCTCGGCGGGCTGGCCCTGATCGCCGGAGGCGTCGGCGTGGTCGCCCTGGTCGGGGCGCGGGAGGCCAGGACCAGAACCGCCTCCTCCTGAAAAGCACAACCCCGCCCCGGCAGGGAGAGCGGGGCGGGGTCGGTATACTCCCGCCAACCGGAGGGGGAGGGCGGGAGCCTTGCTTCTTCGTTCGTCCGGGGGCGGGAGGGGGAGGCCTCATCGCCGAGGGAGGATTACATCATGACTCAATTTTCGCCCGGCGGATTCGCCGGTTCGGAATGGCGGCCATGCAAGCGGTGAAGGCTGCCACAATCACGCCATGATCGGCTGTTTAGCTGTGTGGCGAGCAGAGGTGGAGCGTTTCGCCACCCCTTGATTTCGGCTCGGTCTTGCCGCCATAATGGACATGGTGGAATCGGCCGGTGCCCATGATGGGGCCGAACCGGACCGCCGGATCGGGGTGCTGTCGCGAAGATGGGCTCCGGGTCATGTTGCTCAACGGGAGGATATGACGATGCGTATTTCGATTCAGGGCTTCGACTAGCGGTCTTTTCCGGTTTTCGAACGGTTTCCCGGCGTGTTGGGCGCCAGGAAAGCAGCAACTGGAGGGATCAGATCATGTCGGTAGCCAAATTTCCGGTCGTCGCAGGTGATGACGGCCTTGCCAAGTATCTCAGGGACATCAAGGAATTCCCCGTCCTCGCCCCCGAGGAGGAATTCATGCTGGCCAAGCGTCTGGTGGATTACGGCGATACGGACGCCGCCCATCGGCTGGTGACCAGCCATCTGCGTCTGGTCGCCAAGATCGCGCTGGGCTATCGCCATTACGGCCTGCCGGTCGCCGACCTCATCAGCGAGGGCAATATCGGCCTGATGCGGGCCGTGAAGAAATTCGAGCCGGACCGCGGCTTCCGTTTGGCCACCTATGCCATGTGGTGGATCAAGGCGTCGCTCAACGAGTTCGTGCTGAACTCGTGGTCCATGGTCAAGATCGGTACCCTGGCGGCCCAGAAGAAGCTGTTCTTCAACCTGCGGCGCATCAAGTCGCGGCTGCGGCTGCTGGAGGCCGGCGATCTGGCCCCCGAGCATGTCGCCACCATCGCCCGTGAACTGGACGTGGACGAGCGCGACGTGGTCGCCATGAACCGCCGCATGGCGGGGCGCGATTCCTCGCTCAACATTCCGGTGGGTGAGGGTGGTACCGAGATTCAGGACCTGATGGCCGACGAGGCCGACAATCAGGAAACCATCTACGGCAAGCACGAGGAAATGTCCAAGGGCCGCGTCCTGATCGCCCATGCGCTGGACACGCTCACCGAGCGCGAGCGCGAGGTGTTCATCGAACGTCGCCTGCGCGACGAGCCGGTGACCCTGGAGGAACTGGGCGGGCGCTACGGCGTCTCGCGCGAGCGTATCCGCCAGATCGAGGTCAAGGCCTTCGAGAAGGTGCGCGATCTGGTGCAGGCTGGCTTCCTGCCGGCGCCGGCGCGGGCATGAATTTCGGGGCCTTCGCGGCCCCGAGCTTCAGCGCAGCTTGCCGGCCATGGAGCGGACGTTCTCCACCAGGATGCCCAGCAGCTTGGTCACGAAGGGATCGACGCCCTTCAGCTTGGCGTCGACCACCGAGCGCGGGATGACGATCAGGGTGGTCTCGGTCTTGGCCCGCGCCGAGGCCATGCGCGGCGCGCCGTCGATCAGGGCCATCTCGCCGAAGATGGTATTGGCGCTCAACTCGGCGAAGACCATCTCACCCCGCAGCAGCTCCACCGTTCCCGCCTGGATGATGAAGGCCTGGTCGCCGGTATCGCCTTCCTTGAAGACGAAGCCGCCCTTGTGAACCACACGGCGATCGAGGAAATCCATCATGGCGGGGGCTCCTGAACGGGATTAGAGCGGCGTGCCCTAAATCTGGCGCATGCCGCTCCAGCCGCCATTGAGGCGGCGGCCAAGCTCGCGGAGGCGAGTGCCCGGCGAGGGGGCAAACATCAAACATAAAGCTAGACCAGCGTGCGTCATATTTGACGTTCGATGGTCTAGCGCCAGCCTGACATGCTTAAGGCCACGAAGGCCAGGGCGGAGAGGACGACGGCCGCCGCCGCGATCAGCAGGCGCCGGCGGGCATCGGGGTGGATATTGTCGTTGGCGGGGCGCGGAATCCTTTGGGGCGACGCCTCGCGGCGCCGCCCCTCGGAATGCTTCGGCCCTATCTTAGCCACGCTTGTGCAGAGGGATGAAATCCCGCTGCGGCGAGCCGATATAGAGCTGGCGCGGACGGCCGATCTTCTGGTCCGGATCGGTCAGCATCTCGTTCCACTGGGCGATCCAGCCCACGGTGCGGGCCAGGGCGAACAGGCAGGTGAAGACCTGGGTGGGGATGCCCATGGCGCGGAAGATGATGCCCGAATAGAAGTCGACGTTCGGGAACAGCTTGCGGCTGACGAAGTAATCGTCCTCGAGAGCGATGCGCTCCAGCTCCATGGCCAGCTTCAGCAGCGGCTCGTCATGGACGCCCAGCTCGCTCAGCACTTCGTGGCAGGTCTTCTGCATGATCTTGGCGCGCGGGTCGTAGTTCTTGTAGACCCGGTGGCCGAAGCCCATCAGACGGAACGGATCGTCCTTGTCCTTGGCCTTCTTGATGTACTCGGGGATGCGGTCCACCGAGCCGATCTGGTGCAGCATCTCCAGCACGGCTTCATTGGCGCCGCCATGGGCGGGGCCCCACAGCGAGGCGATGCCGGCGGCGATACAGGCGAAGGGGTTGGCGCCCGACGAACCGGCCAGACGGACGGTGGAGGTCGAGGCGTTCTGCTCGTGGTCGGCGTGCAGGATCAGGATGCGGTCCATGGCGCGGGCCAGGACCGGGCTGACCTTGTACTCCTCGCAGGGCGTCGCGTACATCATGTGCAGGAAGTTCTCGGCATAGGAGAGCTTGTTCTGCGGGTACATGAAGGGCTGGCCCTGGGCGTACTTGTAGGCCCAGGCGACGATGGTCGGCATCTTGGCCACCAGACGATAGCTGGCCACCATGCGGTGGTGCGGATCGTTGATGTCGATGGAGTCGTGGTAGAAGGCGGCCATGGCGCCGACCACGCCGCACAGCACGGCCATGGGGTGCGAGTCGCGGCGGAAGCCACGGAAGAAGAAGTTGATCTGCTCGTGCACCATGGAATGGTGGGCGATGTCGAACTCGAACTTGGTCTTCTGCTCGGCGTTGGGCAGCTCACCCTTGAGGATCAGGTAGGCCACTTCCAGGAACGAGCAGTTCTCGGCCAGATCGGCGATGGCGAAGCCGCGATGCAGCAGCACGCCGGCATCGCCGTCGATGTAGGTGATGGCCGACTTGCACGAGCCGGTCGACATGTAGCCGGGGTCGTAGGTGAAGATATCCTGGCTGGCGTACAGGGAGCGGATGTCCGCCACCTTGGGGCCGATGGAGCCGGACAGCAGCGGGAATTCCGTGGTCTTGCCGGTGCTGTTGTTGATCAGCGTGACGGATTCCTTGGGAGCCTTGTTCTCGTTCGTCATGTCTTCATACCCCGTGGTCTACTTCACTATTTAAACTTGCGGGCGGCTTCGGACCGCCGTTAGTTTCGCCGGCTGGCCTCAGGCCGCCGATGATTCCGTTGGCCGGGAGCCGCCGAGGGCGTCCTCGATGCGGCCCAGCGATTCCTCGCGGCCCAGCACCTCCATCACCTCGAAGATGGGAGGCGAGACCGAGGAGCCGGCGAGCGCCGCCCGCAGGGGCTGGGCGATCTTGCCGAGCTTCTGCCCGCGCGCCTCGGCCAGACGGCGCGCCGCATCCTCGAGAGTGTCGCGCGTCCAGGCGTCCAATCCTTTGACTTCGGCCATGTAGGCGGCAAGATCGGCGGCGGCGACGGGATCGGCCATGGTCTTGGCCGCCTTCTCGTCCAGGGTCAGCGGCCGCTCGGCCACGTAGAACAGCGCCGAATCGGCCAGTTCCAGCATGGTCTTGGCCCGTTCCTTCAGCCCGGTCATGCCGGTGCGCAGGCGGGCGACGCCCTCGCCGTGCAGCGTCTTGCCGGTCTTGGCTTCCAGCATGGGGACCAGCAGCTCGGTCAGGCGGCCGTCATCGGCCTGACGCATGTAATGGCCGTTGAGGTTGGTCAGCTTGACGAAGTCGAAGCGCGACGGCGAACGGCCCACCGAATCCAGGTTGAACCAAAGGATGGCCTGCTCGGTGGCGATGATCTCGTCGTCGCCGTGGCTCCAGCCCAGGCGCAGCAGGTAGTTGCGCATGGCCTCGGGCAGGAAGCCCATGTCGCGGTAGGCGTCCACGCCCAGCGCGCCGTGGCGTTTGGACAGCTTGGCGCCGTCGGGGCCGTGGATCAGCGGGATGTGGGCGAAGGTGGGAACCTCCCAGCCGCAGGCCTTGTAAAGCTGGTACTGGCGGAAGGCGTTGGTCAGGTGGTCGTCGCCGCGGATGACGTGGGTGATGCCCATGTCGTGGTCGTCGACCACCACCGACAGCATGTAGGTCGGGGTGCCGTCGGCGCGCAGCAGCACCATGTCGTCCAACTGGTCGTTGGCGACGCGCACGTCGCCCTGGACCAGATCGGCGATGATGGTCTCGCCCTCGGCCGGGGCCTTGAGGCGCACCACGAAGGGCATGCCGGCCGGAGCCTCGGATTCGGCGCGGTCGCGCCAGATGCCGGGATAGCGCATGGGCAGGCCCTTGGCGCGCTGGTCCTCGCGGATGGCGGTCAGTTCGTCCTGGGTGCAGTAGCAGCGATAGGCCTTGCCCTCGGTCAGCAATTGCCGCGCCACCTCGGCGTGGCGGCCGGCGCGGGCGAACTGCATCACCGCCTCGCCGTCCCAATCCAGGCCCAGCCACTTGATGCCGTCGAAAATGGCTTCCACCGCCGCGTCGGTCGAGCGGGCGCGGTCGGTGTCCTCGATGCGCAGCAGGAACTTGCCGCCATGGTGACGGGCGAACAGCCAGTTGAACAGGGCGGTACGCCCTCCACCAATGTGGAGGAAACCGGTGGGCGAGGGGGCGAAGCGGGTTACGACGGTCATGACTGTACTTTCGGCGTCCTTTATGCCGAGGGGGACAAGGCTGCCTTGTGTAGCATATCTTTATGCCCCTGACAGCCCGGTGTTGGGGGTGGATGGCAAAAAACCCGCCCGATTGGATAGGGGTTTCCCCGACCGCACGCTCCGGATCGGACGCGGCGGAGAATGTCCTGCTCGCAATAGGAGAGAGCCTGCTGGCGGAGCGCGGGCGCTGGCCTCTATGGCTGCCTGTCTTCCTGGGTTTCGGCATCGGACTCTACTTCGCGCTGCCCACTGAACCCTCGGTGCTTTGGGGAGCCGGCGGCGTGCTGGCGGCGGCGGCGGGGTGGCTGTGGAGCCGGCGGCGGTCGCTGCCGCTGTTGCTGGCGGCATCGTGCCTGCTGGCGGTGGCGGTGGGCTTCGCCGTCACCCAGGCACGCAGCCTGCGTCTGGCCGCTCCGGTGATCGAACGGAATTCAGGTGCCCTGATGCTGGAGGGCGTGGTGGTCGAGGTAGAGGCCCTGCCCGACGGCGGCAGCCGTCTGACTCTCGACCGGGTGGCCCATGACCGCGACGACGTGATCGTGCCGCTCAAGGCCCGGATCAAGGCCAAGCCCGGCCGCTCCTCGGCTCCCGGCCTTCCCCCTGTCAATGTGGGTGATCGGGTGCGGGTGCGCGCCATGCTGATGCCGCCGCCCCAGCCGGCCATGCCCGGCGCCTTCGACTTCGCCCGCTTCGCCTGGTTCCGCCAGTTCGGCGCCATCGGCTCGGCCCTTGGTCCGGTGACGGTGATCGAGCCTGGAGCGGCATCGGGATGGCGGGCCGATCTCACGGTCACCGTCAACGAGATCCGCCATGCCATTACGACCCGCATCCTGGCGGTGCTGCCCGGAGACCGGGGGGCGGTGACGGCGGCACTGACCACCGGCGACCAGATGCCCATCTCGGCGCCCATGATGCAGGCCTACCGGGATTCCGGCCTGGCCCACATCCTGTCCATCTCGGGCCTGCACATCACCATGGCGGCCGGGCTGGTATTCGTGGGCCTGCGCACCCTGCTGGCGCTGTTTCCCGCCATCGCCTTGCGTTACCCCATCAAGAAATGGGCGGCGGCCCTGGCCATCGCCTTCGCCGGTTTCTACACCCTGCTGGCCGGCTCGCCGGTTCCGGCCCAGCGTTCGTTCTTCATGACTGGTCTGGTGCTGCTGGCGGTGCTGCTGGACCGCATGGCGCTGTCCATGCGGCTGGTGGCCTGGGCGGCGGTGGCGATCCTGCTGTGGCAGCCCGACGAGATGATCGGCCCCAGTTTCCAGATGTCCTTCGCCGCCGTGGTGGCCATGATCGCCGCCTACGAGACCCTGACGCCCAGGCAGGGAGCGTGGCGGGCCGCCCATCCCGGCCTTCTTCCGGCCATCGGCCTTTACATCTTCGGCGTGGTGGTCAGTACCCTGATCGCCGGTTTCGCCACGGCGGTCTATGGCATCTTCCACTTCAACCGCTTCGCCGTGTGGTCGGTGGCCGCCAACATGATCGCCGTGCCGCTGACCGGCTTCTGGGTGATGCCCTGGGCGCTGGTGATGTTCCTGCTGCTGCCCTTCGGGCTGGAGGCGCTGGCCCTGGTGCCCATGGGCTGGGGCGTCGAAGGCGTCAATCTGGTGGCGGTGTGGGTGGCGTCGTGGCCCAATTCGGCGGTGACCCTGCCCATCCTGCCGCTGTGGGCCATGGTGGTGTTCACTCTGGGCGGCTGCTGGCTGTGCCTGTGGCGGCGGCGCTGGCGCTGGTGGGGGGCGGTGCCCATGGCCGCCGCCCTGGCCTCCATGGCCTTCGCCCGGCCGCCCGACCTGCTGGTGGACGGGCGCGGCGACGGCATGGCGGTCCGCACCAGCGAGGGCGCGCTGCTGCTCAACGGCAAGGGCGGACGGATTCTCAAGGATACCTGGAACCGCCGGGCCGGCCCCGAGGCGCCGGAACGCTGGCCGAGGAAAAGCTCGTCGCGGGACGGGCGCCTGCGTTGCGACGAGACCGGCTGCCTGTGGCGGGTGGACGGTCGGGTGGTGGCCCTGGTCAAGGACGAGGACAACCCCGAGAAGGCCTGCGCCGGGGCGGATATCGTGCTGAGCAGCGTGCCGTTGCGCGGCACCTGCCGGGGCGCCCGGGTGCTGGTCGACCGCTTCGACCTGTGGCGGCGGGGGCCGCATGCCTTGTGGCTGGGGCCGGACGGCGTGCGCATGGAGAGCGTGGCGGGCTGGCAGGGCGACCGTCCCTGGGCATGGCACCCCCATCCCCGCAAGAAGGCCAGGCCGTCGCCCGCCGCGCCCCCGCGCGAGCCGGAGGAGCGCAAGGACGAGGAGGAGGACTGAGGCGGCGGAGCGCGGCCCGAAAGGATCAATCGCCGCTGGCGTCGCGGGCGGTGAAGAAGAAGGTGGAGCCTTCACCCGGCTTGGACTCGACCCAGATACGGCCGCCCAGGCGGGTGACGATACGCTGGCAGAGCGCCAGGCCGATACCGGTGCCCTCGTAGGCGGAATCCGTGTGCAGCCGCTGGAAGATGACGAAGATGCGCTCGAAATGCTCGGGCTCGATGCCGATGCCGTTATCCCTGACCGCGAAGCGCCAGATGGTGCTGGACAGCCTGACCGCCTCGATGCTGACCATCGGCTTGCGGTCGGGATGGCCGTATTTCATCGCATTGCCCAGCAGGTTCTGGAACAGGCTGGACAACTGGCTCTCGTCGGCCAGGATGGTGGGCAGGGGGCCGACCGAGATGGTGGCGCCGCATTCCTCGATCACCGCCTTCAGATTGCTGACGGCGATATCGGCGGCGCGTGCCGCCGAAACCGGCTGCAGCGGCTTGGCCTGGCTGTTGATGCGCGAATAGTGCAGCAGATCGGTGATCAGCCGATACATGCGCTTGGTGCCGGCGGTAAGGAAGGCGATGTACTCGTTGGCCTCGTCGTCCAGTTTGTCGCGGTAGCGGCGGTCGAGCATCTGGGCATAGCCGGTGATGACGCGCAGCGGCGTTTTCAGGTCGTGGGACGCCACGTAGGCGAAACGTTCCAGATCGGCGTTGGAGCGCTCCAGCATTTCGGCGGTGGCCCGGCTGGCCTGCTCGGACTCGGTCAGGCGTTGGTTGCGCCGGTCCATCACCATCACCAGGACCGCAAAGCCCAGGGCGGTCAGGCTGAACAGGCCGCCTTCGATCATCTCGGAATGCCGGGTGGCTTCCAGCCCGGCGGCGATATCGGCGTCGGCGAAGCCGACCACCACCACCAGGGGATAGTCGGCCAGCCGCTTGTAGAGGAACGTGCGCTCGACGCCGTCCAACAGCGAGCGCTTGTGAAACTTGCCTTCGGCATTGGCTTTGGCCGCCGCCCAGACCTGCAGCGACCCCAGCGGCGCCGCGTCGGCCACCGGCGGCGGCTGGCGGGCGATCAGCTTGTGGTCCAGGCTGAAGATGGCCGCCGACGAGTTGGGTCCCAGGGTCATGTCGCGGTAAAAGGCGGCAATCTGGCTGGAATGGATGTCCAGCATGACGATGCCGGCCAGATCCTTGCCGTTCAGCAGGGGGCGGGCCACGTGGAAATATTGCTGGTCGGGCACCGTGCTGTCGTTGGCGGTGCCGATCAGGATGCTGTCCCGGGGAGCCTCCCTGAAGTGGAGGAAGACCGGCTGGTCCGACAGATCGGCGCCGCGCGGCAGGGCCGAATCGGTGCTGAACGTCACCCGTCCACGCCGGTCGAGGACGGTCAGGGTGCTGGAATAGAGATCCGAGCGGGGCGGCGCCAGGCGGTCGAGAAAGCGGGCGAGATGCTCGGTCCCCTCCTGCTCGGCGAAATGGCGGGCCGCGCGCAGGTAGATGTCCGCCAGGTCGAACAGCCGGACGGTGTGGGTTTCGAAGGACAGCAGAATCTTGCGCGCCTGCAGTTCGGCGAAGTCGTGGCGCTCGCGCTCCAGCTCGGCGATATTGCCCAGGATCACGCCGATGTAGAGGCCGACCAGAATCAAGGTGGCGACGATGATCCCCAGGCTGCGGAATCGCATGCCGCGAGGCTTTATGCCCCCGGCCGGCGCCGCCTCGTGATTGCCGCGGAAAATCTGGAACAACGGTATACAGCCTGTGGCGATGGCGGAGGCCTGAGCTTATCGCGGAATTATTCCCCTGTCACGGGCGAGCCCGAACCGGATGCGGCGAGCCCTGGTGCGGCACGTAGCGGCGCAGCATCACGTCGCTTTGCACCATGTGGTGCGAGACCCAATCCCTGATCAGGGCGGCCAGGTCGCGGAGCAGGGCGCCGTGGTCGACCTTGTGCGGCATGGCCTGATAGAGGTTCTGGATGTCGGCCAGCCGCCCCAGCAAGGCGGCATGCTCGCGGTGATGCGCGTCCTGGAAGGGGAAGGCGCATTCCCGCTGGACCTTTTCCTCGCGGCCGAAATTGATGGAGACCTGCTCGTAGAGCCCGGCGAGGAAGATGCCGATGGCGGCATCGGCGCCCGCGCCGCGGAGCGTGGTCTCGAACTCGTTGATATGGGCGATGAACTGTTTCTGAGCCTTGTCGACCTCCGGATGCCCGGTACTCATCGCCTCACGCCACACCAGCATAATGCCCTCCGAGCGTGACCGTCACGCCCATGCCCTTTATCACAAATAGGATGCGAAGCGTTCGACGCCCAGTCCATCCATACCGATGTCGGGCCGCAGACCAGACACAAGGTCGGCAACGACCCGGCCCGAGCCGCAGGACATGGTCCAGCCCAGGGTTCCATGACCGGTGTTCAGCCACAGATTGCGGAGCGGCGTGGCGCCCAGCAGCGGTACGCTGTCGGGAGTGACCGGGCGCAAGCCGGCCCAGGGCTCGGCGCGCTCGAAATCGCCGCCGTCGGGGAACAGCCGCCGGGCGTTCTCCAGGATCAGGCGGGCGCGGACCGGATTGAGGGAACGGTCATGGCCGGCCATCTCGGCGGTTCCGGCGGCGCGCAGCCGGTCGCCCAGGCGGGAATAGACCATCTTGTGCTCGTCGTCGGTGATGGAGACGAAGGGCGCGCCGGCATGGTTCGCCACCGGCACGGTGACCGAATAGCCCTTGGCCGGGACGATGGGCAGCCGCAGTCCGAGCGGCCGGGCCAGCAGCGGACTGTCGCAGCCGGCGGCCAGGACGTAGGCGTCGGCGGTGACGGTTCCCCCTTCGGTGGCCAGACCGGCCACCCGGTCGCCGTCGCGGACCAGCCCTTGAATCGGGACCGACCAGCGGAACTCCACCCCCCGGGCCGCCGCCATGACCGCCAGTTGGCGGGTGAACTTGTGGGCGTCGCCGCTCTCGTCGTCGGGAGTATAGATGCCGCCGGCCAGTTCCCCCTGCACCGCCGCCAGGGCGGGCTCGATGGCGACGCATTCGGCGGGGGTCCTGGGCTGGCGGCGCAGGCCGTGGCGGATCATCACCTGGGCGGCGCGGCAGGCGTGCTCGAACTCGGCGCCGTCACGGTAGACGTGGAGGATGCCCCGAATCTGCTGGTCGTAAAGGATGCCGGTTTCCGCCCGCAACTGGCCCAGGCAGATGCGGGAATACAGCGCGACGCGCAACGTGCGCTCGGTGTTGATCTCGGCCCGCGAGCGGGGGCAATTGGCCAGGAAACGCAATCCCCAGGCCCACAGGGCCGGGTCCCAGCGGTTCCAGCGGAACAGCAGGGGCGCATCCTCGCGGCCCAGCCATTTCAGCACCTTGGGCAGAACGGACGGGTTGGCCCACGGCTCGGCGTGGCAGGGGGAGATCTGGCCGCCATTGGCGAAGCTGGTCTCCAGTCCGGCACCCTCGCGCCGATCCACCACGGTCACCTCGTGACCGGCCTTGGCGAGATACCAGGCGCAGGCGGTGCCGACCACCCCGGCCCCGATGACGACGACCTTCACTTCAGTCCTCCGTGCGAGCCCGAAACATCTAATCCAGCCGCCCCGCGTTGGCAAATGGGCAGTTGGGGGTTACCCTTGTGTCATGACCAACGAAATTCTCAGCGTCGAGCAGATGTACCGGGCCGATCGCCTCGCCATGGCGGGGGGAATCGCCGGCGAGCGGCTGATGGAGGCCGCCGGCTGGGCGGTGGCCCGCGCGGCGCGGCGTCTGCTGCCCAAGGGGCGGATCGCCATCCTGTGCGGCCCCGGCAACAACGGCGGCGACGGCTTCGTGGCGGCGCGGCTGCTGGCCCGCGACGGCTGGGCGGTGCGCCTCGGCCTGCTGGGCGAGGTGGGACGGCTCAAGGGCGACGCCGCCATCATGGCCGGTCGCTGGACGGGCCGGGTCGAGCCCATGGATACCTCCATCCTGGAAGGCTGCGTCGGGGTGATCGATGCCCTGTTCGGCGCCGGGCTGGCGCGGGACCTGGAGGGCGAGGCCAAGGCGGTGATCGGGGAAATCGGCCGCCGAAAGCTGCCGGTCATCGCCGTCGATGTGCCCTCGGGGGTTCACGGCGACAGCGGCGCGGTGCTGGGCATCGCCCCCGATTGCCTTGCCACCGTCACCTTCTTCCGTCCCAAGCCCGGCCATTGCCTGCTGCCGGGGCGGCTCAAATGCGGCGAACTGGTGGTGGCCGATATCGGCATTCCGGATACGGTGCTGGGCGACATCAAGCCGACGCTTCACCGCAACGGGCCGGGCGCCTGGGCGCTGCCCGCCACGGCACCCGACGGGCACAAGTATTCCAGGGGCCACGCCCTGATTCTGGGCGGGACCCAGATGACCGGTGCCGCCCGGCTGGCGGCGCGCGCCGCCCGGCGGGTGGGGGCCGGGCTGGTCACCGTGGCCGCGCCGTCCGAGGCGCTGGATATCTATCATGCCGGTGATCCCGGCCTGCTGGTGGCTCCGGCCGAGCCCTTCGACGCCCTGCTGGCCGACCGGCGGCGCAATGCGCTGCTGCTGGGACCCGGCGGCGGAGTGGGGGAGGCAATGATCGTTCGGGTGGAGGCTGCGCTGGCGACCGGACGCCCCTGCGTGCTGGACGCCGATGCGCTGTCCAGCTTCGAGGGGCGGGGCGCCGAACTGTTCCGGCCCCTGTCCGACCGGGTGGTGCTTACTCCCCATGACGGCGAGTTCCGGCGCCTGTTCGGCGAGGTGGCGGGCAGCCGCCTCGAGCGGGCGCGGCAGGGGGCGCGGGTCTCGGGGGCGGTGGTGCTGCTCAAGGGGCCCGACACCGTGGTCGCCCATCCCGACGGGCGGGCGACCGTCACCACCGATGCGCCGCCTTTTCTCGCGACAGCCGGGTCCGGCGACGTGCTGGCCGGCTTGATCGTCGGGCTGCTGGCCCAGGGCATGGAGCCCTTCGCCGCCGCCTCGGCCGCCGCCTGGCTGCACGGGCGGGCGGCGGCGGCGTTCGGCCCCGGCCTGATCGCCGAGGATCTGCCCGATATCCTTCCCGCAATCCTGGCCGATAAGGGGAGATTGGCCCATGAATGAGGTTCAGACCACCGCCGCCACCCTTCTGTCCCGCCTGAAGGGCCTGTGGCGCGACATCGCCGGATCGGACGGGGCGGGCAAGGTGCCGGCCTTGGCTCCGGCCCTGCCGGGAAGCGATCTCGAGCGCTTGCGCGCCCAGATGGAGGCCTGCCTGTCCGCCAAGGGCGGCGAGGTCTCGGCCCGCGCCAGGGCGGCGGCCCTGGGCCGCGCCTACCTGTCCCTGTCGGCCGAGGGGCGGGTGCGCTTCCTTCAACTGCTGGCCACCGGCTTCGGCCCGGATCGCGCCAAGGTGGACGCGGCGGTGGCGGCCCTGGCTTCGGCGGAGGACGATACCGCCCGCACCCGCGCCGAGATGGAACTGCGCGTGGCACTGGAGCCGCCGCGTCTCAGGCTGCTGACCCAGTTCAACGCCCTGCCCGAGGGCGTCAAGTTCCTGGTGGACCTGCGGGCCGAACTGATGGGCCTCGGCCGCGAGCATCCCGATCTGATTCCGCTGGAGGGCGACCTGCGGGGGCTGCTGGCCTCGTGGTTCGACGTGGGCTTCCTGGTGCTGGAGCGCATCACCTGGCGTTCGCCGGCCGCCGTGCTGGAAAAGATCATGGAATACGAGGCGGTGCACGCCATCCAGGGCTGGACCGACCTTAAGAACCGCCTGGATTCCGACCGGCGGCTCTACGCCTTCTTCCATCCGCGCATGCCCGACGAGCCGCTGATCTTCGTCGAGGTGGCCCTGGTGCGGGATATGGCCGGCAATGTCCAGGACCTGCTGGACCCCACCGCGCCGCTGGGCGACGTGGACAAGGCCGATACCGCCATCTTCTATTCCATCAACAACGCCCAGCGCGGTCTGGCCGGCATCAGCTTCGGCAATTTCCTGATCAAGCGGGTGGTGGATGATCTGTCGCGCGAGTTCAAGCAGATCAAGACCTTCGCCACCCTGTCGCCCATCCCCGGCTTTCGCCGCTGGCTGGAGGGGCGCCTGACCAAGGGCGAGCCCGGCCTGCTGACCGCCGCCGAGCACAAGGCCCTGACCCGGGTAAGCGGCATGGCCGCCAAGGGCAGTCTCAAGGCGCTGCTGGCCGAGCCCGACTGGACGGCGGAGCCGCTGCTGGCCGAGGCGCTGGAAGGGCCGTTGACCCGCCTTGCCGCCCGCTATCTTACCCGCGAAAAGCGGGCGGACGGCGTGGCGGCCCTCGATCCGGTGGCTCATTTCCACCTGTCCAACGGGGCGCGCATCGAGCGGATCAACTGGATGGCCGATATGTCGGCCAACGGGCTCAATCAGTCGGCCGGGCTGATGGTCAACTACCTCTATGACCTGGGCGACATCGACGCCAACCACGAGGCCTATTCGGCCAGCGGCAAGGTGGCGGTGTCGGGGCGGGTCAAGGCGTTGGCGAAGGGGTAGGGGGAAAAGGGGAGCGGTGTTCCGCTCCCCTTCCTTGAACCGGCTCAGCCGGCGCGGATCTGCGATACGAAACGGTCCACCTGGGTTTCCAGTTGGGCGGAATCGCGCGACAGGGTGGAGGCGGCGCCCAGGACCTGACGGGCGGCGTCGCCGGTCTGGGCGGCGGCGGTGTTGACCCGGGTGATGGTCTCGGTGACCTCCGAGGTGCCCTGGGCGGCCTGCTGGACATTGCGGGCGATTTCGCCGGTGGCGGCGCCCTGTTCCTCCACCGCCGCGGCGATGGAGCCCGAGATGTGGTTGATCTGGCCGATGGTGGTGGCGATGCCGCCGATGGCGCTCACCGCGTCGCGGGTGGCCGATTGCACCGCCGAAATCTGGGAGGCGATCTCCTCGGTGGCCTTGCCGGTCTGGTTGGCGAGGTTCTTGACCTCGTTGGCCACCACGGCGAAGCCCTTGCCGGCGTCGCCGGCCCTGGCCGCCTCGATGGTGGCGTTCAAGGCCAGCAGGTTGGTCTGCGACGCGATGTCGTTGATCAGCTTGACCACCTGGCCGATCTTGCTGGCCGCCTCGGCCAGACTTTGCACCATCTGGTTGGTGCGGTCGGCCTCGACCATGGCGTTGGCGGCGATCTGGGCCGATTGGGCCACCTGTCGGCTGATCTCGGTGATGGAAGACGACAGTTCCTCGGCCGCCGCGGCCACGGTCTGGATGTTGACCGTGGCTTCTTCGGCCGCCGCCGCCACGGTGGTGGACTGGCGCGAGGTTTCCTCGGCGGTGGCGGTCATGGTCTTGGCGGTGCTCTCCATCTGGCCGGCCGAGGAGGCCACCGAAGCCACCAGGCCCTTGACCTCGCGCTCGAACATCTCGGCCTTGGCCCCCAGTTCGCGGGCGATGATGGCGGCGGTGTTGGTCTCGATATAGACCGAGGTGGCCAGATCCATGTCGAGGAAGGCCGCCTTGTTGATGGCGTTCAGAACCTGGGTCAGGCGGCGCGGGTCCTTGCGGTAGTGCTCGACCGCCACGCCGGTCACCATGTTCAGCACGAAGCAATAGCCGGCGGTATACCACTTGGGTTCCAGGCCGATGCGCTGGTGGACCTTGCCGATCTCGGTGACCTGGGCGAAGTAGCGGTCGTCGAACTGGCCGAGGAATACGCTTTCCATCCAATGCTTCTTCTGCATGGATCGCGCATGGGCCATGCGCTCGGGGGTGGCGAACATTTTCGCCGTCGCCGGATTGCCGCTCACATGGCGGTAAAAGGTGTCGAGAACTCCGTCGATGCGGCGCGCCAGGACATCGCGGAATTCCCGCAACGTGCGCTTGGTTTCTTCGTCGATCTGCAGAAAGGCTATGCTTGAGGTGCGATCGAGGTCCATTTTTCCACCTTATCCCCAACGGTATGTGGGGGCCGAGTATGGGCCAGCACCCCAGGTGTTTCAAATCCAATTCGGCTGTTTCCCAGTGATTCACTATACCTTTCATGCCTGTGAAACCGGGGGGTGAGGGTGGTTGGACGGTCGTGCGGCTTTTCCCTGTTTCCCTGGAAACGAACATGCTATAGACAGGACCCTCCCGACGGGGCGGCCCCAGGGCGCGCATGCTTGCGCGCGCGGGTTCGATGGCGTGCACGGTCGATTGCGGGCGTGGTGGAATTGGTAGACACACTGGATTTAGGTTCCAGCGGCGCAAGCCATGGGGGTTCAAGTCCCTTCGCCCGCACCACCATTCACCGCTGCCGGCCCTGGACCCTGGCGCATGCCGACCGGCGGGAACAGCGATTTCAACTCACTCGATTCGATTGGCGATAGACTGATGCAGGTAACCGAGATCAATGCCGAAGGCCTGAAGCGCGAATTCAAGGTCGTCGTTCCCGCCCAGCAGCTGGAAACCCGGATGCAGGACAAGCTGGCGGAGATCGCCCGCAACGTGGCCATGCCCGGCTTCCGTCCCGGCAAGGTCCCCATGAACATCGTGCGCAAGAAGTACGGTGGCTCGGTGATGGGCGAGATTCTGGAGAACGCCGTGAACGATGGCGCCGGCAAGGCCATCACCGACGGCAGCCTGCGCCCGGCCATGCAGCCCAAGATCGAGATCACCAAGTACGAGCAGGGCTCGGACCTGGAGTTCACCGTGGCGGTGGAAGTGCTGCCCGAGATCAAGACCATGGATTTCGGCACCATCAATCTGGTGCGCGACAAGGCCGTGGTGCCGGATGCCGAGGTTGACGACGCCCTGGCCAAGATCGCCGAGCGCAACGAGACCTCCGAGCCGGTCAAGCGCGCCGCCAAGTCGGGCGACGTGGTGGTCATCGACTTCGTGGGCAAGACCGACGGCGTGGCCTTCCCCGGCGGCACCGCCGAGGGCTACTCGCTGAAGCTGGGCTCCAACACCTTCATTCCGGGCTTCGAGGACCAGCTGGTCGGCAAGAAGGCCGACGCCGACGTCGAGGTCAACGTGACCTTCCCCGAGGGCTACGGCAACGAAGCCCTGGCCGGCAAGCCGGCCCTGTTCGAGGTCAAGGTCAAGGAAGTGCGTGCCCCCAAGGCCGCCGCCGTCGACGACGAGCTGGCCAAGTCGGTCGGCCTGGAAAGCCTCGATGCCCTGAAGACCGCCATCCGCGACGAAATCGCCCGCGAGCTGGACGGCGTGTCGCGCATGAAGCTGAAGCGCGCCCTGCTGGACGCCCTGTCGGCCGGTCACGACTTCCCGGTTCCCCCGGGCATGCTGGACGGCGAGTTCGAGGCCATCTGGAAGCAGGTGGAAGCCGACAAGGAAGCCGGTCGCCAGGATGCCGCCGATGCCGGCAAGTCCGAGGACGAACTGAAGGCCGAGTACCGCACCCTGGCCGAGCGCCGCGTGCGGCTGGGCCTGCTGCTGGCCGAGGTCGGCCGGGTCAACGAGATCAACGTGACCCAGGAAGACCTGAACCGCGGCATCATGATGGAAGCCCGCCGCTACCCCGGCCAGGAGCATCTGGTGCTGCAGTACTACCAGAAGAACCAGGAAGCCCTGGAATCGCTGCGCGCTCCCCTCTACGAGGAGAAGGTGGTCGATTTCATCCTGGAGCTGGCCAAGATCACCGACAACGAAGTGTCGGTCGAGGCCCTGCGCAAGGACCCCGACGAGGCGACCGACGGCGACGCCGAGTCCCCCAAGCCGAAGAAGAAGGCCGCCGCCAAGAAGAAGGCCGCCGAATAGGTTCTGGTTTGCGTGCAAAGCCCGCGACGTTCACCATATGAATGTCGCGGGCAGCCAATTCCTTCGGCGCCCGCCCCCGCCGATGTCAAATCCATAAGGATGGAAAATGCGCGAAAGAGACCCGATCGACCTCTACATGAACACCCTGGTTCCCATGGTGGTCGAGCAGACCAACCGGGGTGAGCGGTCCTACGACATCTATTCGCGCCTGCTGAAGGAGCGGATCGTCTTCCTCACCGGCCAGGTCTTCGACGAGGTCGCCAGCCTGATCTGCGCCCAGCTGTTGTTCCTGGAATCCGAGAATCCCAGCAAGGACATCGCCTTCTACATCAACTCGCCGGGTGGCGTGGTGACGTCGGGCCTGGCCATCTACGACACCATGCAATACATCCGTCCCGCCGTCTCCACCGTGTGCGTCGGCCAGGCGGCGTCCATGGGGTCGTTGCTGATGACCGCCGGCGAGAAGGGCAAGCGTTTCTCGCTGCCCAATTCCCGCATCATGGTGCACCAGCCGTCGGGCGGCGCCCAGGGCCAGGCCACGGATATCGAAATCCAGGCCCGCGAGATCCTTGCGCTCAGGGCCCGGCTCAACAACATCTATGTCGAGCACACCGGCCAGCCGCTGGAAGTGATCGAGAAGGTGATGGAGCGCGACAAGTTCATGACCGCCGAGGAAGCCAAGGAATTCGGGCTGATCGACGAGGTGGTGAACAAGCGCCCCGCCGCCGAGGGCGATTCTGCGTCCTGAGTTTGTTCAAGCCGCAGCGGCCGGGCCGGTTCCTGACGGGGACTTGCCCGGCCGTTTGCTTATGCGCCCATGATAGAATTGTCGTTGTCTGGCGTGGCGGGCTGTGTCTAACATGATTTCGCGGGTGCGATGCGGCCGCCTTGATCCAATGGAGTTTCGATGACCAAGTCCACTAGCGGCGATTCCAAGAATACTCTGTACTGCTCGTTCTGTGGAAAGAGCCAGCACGAGGTGAGGAAGCTTATCGCCGGGCCGACCGTATTCATCTGCGATGAATGCGTCGAGCTGTGCATGGACATCATTCGCGAAGAGCACAAGACCCATCTGGTGCGCTCGCGTGATGGCGTGCCGACCCCCAAGGACATCTGTGCCGTGCTCGATGACTATGTCATCGGCCAGGGCCATGCCAAGAAGGTGCTGTCGGTTGCCGTCCACAACCACTACAAGCGGCTGCAGCACGGCGGCAAGAACAACGAAGTCGAGCTGGCCAAGTCCAACATCCTGCTGATCGGCCCCACCGGCTGCGGCAAGACGCTGCTGGCCCAGACGCTGGCCCGTATTCTCGACGTGCCGTTCACCATGGCCGACGCCACCACGCTGACCGAGGCCGGCTACGTGGGCGAGGACGTGGAGAACATCATCCTCAAGCTGCTGCAGGCCGCCGAATACAACGTCGAGCGGGCCCAGCGCGGCATCGTCTATATCGACGAAGTGGATAAGATCAGCCGCAAGTCCGACAACCCGTCCATCACCCGCGACGTGTCGGGCGAGGGCGTGCAGCAGGCCCTGCTGAAGATCATGGAAGGCACCGTCGCCTCGGTGCCGCCCCAGGGCGGGCGCAAGCATCCCCAGCAGGAATTCCTGCAGGTGGACACCACCAACATCTTGTTCATCTGCGGCGGCGCCTTCGCCGGTCTGGAAAAGATCATCGGTTCGCGCGGCCGGGGCACCTCCATCGGCTTCGGTGCCGACGTGCGCGGCCCGGACGAGCGCCGCACCGGCGAGATTCTGCGCGAGGTCGAGCCCGAGGATCTGCTGAAGTTCGGCCTGATCCCCGAATTCGTCGGCCGCCTGCCGGTTCTGGCGACGCTGGAGGATTTGGACGTCGACGCCCTGATCGACATCCTGTCCAAGCCGAAGAACGCCCTGGTGAAGCAGTATCAGCGTCTGTTCGAGATGGAGGACGTGCGCTTGTCCTTCTCCGAGGACGCCTTGAAGGCCATCTCCGAGAAGGCCATCGCCCGCAAGACCGGCGCGCGCGGCCTGCGTTCCATCATGGAATCCATCCTGCTCGATACCATGTTCGATCTGCCCGGCCTCGATGCCGTGGACGAGGTGGTGATCAACAAGGAAGTGGTGGAGGGCCGCGCCAAGCCGCTCTACATCTACGCCGAACGGCGTGAGGACGTGGGCTCCAGCGCCTAGGCGTTTTCGGCCGAGGAAAAACCGGGCGGGTCTCCTTCCAAGGGGTCCGCCCGTGCTTTTTTCCACAATTCCTGGTGTTCCGCTCCGGACTTTAGCCAAAATCTACATTGCGGATACCCCCGACAAGACACTAGAATCATCGGACATGGCTTGACGAAGGGGGGACTCCGCCCCAGCTAGAGCCTGTTACGGTTACAGTACAAAGACGGGCCGACCCAGTCGGGCGTCCCGCCGGCGTGAATGAGGCAGCATGGTCGATACCCCTCCTGGCGATGTTTTTCCCGTCCTTCCGCTCCGGGACATCGTCGTCTTCCCCCACATGATCGTCCCGCTGTTCGTCGGCCGGGAGAAGTCGGTGCGCGCCCTGGAAGACGTGATGCGGGAAGACAAGCAGATTCTGCTGGTCGCCCAGAAGAACGCCGCCCAGGACGATCCCACCACCGAGGACATCTACTCGGTGGGCACGGTCTCCACCGTGCTGCAGCTCCTCAAGCTGCCCGACGGCACCGTCAAGGTGCTGGTCGAGGGCGGCAAGCGCGCCAAGATCACCGGCTTCACCGAGAACGAGGCGTTCTTCCAGGCCACCGCCGAGGTGGTGGACGAACGGGAAGGCGACCAGCAGGAGCTGGAGGCGCTGTCCCGCTCGGTGGTCAGCCAGTTCGAGCAGTACATCAAGCTCAACAAGAAGATTCCGCCCGAGGTGCTGGTCTCGGTCAACCAGATCGAGGATTCGGCCAAGCTGGCCGACACCGTGGCGTCCCATCTGGCCCTCAAGATCGCCGAGAAGCAGGAGCTCCTCGAGATCGAGGTGGTCTCCGAGCGCCTGGAGCGGGTCTATTCCTACATGGAGGGCGAGATCGGCGTCCTGCAGGTAGAAAAGAAGATTCGCAACCGCGTCAAGCGGCAGATGGAGAAGACCCAGCGCGAGTACTATCTGAACGAGCAGCTGAAGGCCATTCAGAAGGAACTGGGCGAGGGTGACGACGGCAAGGACGAGACCGCCGAGCTGGAAGAGCGCATCGCCAAGACCAAGCTGACCGTCGAAGCGCGCGAGAAGGCCCTGGCTGAGCTGAAGAAGCTGAAGTCCATGAGCCCCATGTCGGCCGAGGCCACCGTGGTGCGCAATTATCTCGACTGGCTGCTGACCATTCCGTGGAAGAAGCGCACCAAGGTCAAGAAGGACGTGGTCCTGGCCCAGAAGGTGCTCAATTCCGACCATTACGGCCTGGAGAAGGTCAAGGAACGCATCCTTGAGTATCTCGCCGTGCAGATTCGTACCGACAAGGTCCGTGGTCCCATCCTGTGCCTGGTCGGCCCGCCCGGCGTCGGCAAGACCTCGCTGGGCAAGTCCATCGCCGCGGCCACCGGGCGCAATTTCGTGCGCATGAGCCTGGGCGGCGTCCGGGACGAGGCCGAGGTGCGCGGTCACCGCCGCACCTATATCGGTTCCATGCCCGGCAAGATCGTCCAGGGCATGAAGAAGGCCAAGAGCTCCAATCCGCTGTTCCTGCTGGACGAGATCGACAAGCTGGGCGCCGACTGGCGCGGCGATCCCGCCTCGGCCCTGCTGGAGGTTCTTGACCCCGAGCAGAACGCCACCTTCAACGACCATTACCTGGAGGTGGATTACGACCTCTCCGACGTGATGTTCGTGACCACCGCCAACACCATGCGCATGCCGCAGCCGCTGCTGGACCGCATGGAGATCATCCGCCTGTCCGGCTACACCGAGGACGAGAAGGTGGAAATCTCCAAGCGCCACCTGCTGCCCAAGGTGATCAAGGCGGCCGGCCTGAAGAAGGGCGAATGGTCCATCAGCGACGAAGCCCTGCGCCACATCGTGCGCTACTACACCCGCGAGGCGGGCGTGCGCAGCATGGAACGCGAACTGGCCAATCTGGCCCGCAAGGCGGTCAAGGAGATCGTTTCCACCCGCAAGACCAAGGTCGCCGTCACGCCGCGCAACCTGGAAAAGTACGCGGGCGTCCATCGCTATCGCTTCGGCGAGGTGGAGGAGCAGGATCTGGTCGGCGTGGTCACCGGTCTGGCCTGGACCGAGGTGGGCGGCGAACTGCTGACCATCGAGGCGGTCAGCATGCCCGGCAAGGGCACCTTCAGCCACACCGGCAAGCTGGGCGACGTCATGCAGGAATCGGTGCAGGCGGCCCGTTCCTACGTGCGCTCGCGCTCGGTCAGCCTGGGCATCAAGCCGACGGTCTTCGAGAAGCGCGACATCCACGTCCACGTGCCCGAGGGCGCCACGCCCAAGGACGGCCCGTCGGCCGGTGTCGCCATGTGCACCACCATCGTCTCGGTGCTGACCGGCATTCCGGTGCGCCGCGACGTGGCCATGACCGGCGAGATCACCCTGCGCGGCCGCGTGCTGCCCATCGGCGGCCTCAAGGAAAAGCTGCTGGCGGCCCTGCGCGGCGGCATCAAGACCGTTCTCATCCCCAAGGAGAACGAGAAGGATCTGGCCGAGATTCCGGACAACGTCAAGAAGGGCCTGGACATCATTCCGGTCTCCACCGCCGACGAAGTGCTGCAGCGCGCCCTGGTGCGCATGCCGGTCCCCATCGAGTGGGAAGAGTCCGAGGTGGTGGTGGAAAACAAGCCGGCCGCCGACGGCGAAGCGGCGGCGGGCGGTCTGGTCACTCACTGATCCGCCGTTTCTGTGTTTTCTTTGTTGAAGTCGGCGATTCCCGGTGGGGATCGCCGATTTTGTATCTGCGGGGCGGTGGAGGAGGGGCGTGGATGCCAGCAAATCCGCCATTTCTTGCCGATTGCGCATTGACGCTGTCCGACAGGCTGAATTAGACTGCCTCTGTCTAATTCGATAGGCGGTAAGGCCGGCTATCTTTGTCGGTATAACGAAGGGGGTCCTCAGGTGAACAAGAACGATCTCGTGACGGCCGTGGCTGGCGCCGCTGGCCTGTCCAAGGCTGATGCGGCCAAGGCCGTGGATGGTGTTTTCGAAGCCATTACCTCCGCGCTGAAGGGCGGTGATGAGGTTCGTCTGGTCGGTTTCGGCACTTTTGCCGTCGCGTCGCGCGCGGCGTCCGAGGGCCGCAATCCCCGCACCGGCGAAAAGATCAAGATTCCGGCGTCCAAGCAGCCGAAGTTCAAGGCCGGCAAGGGCCTGAAGGACGGCATCCAGTAAGGATGCCTCTCCGAAAGTACGGTGTGCCGGCCGCCTTTGGGCGGCCGGTTTTGTTTTGGGGGCTTGCCCAAAGCGACGGCTTTGCCTAGAACCTGCTTTACCAAGTCCCGATGAGTATCGAAGCCGGTCGGCGTCGATTGGCATGAAGGGCGGTTAGCTCAGTTGGTAGAGCGCCTGCTTTACACGCAGGATGTCGGCGGTTCGAACCCGTCACCGCCCACCAAGCCTTTAAGGCCTTGATTTCACTGTGGTCCGAAGTGTGGTGGTGTACTCCGTTAGCACACCTTCACGTCACACCTGATAATCCCTCTCCCGACCGAAATCAACCCGCCCGCAGGACGGGGCCAGCCATAGCCGCCAGGGCCGTTTTCCGGGGCATGGAGCGGGCAAAGCTATTCCGTCGCCATTCGGGTGTCCGGCAGGGCCAAGGGCTGTCAGCGGCGCTCTGGGGCGACTGCCCGTTGTGCAGCGCGCAATCTTAAGAACGTCCGCCTGAATGCTATCAGCTATTGGTGGTTTGTGGGTCTCTCGCTACTATGCGGTGTCTCCATCCGTATTGGGTGCAGTTTAGCGCGAGGGCTATTATGAGCGACAACCTGAAGATTACTCACCCGCAGGATGCCAAGCGCATCAACATGAACCAGCCCCATGAGGTTCAACACTGGTGCGCCAAGTTCCGCGTCACCAGGGAAACCCTGGAGGCGGCGATCCGTGCAGCGAAGAGCGATTATGCGGATGCCGTTGAGAGGGTGTTGAACAACAAGCGCCCATAGCGTGAAGGCATGTGCCATGCCGACACTGCGCATTTGCCGCCTCAGCAAGCCTCTGATAGGGTGCGAGGTGGCGTGTCGAAGCGCCGAAAAACCGAAGAAGGCCCCCATGTCGGGTGGCCTGTGAATACAACACCCGGCTTTCGCCAAAGGGTGCGCATTCGCGCGTGCCCTCATGGGAAATAAGCAGGGCGTGATTTCTTCGGTTACACGCTTCGACCCACCCGGCGCCAGCCGGGGTGTGGGTCTTGGTGTGTCTTTTTCCTGGCAACCGAAGAGAATTCAATCATGCAACAATGGGATGAGCAGCAATCGGCAAAGATTGATGAAATTCTGAGATCAACAAATCGCCTTTCGTTTTCCATAACTGAGCGTCAGCATCTAATTCACTTTCTTAATAAGGAAGCGGATAATGGGCTTGTTGTCAGATTTCATCCAACAATGACTAAGGAAGATGTAGCTTCAGCGTTGGAGCAAGGCATTGTATTGCTTCAATGTCCTCAAATTGAAAGCGACATATTGTTCCTCAAGCTCAATGATGGGCGTGGCTTTCTCGGCGGGCAGAAAAGCAGGGTCGCCAACTATATCAGCGTTCAAATGGCGAACGCTTTCACAGCAGGCGGATCGCATGCGCTGCTTATCGGTGGGCTTACCGGCATCAACAACATCTTCCGGCATCGCGGCTTGCTGTCGGGAATGGCCCTTTAGCTCAGTGTGTTTCCATAGGGTATACCGCAGCAAGACAGTTACGCGAGACGTTTGCGCTGTCTTAATAGGGTTGCTTTTGGCGTAATAAGACGCTACAGCTTCAATGTCTAGAGTTAAACGAGACATTGCGGGGGCGCCATGCTGTACGGATACGCCAGGGTTTCGACCACGGATCAAGGCCTGACACTTCAGGAGGAAGCCCTGAAGGCGGCGGGGTGTGATCTGGTGGTGTCGGAGAAGGTCACGGGCACCAGCCGCGAAGGGCGGCAAGAGTTGGAGCGCTTGCTTCAGTTCATCCGGGAGGGCGACACTCTGGTTGTTACCCGTATCGACCGGCTTGCACGCTCCATTGGCGATCTCCAGGACATAGTGCGGGGATTGAAGGCCAAGGGTGTGAACCTCCGGGCTACGCTGCAATCCGTCGATACCAGTACGGCGGCAGGTAAGGCCTTCCTGGACATGTTGGGAGTTTTTGCGGAGTTCGAGACGAACTTGCGGAAGGAGCGGCAGGCGGAAGGCATTGCCAAGGCCAAGGCCGCAGGCGTCTATAAAGGGCGCAAGCAGAGTATCGACGTGCTGGAAGTGCGCAAGCTGAAGGAACAGGGGCTTGGTGCTACCGAGATAGCTTCAAGGCTTAAGATTGGGCGTGCATCAGTTTATAGGGTGCTTGATGCTATAGCTGCTGATCCTTTGTCGTCTGGTCTAGATCAGGATGATTTACTGTCAATCCAAGGCTGAAAACGCTCTCCGGGCACCCATGGCGGGCAAGAGGGTGGAGGGTGCGGCCATGGTAGCCGCCCATCGCCCTTCGGGCGTCCTGGATGCTCTGGCGGGCCGCTAGGGCGAAATCAGGTGGGATGTATCGTGCCCGGTAGGCAAAACAGATAGATAACTCAACCAAATCATTAACATGCAGTTTATCTAATAAATGCAAAAGCCCCCCTACCCCCCTGTATATAACCTGTATAGCTACTGGTTAAATGATCACGTTCCTAATCTCGTTCCTCGATTAGTCACCTCGCTTCGCTACGTGATCGAATATCATGTAGTTAATACGGGTATAATCCTAGTTCATAACCATGTTCGTTATCTGGTATTCACCTGTGGTCTGATGCTCCGCTTGGGCTTCGCATCATCCCAATAATGCTGGGGTATGCTGGCTCAACACTATCTCCGCTTCGATCTCCGATCTCCGCTGCGATAGGCGCGTTTTCTTGTCCATTAGGAAGGGACCAAAGATTTCGGGCCTTTTCCTTGGCAAGCCTATGAAACTAAACAGATATCATCCGGAAACCGCATCATTCCGGTTATGGCCTGCCCAGTTCGATCCGGCCACATTCTGCCCAGGCCGCAATCTTCAGCGCCCCGGCATCTCCGCAGCACCAAGAGAGGGCCACGGGGACACTGTGGCGGAAGTCTCATTAACCTACTGCCTCGCAAAAATTCGTCGGAATTTGGTCGTCAACTCCTGGCCTCTGGGATGTTGAACGGTAGGCGCTCAAGTGCAGCAGATTTTTGCGGCAGACTGTAGCCCATCTTGAAATAGTTGTTCTGGGTCACTCCATCCCGTGCATGTCCGACAAGGGCTTGCACGATGGACTGTTCAACGCCTTCCCGCAGCAGGTGGGTTACGACCGTGTGGCGAAGGCAGTGGAACACCAGTTCCTTGCTCTTCATGTCCAACTTGACCAGGAAGGTTTCGTTGAACCAGCGGCCCAAGGCACGGCCCCAGCCGTTCTTGTTGTCATAGGTGAACTCGGGGAACAGCTTGGTTTCGCCCTTCTTGCGTAGGGTCTGCACATATTCAAGCAAACCCAACTCTATCAGCTTGGAATGGACTGGCACCGTGCGGCGGGAAGAAGCGTTCTTCAGCCGCTTGTTGCCGTCATCCTCGTTCAGGTCGAAGAACCACACGTTTTCATCCTGGCGGATGTCGTCCAAGTGCATCTGGGCAATCTCGTTCAAGCGTGCCCCGGTGAACAGGCCGATCAACGGTCCCCAACGCTGGTAGTCCTTGCGGATCAGGCCAGACGTGTTGTTGAGGATTTCATCCAGCATGTGGTGAACCTGCTCGGTGGTGAAGGCTACCCGCTTTTCGTCCGACTGGTTTCGATCTTGCTGAATGCGCATGTTGGCGAAGGGATTGGCGTCCACATAGCCATGATCCTTTGCCCAGGCGAACAGCCCGATATAGCTTTGTAAGTAGTTATTCTGGGTCTTGGTGCCGATGGTGGGGGCGCCCACGGTTAGGGCATCGGCAAGGGACAGGCCCGCAGTTGCCGGTGACTTGTTACGGTTCTTCGGGTAGTGCCTGATAGTGGTTTTGACCGGTCGGGCCATATCAAAATTAATTGCCCGGATGTCGATGTCCTCGCCCACGATCTCATACAGCAGGGCGAAATGCTCGCGCTTCTCCAACTCGGTCTTGGGTGCCCACCGCTTTGCCTGCATGTTCTCGTCAATGTACTCGTCGGCGACCTGTCGCAATGATGGTCCGGGTTCGGCAGGGGCGGGCGGGGCGCTGGCCTGTACCACTGGCGCGGGCGGTTCCAAGTCGAACGTCTCAAGCGACTGGTCATAGGCCAGCGCGGATTGGCAATAAGCGTGGAAGGCCCGCATGAAGTCGGTGCGGAAGGTGGCATAGGCTGCCGTACCGGGGGGAATGGCAATGCCGTACTTGTCACAGAAGCGGCCCAGCACTTCGCTGTCGCCTTCCGTGGTCGGGTCCAGCGGTTCGCCTGTCTCGACGGCTTGGGCGGCAAACCCAAGGCTGTTGTTCAGGGCTGCGATATCCCGGTGATCCAAGCGGCCATGTTCCGCGATGCGGGCCTTGTGCTGTGCCAGCTTGTCGGAGAAGTGCTTGGTCAGCACGGCGCGGATTTCATCATAGCGCATACCGGAGGCGATCCCTTGGGCGGTCAGTGTCTCGCCCAAGTATCCCAGGCTGCGCGAAAGGCGCAACGCTTCCCTGCGTTCGCGGGTGCGCAGGGAGACTCTTATATATAGGTGTCGTCCATGGGGGTGGAGCGAGTGGGGCAGGGGCCAGCGGAAATAGTAGACGCGGTGTCGTGAGAGCGTCAGATAGGCGGTGGTCTGCATGGCAATTGTCGCACCTGATTGCCACACCTGGAGCCTTATGATACCAACGCCTTGAATTATCAGGGCGGGGTGGTCGGCCCGTCACCGCCCACCACGCCTTCAAGGCCTTGAGCCCGTGGACCAAGGGGGGAGCGACATGAAGATTGTTCGCGATGATCTCCGCAAGGCTGCCGCGGCCGGACTGGTCTCTTCCGAGCAGGCCGATGCGCTGTGGCGCTTTCTCGAACAATTGTCGGCCGATGAAGGCCGCGCCCGCTTCGGTGCCGAGCAACTGCTGTGGTATGCCGGCGCCCTGCTGATCATGGGGGCCATGGGCCTTTTCACCACCCTGGGCTTTTCCTCCTGGGGATACGGTTTCCTGCTCACCACGGCGCTGGCCTACGGCGTGCTGCTGGGCGGTGCCGGCCATGTGCTGTGGAATCGCCCCGGCCTGCGGCCGGCCGGCGGAGTGCTGCTCGCCTCCGCCGTGGCCATGACGCCGCTGGCCGTCTTCGCGGTTCAAAGCATGCTCGGCTGGTGGGGGAAGGGTGACCCCGGCTCCTATAATGGCTTCTATGTCTGGATCAAGGGCGGCTGGGTATTCATGGAAGTGACGACCATCGTGGTCGGCTCGGCGGTGCTGTGGCGCTATCGCTTCTCCTTCATGCTGTTGCCCGTAGCCATGATGCTGTGGTTTCTGTCCATGGATCTGGCGCCTTGGGTGATGGGGAGCAAGGCCCTGACCTTCGAGACCCGCCAGTCGGTGTCCATCTGGTTCGGCCTCGCCACCATGGCGGCGGCCTGGCTGGTGGACGTGCGGTCGCGGAGCGATCTGAGCTTCTGGCTGCATCTGGCCGGATTGATGGCCTTCTGGGGCGGGCTGACCTCGTCGCACAGCGACAGCGAATTGGCCAAGCTGGTCTATTGTCTGATCAATGTGGTGCTGGTGGGAGGTGGTCTGTTCCTCGATCGCCGGGCGTATGTGGTGTTCGGCGGCATGGGCATCGTCCTCTATCTCGGCCATCTGGCGGAAAAGGTGTTCAAGGACTCGATCCTGTTTCCCTTCGCCCTGTCGGGGCTGGGCATCGCCATCATTGTCGGCGGGCTGGCCCTGCGGCGTCACCGCGCGGCATTGGATTCGTGGGTGACCCGCGTCATGCCGGCTCCCCTGGCCGCTCTGCGGCCCTTGCGGCTGCGCCGGCCGGCGGGATGAGGGGCGGGGATTCGGCCTCGGCCGGAATGCCTGATTCCGGCCAGGGCGCAAGGGGCAAATTTCGCTGCGGTGCGGCCTTGTTTGCTTGACAGCCCATGGGGGGTGGATTACACCACGCCTACCCACGCGGGTGGCTGCGGATTGGGGGTGTAGCTCAGTTGGTTAGAGCGCCGGCCTGTCACGCCGGAGGTCGCGGGTTCGAGCCCCGTCACTCCCGCCATCCCGCCTGATCACGATCGCCGAGCGAGGGGCTGGCGCGGTCGCGGGCGGGATTGTCTGCAGTCGTTTGGTATGTTGCAGGAGGGGGTACCCGTTCGGCGCGTTCGCCAAAGTCGCTTATCCGTCCGATCCCATTAGGTCGATCTCTTCGCTTAGCAGCTCAGACACCGGCCGGTGACGGACGTGCGACGACACGAAACGCCGGGGCTTCCTCCGATCGGACACCTCTTGGTAGGGCAGGGACGATGGAAGCTTGGCTGCTCGAATATCTGCCGATCCTGATTTTCCTCGGCATCGCCATCGTGATTTCGGCGATCTGCGTGGGGGCCTCGTGGATCGTGGCGCGCCAGAAACCCGACACCGAAAAGGCCACGGCCTATGAATGCGGCTTCGACGCCTTCGGCGACGCCCGTTCCAAGTTCGAGGTCCGGTTCTACCTCGTCGCCATCCTGTTCATCATCTTCGACCTGGAAGTAGCCTTCCTGTTCCCGTGGGCGATCACCCTGGGCAAGATCGGCATGTTCGGCTTCTGGTCCATGATGGTGTTCCTGGGGGTGCTGACCATCGGCTTCATCTATGAATGGCGAAAGGGAGCCCTGGAATGGGAGTGAACCCGTCTGCCGGCGGCATTCTGTCGCCCGACCACGCGGCAGCGCTGCCTCCTGGCCCGGCCCAGGACGCGCTGCTCAAGGCCGTTACCACCGAGATTTCCGATAAGGGCTTCGTACTGGCCAGCGTCGATGCCGTGGTCAACTGGGCCCGCACCGGTTCGCTGTGGCCAATGACCTTCGGTCTGGCCTGTTGCGCCGTGGAAATGATGCATGCCGGCTGTTCGCGCTACGACATGGACCGCTTCGGCGTGGTCTTCCGTCCCAGCCCGCGCCAAAGCGACCTGATGATCGTCGCCGGCACGCTGACCAACAAGATGGCCCCGGCGCTGCGCCGCGTTTACGACCAGATGGCCGAGCCGCGCTGGGTCATCTCCATGGGCTCGTGCGCCAACGGCGGCGGCTACTATCACTATTCCTACTCGGTGGTGCGCGGTTGCGACCGCATCGTGCCGGTGGACATCTATGTGCCGGGCTGCCCGCCCTCGGCGGAAGCGCTGATGTACGGCATCCTGCAGTTGCAGAAGAAGATCCGCCGCACCGGCTCCATCCTCCGATAGCGCCGAAGAGGGACCCCCTAAGATGACGCAAGCGCTGAAGGATCTGGGCGAGTACATCGCCCAAGCCCTGTCCCAGGATGTGCTGGGAACCGAGGTCAACCGCGTGGGCGAGCTGTCGCTCACCGTCAAGGCCGCCTCCATCGTCAAGGTGCTGAGCTTCCTGAAGGACGATTCCGGCTGTCTGTTCAAGCAGTTGGTGGATGTATGCGGCGTGGACTGGCCGGGGCGCGAGCAGCGCTTCGACGTGGTCTACCACCTGCTGTCCATGAAGCATAACCAGCGGGTCCGCGTGAAGGTGGCCGCCGACGAGGAGACCGCCGTTCCCTCCGTCACCGGCGTGTTCAGCTCGGCCGGCTGGTTCGAGCGTGAAGTGTGGGACATGTACGGCGTGCTGTTCTCGGACCACCCGGACCTGCGCCGCATTCTCACCGATTACGGTTTCGAGGGGCATCCGCTCAGGAAGGACTTCCCGCTGACCGGCTATGTGGAGATGCGCTACGACGACGAGACCAAGCGCGTGGTCTACGAGCCGGTGAAGCTGACCCAGGACTTCCGCAGTTTCGATTTCCTGTCGCCCTGGGAAGGGCCGGGGATGCTGCCCGGCGATGAGAAGGCGAACTGACATGGCCGAATCCCAGATCCAGAGCTACACCATCAACTTCGGCCCACAGCATCCGGCGGCGCACGGCGTGCTGCGCCTGATCCTCGAGATGTCGGGCGAGGTCGTCGACCGCGCCGACCCCCATGTGGGCCTGCTGCATCGCGGCACCGAGAAGCTGATCGAGCACAAGACCTACCTCCAGGCGACGCCCTATTTCGATCGCCTCGACTACGTGGGCACCATGAACCAGGAGCATGCCTTCGTGCTGGCCACGGAGAAGTTGCTGGGCATCGACATTCCGATCCGCGCCAAGTTCATCCGGACGCTCTACGATGAGATCGGCCGCATCCTGAACCATCTGCTCAACGTCACCGCGTTCATCTTCGACGTGGGCGGCATGACTCCGCTGCTCTACGGCTTCGAAGAGCGCGAGAAGCTGATGGAATTCTACGAGCGCGTCTGCGGCGCCCGTCTGCATGCCAATTACTATCGTCCGGGCGGCGTTGCCGCCGATCTGCCGGCCGGTCTGTTGGAAGATATCGCGGCGTGGTGCGAGACCTTCCCCAAGGTCCTCGACGATATCGAGACCCTGGCCACCGATAACCGCATCTTCAAGCAGCGCGTCGTCGATATCGGCGTGGTCAGCCCGGAGCAGGCCCTGGATTGGGGCTTCACCGGTCCCAATCTGCGCGCCTCGGGCATCGCCTGGGATCTGCGCAAGGCCCAGCCCTACGACGTCTATGACCAGATGGACTTCGACATTCCGGTGGGCAAGAACGGCGACGGCTATGACCGCTATCTGGTCCGCGTGCTGGAAATGCGCGAATCGGTGAAGATCATGAAGCAGTGCATCGCCAAGATGCCCGGCGGCCCGGTCAAGGTCGAGGACAACAAGATCACCCCGCCCAAGCGGTCGGAGATGAAGACCTCGATGGAATCGCTGATCCATCACTTCAAGCTGTTCACCGAGGGCTTCCGGGTCCCGGCCGGCGAAGTGTACGCGGCCATCGAGGCGCCCAAGGGCGAGTTCGCCGTCTACCTGATCGCCGACGGCACCGGCAAGCCCTACCGCTGCAAGATCCGTCCGCCGGGATACGTTCACCTGCAGGCGCTGGACATGATGTCCAAGGGACACATGCTGGCCGACGTGGTGGCCAATATCGGCTCCATCGACATCGTTTTCGGCGAGATCGACCGATGAGCAATCATTCCTACGAACCGGAAAGCTTCGCTTTCACCCCCGAGTACCTGGAGAAGGCCAAGGCCTTCATCGCCAAGTACCCGACCGGCCGTCAGCAGAGCGCGGTGATGCCGCTGCTCGATCTGGCCCAGCGCCAGGAGGGCTGGCTCAGCCGCGCCGCCATGGAAGTCATCGCCGAGATGCTTGACATGGCGCCCATCCGGGTGGAGGAGGTGGCGACCTTCTACACCATGTACAACCGCAAGCCCGTGGGTAAGTTCCACGTGCAGGTCTGTACCAATCTGCCCTGCATGCTGCGCGGCTCCGACGACGTGGTGGCCGCCGCCAAGGCGGCGCTGGGCGTCGATTTCGGCGACATGACCGATGACGGCAAGTTCACGCTGTCCGAGGTGGAGTGCCTGGGCGCCTGCGTCAACGCACCGATGATGCAGATCAACGACGATTACTACGAGGACCTTACGCCAGAGACCACCAAGGCGGTGCTGGAGGCCTTCAAGCGCGGCGAGACGCCGAAGCCCGGTCCCCAAAACGGTCGTCAGTTCTCGTGCCCGGCCGGCGGTGCCACCAGCCTGACCGAATTGAAGTTCGAGGGGGGGAAGGCCTGATGCTGCGCGACTCCGATAGGATCTTCACCAACCTCTACGGTTTTCACGACTGGCGCCTGAAGGGCGCCATGGCCCGTGGCGACTGGAACGGCACCAAGGATATTCTGGCCAAGGGCCGCGACTGGATCATCGAAGAGATGAAGAATTCCGGTCTCAGGGGCCGCGGCGGCGCCGGTTTCCCCACCGGCGTCAAGTGGTCGTTCATGCCCAAGACCGAGGGGCCGCGCCCCCATTATCTGGTCATCAACGCCGACGAAGGCGAGCCCGGTACCTGCAAGGACCGGGAAATGATGCGTTTCGATCCGCACAAGCTGATCGAGGGCGCGCTGATCGCCAGCTTCGCCATCGGTGCCCATGCCGCCTACATTTACATTCGCGGTGAGTTCGTCCGCGAGGCCGAGCACCTCAACATCGCCATCGACGAGGCGCGGGCCGCCGGCCTGCTGGGTCCCAACGCCTGTGGATCGGGCTGGGATTGCGAGGTCTACGTCCATCGCGGTGCCGGCGCCTACATCTGCGGCGAGGAATCGGCGCTGATCGAAAGCCTGGAAGGCAAGAAGGGCCAGCCCCGCCTGAAGCCGCCGTTCCCGGCCGGTGTCGGCCTGTACGGCTGCCCGACCACGGTGAACAATGTGGAATCCATCGCGGTGGCGCCCACCATCCTGCGCCGTGGCGCCTCGTGGTTCGCCGGTCTGGGCAAGCCCAACAACACCGGCACCAAGGTGTTCTGCATCTCCGGTCACGTGAACACGCCGTGCAACGTGGAAGAAGAGATGGGCATCCCGCTGAAGGAGCTCATCGAGAAGCATGCCGGCGGCGTGCGGGGCGGCTGGGACAACCTGCTGGCCATCATCCCCGGCGGTTCGTCGGTCCCCATGCTGACCAAGCAGCAGTGCGAGGAAGTCACCATGGACTTCGACGCGCTCCGCGCCATGCGCTCGGGCCTGGGCACGGCGGCCGTGATGGTCATGGACAAGTCCACCGATCTGGTGCGCGCCATTCATCGCCTGTCGCGCTTCTACTGGCACGAGAGCTGCGGCCAGTGCACGCCGTGCCGCGAAGGCACCGGCTGGATGAGCCGCATGATGGGCCGCATGGTCACCGGCGACGCCGAATTGTCGGAAATCGATCTGCTGGAAGAGATTTCGCGCCAGATCGAAGGCCACACCATCTGCGCCCTGGGCGATGCGGCCGCCTGGCCGATCCAGGGCCTGATCCGTGCCTTCCGTCCCGAGATGGAGCGGCGGATTCTGGAACGCCAAGCCAAGACCAACGCGGCCTGAGAAGAGAGAAGACCCAATGCCCAAGCTGACCATTGACGGCAGGGAAATCGAAGTCGAGGCCGGGACGACCATCATCCAGGCCGCCGACCTGCTCGGTATCGAGATTCCCCGTTTCTGCTACCACGAGCGCCTGGCCATCGCCGGCAATTGCCGCATGTGCCTGGTGGAAGTGGAAAAGATGCCCAAGCCGGCGGCGTCGTGCGCCATGCCGGTGGGCGAAGGCATGGTGGTGAAGACCAACACCCCTGCGGTGCGCAAGGCGCGCCAGGGCGTGATGGAGTTCCTGCTGCTCAACCACCCGCTGGATTGCCCCATCTGCGACCAGGGCGGCGAGTGCGATCTGCAGGATCAGGCCATGGCCTACGGTTCCGACAAGAACCGCTGCAAGGAAGGCAAGCGCGCCGTACCCGACAAGGATTACGGCCCGCTGGTCCAGACCATGATGACCCGGTGCATTCAGTGCACCCGCTGCGTCCGCTTCATCTCGGAGATCGCCGGCACCCCGGTGCTGGGCGGCCTGGGCCGTGGCGAGCATCTGGAGATCGGCCGCTACGTGGGCGCGGCGGTGTCCTCCGAACTGTCGGGCAATCTGATCGATCTGTGCCCGGTGGGCGCGCTGACCAACAAGCCGGCCAGCTACACCTACCGTTCCTGGGAACTGAAGAAGACCGAGAGCATCGACGCCATGGACGCGCTGGGCTCGGCCATCCGGGTCGACACCCGTGGCAACGAGGTCATCCGCATCCTGCCGCGCGTCGCCGAGGACGTGAACGAGGAATGGCTGTCGGACCGCTCGCGCTTCGCCTGCGACGGCCTGAAGCGCCAGCGCCTCGACAAGCCCTATATCAAGAAGGACGGCAAGCTGGTCCCCGCCACCTGGAACGAGGCCTTCGCGGCCATCGCCGCCAAGGTGAAGGCCGCCGGCACCAAGATCGCCGCCATCGCCGGTGATCAGGCCGACGCCGAGACCATGATCGCCTACAAGGACCTGCTGGCCTCGCTGGGGTCGCAGGCCATCGACTGTCGCCAGGACGGCGCCAAGCTGGACGCCTCGGTGCGCGCCTCGTACCTGTTCAACAGCACGGCGGCCGGTATCGAAGAGGCCGACGCCCTGCTGATCATCGGGTCCAATCCGCGCAAGGAAAACCCGGTACTGAACGCCCGCATCCGCAAGCGCTGGCAGAAGGGCGGCTTCAAGGTGGCCCGTATCGGCCACAAGGGCGACCTGACCTACAAGTACGAGCACCTGGGTGACGACGCCTCCATCCTCAAGGCCGTCGCCGAGGGCAGCCACCCCTTCTTCGAGGTGTTGAAGAACGCCAAGAAGCCTGCCCTGATCATCGGCCAGGGGGCTCTCGCCCGCGCCGACGGCGCCGTGCTGCTGGGCCTGGCCCGCAAGCTGGCCGATGCCGCCGGCCTGGTGAAGGACGGCTGGAACGGCTTCAACGTGCTGCACACCGCCGCCGCCCGCGTCGGCGGCCTGGATCTCGGCTTCGTGCCCGGCCAGGGCTGGCGCGACGTGGACCACATCGCCGACGGCGCCCACAAGGGTGACGTCCAGGTGCTATTCCTGATCGGCGCCGACGAGGTGGACATGAAGGCCCTGGGCGATGCCTTCGTGGTGTATCAGGGCTCGCACGGCGATGCCGGCGCTCACCGCGCCGACGTCATCCTGCCGGGTGCCGCCTACACCGAAAAGAGCGCCACCTTCGTCAATCTGGAAGGCCGCGCCCAGCAGACCCGCCTCGCGGTGTTCCCGCCGGGCGAGGCCAAGGAAGACTGGCGCATCGTGCGCGCCCTGTCCGAGGTGCTGGGCAAGGCTCTGCCCTATGACAGCCTGAAGGCGGTGCGTGAGCGTCTGGCCAAGACCAGCCCGGTGTTCGCCGCCATCGGTTCCGTCACTCCCGCCGCCTGGGGCGCCGCTTTCGGCGCCGAGGGCAGCCTGGGCGACGGTGCCCTGGTCAGCAACATCGACAATTTCTATCAAACCGACCCGATCAGCCGCGCCTCCAAGACCATGGCGGAATGCACGGCAGCCTTCGGCGGTGGTTGCAACCACAAGCACAAGAAGACGGGGACCCATGGTTGACCTTCTGACCGGGCTGCTGCCCCCCTTCGTGTGGCGTCTGCTGATCATCGTTCTGCAGATCGTCGCCATCGTCCTGCCGCTGCTGATCGCGGTGGCTTATCTCACCTATGCCGAGCGCAAGGTGATCGGCGCCATGCAGATGCGCAAGGGACCCAACGTGGTCGGTCCCTTCGGCCTGCTGCAGCCCATGGCCGACGGCCTGAAGCTGTTCGTCAAGGAGACGGTGCTGCCGACGTCCGCCAACCGCGTGGTGTTCGTCGGCGCGCCCATGCTCACCTTCTTCCTGGCCCTGGTGGCCTGGGCGGTGATCCCCTTCGACAAGGGCTGGGTGCTGGCCGACATCAATGTCGGCGTGCTGTATCTGTTCGCCATCTCGTCGCTCGGCGTCTACGGCATCATCATGGCGGGCTGGGCGTCCAACTCGAAGTACGCCTTCCTGGGTGGCCTGCGCTCGGCGGCGCAGATGGTGTCGTATGAGGTCTCCATCGGTTTCATCCTGATCTCGGTGCTGCTGACCGTCGGCTCGCTGAACCTGTCGGACGTGGTGACGGCCCAGACCAAGCTCTGGTTCATCGTGCCGCACTTCCCGATGTTCATCCTGTTCATCATCTCCGGTCTGGCCGAGACCAACCGCGCCCCCTTCGACCTTCCGGAAGCGGAAGCCGAGCTGGTGGCCGGCTACAACGTCGAATACTCGGCCATGACCTTCGCCCTGTTCTTCCTGGGCGAGTACGCCAACATGCTGATGATGGGGGCGATGACCTCCATTCTGTTCCTGGGCGGCTGGATGGCTCCTCCGTTCCTGGGCTGGCTGCCCATCCCCGGCGTGATCTGGTTCGTGCTGAAGATCTGCCTGGTGATGTTCGTCTTCCTGTGGGTGCGTGCCACCTTCCCGCGCTATCGCTACGACCAGCTGATGCGTCTGGGTTGGAAGGTGTTCCTGCCGTTCTCGCTGTTCTGGCTGGTGCTGACCGCAAGCGTGCTGACCGCTTTCGGCTGGCTGCCGAACCAGGGTTAAGGAGAGAAAAGCGATGTCGTTCCTCGACCGCACCGCGCGCGCCTTTCTGCTGACCGAGCTCGTCCAGGGCTTGGCGCTGACGCTGCGCTACATGTTCAAGCCCAAGGTGACCATCAACTACCCCTATGAAAAGGGGCCGCTGTCGGTCCGCTTCCGGGGCGAGCACGCTCTGCGCCGTTATCCCAACGGTGAAGAACGCTGCATCGCCTGCAAGCTGTGCGAGGCCATTTGCCCCGCCCAGGCGATCACCATCGAACCGGAACCCCGCGACGACGGTTCCCGTCGCGCCCGGCGCTACGACCTCGACATGACCAAGTGCATCTATTGCGGCCTGTGCCAGGAGGCCTGCCCGGTGGATGCCATCGTCGAGGGACCGAACTTCGAGTACGCCACCGAGACCCGGGCGGAACTCATGTACAACAAGTCCAAGTTGCTCGCCAACGGCGACCGTTGGGAGGCCGAGCTGGCCTTCCGCATCGCCGCCGACGCGCCTTACCGGTGACGGGAGACCATCCATGTTCACGGCTCTGATCTTCTACATGTTCGCCGCCATCGCGGTGGCGAGCGGCGTGATGGTGATCTCATCGCGCAATCCGGTGCATTCGGTGCTCTGGCTGATCCTGGCGTTCTTCAACGCGGCGGGCCTGTTCCTGCTGCTGGGCGCCGAATTCCTCGCCATGGTGCTGGTCGTCGTCTATGTGGGCGCCGTCGCGGTGCTGTTCCTGTTCGTCGTGATGATGCTCGACATCAACACGGTGGAGCTCAAGGAAGGCTTCCTGCAGTACCTGCCCACCGGCGCCCTGATCGGCGTGGTGCTGCTGGTCGAGCTGCTGGCCATGTTCGGCGGCTGGGCCTTCGCCCCCGACGTCGAGGCCATGATCAAGGCGCCGGCGCCGACGCTGGACCAGGCGTCCAACACGGTGGCGCTGGGCAAGCTGATCTACACCAACTACGTCTACCTGTTCCAGGCGTCGGGTCTGGTGCTGCTGGTCGCCATGATCGGCACCATCTTGCTGACCCACCGCAAGCGGACCGGGGTGCGCAAGCAGGTCATCGCCGAGCAGGTCGGCCGCTCGCGCGATTCGGTCGAGATGCGCAAGGTCCAGTCGGGGAGGGGCATCTGATGTTCGAGATCGGTCTGTCCCACTATCTGGCGGTGGCCGCCATCCTGTTCACGCTGGGCGTGATGGGCATCTTCCTGAACCGCAAGAACGTCATCATCATCATGATGTCGATCGAGCTTATCCTGCTGTCCGTCAACATCAACTTCGTGGCGTTCTCGTCCTATCTGAACGATCTGGTCGGTCAGGTGTTCGCCATGTTCGTCCTGACCGTAGCCGCGGCGGAAGCCGCCATCGGCCTGGCCATCGTCGTTGTCTTCTTCCGTAACCGCGGCACCATCGCGGTGGAAGAAATCAGCCAGCTCAAGGGGTAAGCGGATGATCACTGCAACCGTATTCCTGCCGCTCCTTGGCGCCGTCGTCGCCGGCCTGTTCGGCCGCTTCATCGGTGATCGCGGCGCGCAGATCGTCACCTGCACCCTGCTGGTGGCCTCCGCCGTGATGGCCGGGCTGATCTTCCAGAAGGTCGCCCTGGGCGGCGAGGCCCAGACCGTAGTGATCGCCGAGTGGATCCGTTCGGGCACCATGACCGTCAACTGGTCGCTGAAGGTCGATACGCTGACCGCCGTGATGCTGATCGTCGTCACCTGGGTGTCGGCGGCCGTGCACGTCTACTCGGTCGGCTACATGAGCCACGACCCGTCCATCTGGCGGTTCCAGAGCTACCTGTCGCTGTTCACCTTCGCCATGCTGATGCTGGTGACCTCGGACAATCTGGTGCAGATGTTCTTCGGCTGGGAGGGCGTCGGTGTCGCCTCCTACCTGCTGATCGGCTTCTGGTACGAGAAGCCCTCGGCCTCGGCCGCCGCCATCAAGGCCTTCGTGGTCAACCGTGTCGGTGACTTCGGCTTCGCGCTGGGCATCTTCGGCGTCTACTTCCTGTTCGGCTCGGTCGGCTTCGACGCCATCTTCGCCGCCGCCCCGGACAAGGCCGCCGCCACCGTGAATTTCTTCGGCGTCCAGTGGCACGCCATCACCATCTGCTGCCTGCTGCTGTTCGTCGGCGCCATGGGCAAGTCGGCCCAGCTGGGTCTGCACACCTGGCTGCCCGACGCCATGGAGGGCCCGACCCCGGTCTCGGCCCTGATCCATGCCGCCACCATGGTCACCGCCGGCGTCTTCATGGTCGCCCGCATGAGCCCGCTGTTCGAATTCTCGGACACCGCGCTGACCGTGGTGACCGTGATCGGCGCCGCCACCGCCATCTTCGCGGCGACGGTGGGCTGCGTGCAGAACGACATCAAGCGCGTGATCGCGTACTCCACCTGCTCGCAGCTGGGCTACATGTTCTTCGCCATCGGCGTGTCGGCCTATCAGGCCGCCATCTTCCACCTGATGACCCATGCCTTCTTCAAGGCCCTGCTGTTCCTGGGCGCCGGTTCGGTGATCCACGCCATGAGCGACGAGCAGGATATCCGCCGCATGGGCGGCATCTGGAAGCACGTCAAGGTCACCTGGGTGCTGATGTGGATCGGCTCCCTGGCGCTGGCCGGCATTCCGTTCTTCGCCGGCTACTACTCCAAGGACACCATCCTGGAAGCCGCCTGGGCGTCGCACACCATCGCCGGCCAGGGCGCCTATTGGCTGGGCTGTTTCGCGGCCTTCCTGACCGCCTTCTACTCCTGGCGCCTGCTGCTGCTGACCTTCCACGGCCGGCCGCGCGCCGACGAGCATGTGATGGCGCACGTCCACGAGAGCCCGGCGGTGATGCTGATCCCGCTGCTGTTCCTGGCCGCCGGCGCCCTGTTCGCCGGCTGGGCGGGCTACGAGATGTTCGTCGGCCATGCCAGCCACGACTTCTGGCGCTCCGCCATCCTGGTCACCGAGGCTCACCCCTCGCTGGAGAATGCCCACCACGTCCCGTCCTGGGTGGCCCTGCTGCCCACCGTGGTGGCGGTGTCGGGCATCGCCCTGGCCTACCTCTTCTATGTGTTCGCTCCGGGTCTCCCGGTGGCACTGGCCGGCGCTTTCCAGGGCGTCTACCGGTTCCTGCTGAACAAGTGGTATTTCGACGAGCTGTACGACCTGCTCTTCGTGAAGCCCGCCTTCAAAATCGGCCGCGGTCTGTGGCTGGGTGGTGACGGCGCGCTGATCGACGGCGTGGGACCGGACGGCGTGGCTGCGGCGACCCGTGCGGTCGCCCAGAAGGTGGCTCGCGCCCAGAGCGGCTACCTTTACCACTACGCCTACGCCATGCTGATCGGCGTGGCGGCGTTCGTCACCTGGTACATTTTCAACGCGCGCTGAGGACGAGGAAGACGCCCCATGAACGACTGGCCCCTTCTCTCGCTAACCACGTTCCTGCCCTTGTTGGGAGCGCTGTTCATCCTCACCATCCGCGGGGAAACCGAGGTGGTGGCGCGCAACGCCCGGAACGTGGCGTTGCTCACCTCCATCGCGACCTTCGTGGTGTCGCTGTTCATCCTGACGAAGTTCAACGGCGCCTCGCCGGACTTCCAGCTCAAGGAGACCGCGCTGTGGTTCCCGGGAACCACCATCGCCTATTCCATGGGCGTTGACGGCATCTCGGTGTGGTTCGTGCTGCTGTCCACCTTCCTGTGCCCCATCTGCATCCTCGCCGCCTTCGGCAGCGTGGAAAAGCGGGTCAAGGAGTACATGGTGGCCTTCATGATCCTCGAGACCATGATGATCGGCATGTTCTGCGCGCTGGATCTGGTGCTGTTCTACATCTTCTTCGAGGCCGTCCTGATCCCGATGTTCATCATCATCGGCGTGTGGGGCGGACAGCGCCGGGTGTACGCGGCGTTCAAGTTCTTCCTGTACACCCTGCTGGGATCGGTGCTGATGCTGGTCGCCATGCTGGCCATGTACTTCGACGCCCACACCACCGACATCCCGTCGCTGATGGCCCATTCGTTCCCCTTCAAGATGCAGCTCTGGCTGTGGCTGGCCTTCTTCGCCTCGTTCGCGGTGAAGGTCCCCATGTGGCCGGTGCATACCTGGCTGCCCGACGCCCACGTGGAAGCGCCCACCGGCGGTTCGGTGATCCTGGCCGGCGTGCTGCTGAAGATGGGGGCCTACGGTTTCATCCGCTTCTCCATCCCCATGCTGCCCGAAGCGTCGGTGTACTTCACCCCCCTGATCTACACGCTGTCCATCGTCGCGGTGATCTACACCTCGCTGGTGGCGCTGGTGCAGGAGGACATAAAGAAGCTGATCGCCTATTCGTCGGTGGCGCATATGGGCTACGTGACCATCGGCATCTTCGCCATGACCACCCAGGGGGTCGAGGGCGCGCTGTTCCAGATGCTGTCCCACGGCATCGTGGCCAGCGCCCTGTTCCTTTGCGTCGGCGTGATCTACGACCGCATGCACACCCGTGAGATCGCCCGTTACGGCGGCCTCGCCACCCGCATGCCCATCTATGCCGTGGTGTTCATGCTGTTCACCATGGCTTCGGTGGGCCTGCCGGGCACCGCCGGCTTCGTCGGCGAGTTCCTGGTGCTGATGGGTGTGTTCCAGGTCAATACCTGGGTGGCGTTCTTCGCCGCGACCGGCCTGATCCTGGGCTGCACCTACATGCTGTACCTCTATCGCCGGGTGGTGTTCGGCCGCCTGACCCGCGAGGACCTGAAGGGCATTCTCGACATGACCCCGCGCGAAATCGCGGTGTTCGCGCCGCTGATCGTCATGACCATCTGGATGGGTGTCGCTCCCGGCACCTTCCTCGAGCCGATGCATGCATCGGTGACCAAGCTGATTTCAAATTACGAGCTTGCTCGGGCCGCCCATGACGGCCTGACGCTGGCAGCCCGCTGAGGGGGACCCTGACGTGATCAAGACTCTCGACCTCGTCCCGGTGCTGCCGGAGATCTTCCTGGCAGTGGCCGGTCTGGCCCTGCTGATGCTCGGCGTGTTCCGCAAGGAGGACAGCACCAAGTCGGTGTCGGTCCTGGTGATCCTGGCTCTGGGCGCCGCCATGGTGCTGGTGTCGTCCTTAGGAGGAGAGCGGCTGACCGCCTTCAACGGTCTGTTCGTCGCCGACCGCTTCGCCGGCTTCGCCAAGGGGTTGGTGCTGGTGGCCTCGGCCATCGCCACCGCCATGTCGCTGCCCTACCTGGAGCGCGAGAAGATCGGCCGCTTCGAATACCCGGTGCTGGTGCTGTTCGCCACGCTCGGCATGATGATGATGATTTCGGCCAATGATTTCATCGCCCTCTATCTGGGCCTCGAACTGCAGAGTCTGGCGCTCTACGTGCTGGCCGCCTACAACCGCGACAACGCGCGGGCCACCGAGGCGGGCCTCAAGTACTTCGTGCTGGGCTCCCTGGCCTCGGGCCTGCTGCTTTACGGCATCTCGCTGCTGTATGGCTTCGCCGGCTCCACCTCGTTCGAGACCCTGGCCAACCTGTTCTCCGGCGGCCACGAGCACCCGGTGAAGCCCAACATGGGCGTCATCGCCGGTCTGGTCTTCGTGCTGGCCGGTCTGTGCTTCAAGGTTTCGGCGGTGCCGTTCCACATGTGGGCTCCCGACGTGTACGAGGGGGCGCCCACTCCGGTGACCTCGTTCTTCGCCGTGGCCCCCAAGATCGCCGCGCTCTGCCTGATGGTCCGCGTCATGACCGGCCCGTTCGCCGATCTGGTGGAGCAGTGGCGTCAGGTGGTGACCTTCATCGCCATCGGCTCGATGTTCGTCGGCGCCTTCGCCGCCGTGGTCCAGACCAACATCAAGCGTCTGATGGCTTATTCGTCCATCGGCCATGTGGGCTTCGTGCTGGTCGGCATCGCCGCCGGTTCGACGCTGGGCATCCAGGGCGTGCTGATCTATCTGGCCATCTATCTGTTCATGAACGTGGGCACCTTCGCGGTGATCCTGTCCATGCGCCAGAAGGGCCGCATGGTCGAGGGCATCGACGATCTGGCCGGCCTGTCCAAGACCCATCCCATGATGGCCTTCGTCATGGCGGTGCTGATGTTCTCCATGGCCGGCGTGCCGCCGCTGGCCGGGTTCTGGGGCAAGTTCTACGTGTTCATGGCCGCCGTCGAGGCCGGCCAGTTCACTCTGGCCATCGTCGGCCTGCTGTCCTCGGTGGTGAGCGCCTACTACTACCTGCGCATCATCAAGGTCATGTACTTCGATGAGCCGGTGGAAGCTTTCGACAAGCCGGTGGGCACCTCCATGTCCCTGGTGATGGCGGTTTCCACCATCGTCATCCTGGCCTTCACCCTGATCCCGGCGCCACTGGTCACCAGCGCCAAGGCGGCGGCCCAGGTGCTGTTCCCGGCGGCGGGATGACCACCTTCGAACTGTCGGCGCCGTTCAGCCATGTGGGGCTGGACAGCGTCGGCAGCACCAACGACGAGGCGCGGCGGCGGGTCGAGGACGGCTCCGCCGCCGATCTTTTGGTGGTGACGGCGCGCCGCCAGACCGCCGGCCGCGGCCGGCGCGGCCGGGTGTGGGAGAGCCCCGAGGGCAACCTGCACGCCTCTTTCGCCATCCGTATCCAGCGGCCGCTGGCCGAGGCGGCTCAGATCGGCTTCGTGATGGCCCTGGCCCTGGCCGAGGCCCTTGACGAACTGGTTCCCGGTCACGATGTGCGCTGCAAGTGGCCCAACGACGTGCTGATCGACGGGCGCAAGGTGGCGGGCATGCTGCTGGAGAGCGCCGGAGACGGCTGGCTGGTCCTGGGCATCGGCGTCGACGTGGAAAACCGGCCGGCGCCGGCCGAGGCCCTGTATGCGGCCATTGCGCTGGTGGAAGCGGGCTATGGCGGCGATACTGCCGGTGTGCTGGGCGGATTGTGCCGGCATTTCGGCCCCTGGCTGGAGCGCTGGCGGGCCGAGGGGTTCGCGCCCGTCCGCACCGCCTGGCTGGGCCGGGCGCGGGGATTGGGCGAGGCGGCGCTGGTCCGCCTCGAGGCCGAAACGCTGTCGGGCGTGTTCAAAGGCCTCGACGAGGAAGGTGGTATGCTGCTCGACCAGGGGGCGGCCGGTATTCGCCGGGTGCTGGCCGGCGACGTGTTCTTTCCGGGATTGTGACGGAGCTTACCCATGCTGTTGGCCATCGATTCGGGCAACACCAATATCGTCTTCGCGGTCTATGACGGCGACACCCTGCGCGGCGAGTGGCGCGCTTCAACCGATTCCGAGCGCACCGCCGACGAGTTGGGGGTGTGGCTCACCCAATTGCTGACCATCGAGGGGCTGAACCGCCTCGACATTTCGTCAGCGATCATCGCCAGCGTGGTGCCGGCCATGGTGTTCGGGCTGAAGACGCTGTGCCGCCGCTACTTCAAGTGCGAGCCGCTGGTGGTGGGCGACGAGGGCGTCGATCTCGGCCTGTCCATCCTGCTGGACCGCCCCGAGGAAGTGGGCGCCGACCGTCTGGTCAACGCCGTGGCGGCGCACAAGTACTACAAGGGGCCGCTGATCGTCATCGATTTCGGTACCGCCACCACCTTCGACGTGGTGGATGCGGACGGCAATTACTGTGGCGGCGCCATTTCACCCGGCATCAACCTGTCGCTGGAGGCGCTGCACATGGCCGCCGCCAAACTGCCGCGCGTCGCCATCGGGCGGCCGCGTCAGGTGATCGGCCGGGCCACGGTGCCGGCCATGCAATCGGGTATCTTCTGGGGCTATGTCGGCCTGATCGAGGGATTGGTGAAGCGTATCAAGGAAGAGTTCGGCTCGGAGATGCTGGTGGTCGCCACCGGCGGTCTGGCGCCGCTGTTCGCCGAGGCCACCAAGGTGATCAACGCGCTTGACGCCGATCTGACGCTCCGCGGCCTTTTGGAGATCAACCGCCGTAATTCCGCCCCGGTGCGGGGATGAGCCAGGGCGAACTCCTCTTCCTGCCGCTGGGTGGTGTCGGCGAGATCGGCATGAATCTGGCGCTGTACGGCTATGGCGGCAAGTGGCTGATGGTCGATTGCGGCGTGTCGTTCGGCGACGAGACCATGCCCATGGTCGACGTGGTGATGGCCGATCCCGCCTGGATCGAGGAGCGCCGCGACAAGCTGCTGGGCATCGTGCTGACCCACGGTCACGAGGATCACCTGGGGGCCATCCAGTACCTGTGGGACCGTCTGCGCTGCCCGGTGTGGGCGACGCCGTTCTCGGCCTCCATCCTGCGCGCCAAGCTGCACGAGACCGGCCTGCACACCCAGGTGCCTCTCAATGTAGTTGAACTGGGCTCGCGCTTCGCGGTGGGACCGTTCGAGATCGAAATGATCTCCATCACTCATTCCATTCCCGAGCCGAATCTGCTGGCCATCCGCACGCCCTTGGGCACCATCGTCCATACCGGCGACTGGAAGTTCGATCCCGATCCGCTGCTGGGCCTGCCCACCGATACCGAGGCGCTGCGCCGGGTGGGCAAGGAGGGGCTGCTGGCCCTGATCGGCGATTCCACCAACGTGTTCACCAAGGGCCATTCCGGCTCGGAATCCCAGGTGCGCGGCAGCCTGATCGAGCTGCTGGGCCGTTTCTCGGGGCGCATCGCCGTATCGTGCTTCGCCACCAACGTGGCGCGGGTGGAAAGCATCGCCGTGGCGGCCATGGCCAACGACCGCAGCGTCGCCCTGGTGGGCCGCTCGCTGTGGCGTATCGACAAGGCGGCGCGCGAGAACGGCTATCTCGCCGACCTGCCGCCCTTCCTGACCGAGCACGACGCCGCCTACCTGCCCAAGGACAAGGTGGTCTACATCTGCACCGGCAGCCAGGGCGAGCCGCGCGCCGCCCTGGCCCGCATCGCGTCTGGCGACCATCCGCACGTCAACCTGGGCAAGGGCGACGTCTGCATCTTCTCGTCGCGGATCATTCCCGGCAACGAGAAGGACATCTTCAGGCTGCAGAACGATCTGGTCCGCCTGGGGGTCGAGGTGGTGACCGAGAAGGACGAGTTCGTCCACGTCTCCGGCCATCCCGCCCGCGAGGAGATGGAGGAGATGTACCGCCTGCTGCGGCCGCGCATCGCCGTTCCGGTGCATGGCGAGGCCCGCCACCTGCAGGAGCACGCCCGGCTGGCGCGGGCCTGCGGGGTGGAGGAGGCCATCGAGACCTCCAACGGCAGCATGCTGCGCCTCGCCCCCGGTCCGGTGGAGGTGGTGGACCACGTGCCCACCGGCAAGCTGTGCGTGGACGGCCCGCGTATCGTGCGGCTGGATTCCGAGATTCTGCGCAATCGCCGCCGCATGGTGTTCAACGGCTCCGCCGTGGTCACCGTGGTGCTGGACAAGGTGGGCAAGCTGCTGGGCGACCCGCAGCTCACCGCCCTTGGCCTGCTCGACGCCGGTCACGAGGCGGAGGAGCACGACGCCGTGGTCGAAGCGGTCAGGGACGCCATCGAGGAGTTGCCGCCGAAGGTGCGGCGCGACGACGGCGTGGTCCGCGAGGCCGCCCGGCTGGCGGTCCGCCGCTCGCTGCGCGACACCCACGGCAAGAAGCCCATCACCGACGTCCATCTCGTTCGGGTGTGATCCCGGGGGAGTTCCTGCTCGGGGCGGGAGCGGACGGTGCTTCAAAGGTGAATGACTGAGTCATCAAACCGTCATCGTGCTGACACGGAAGAGTCCCGCTTGGTCCCTATGATCCCGTCCGGGGGAAGGGGGATCATCGAGCCTGAAGGACATGACCGTGAAGCAGGATGCCGTAACCGCCGATTCTTTCGGCCTTCGCCCCATTTCGTGGACCTGGGTGCGCGACGGGCTGCGGGTGGGCGAGGTGCCGCTGCTGGCCGACCTGCCCATCCGCGGCCGCTTCATCGTTCTGGTCGTTCTGGCGCTGGTCGCCTCGGTGGTGTTCGGCACCGTGTATCTGGCGGCCGGCCAGCGTATCGAGGCCATGCTGCAATCCCAGGATTCCTATCGTCGCCTCAACGATCTGGCCGGCGACGTGCGCGCCCGCTCGGCGGCGGCGCAGAACCTGATGGAGATGTTCGCCCGCGAGCACGATGCCGGTGTGGCCGAGGACCTGAAACGCGACCTGCAGCAGATCCGTGAACGGCTGGATGCGGTGGCCGAACTGTCGGCGGGTGGCCCCATGGCCCAGGCGGTGGGCGAGGCCCAGGTGGGCGTCGAGGCCATCGCCGAGTCCTTCGACCGGCTGGAGGGCGAGATGACGCGCCTCGGCCTGTCGCCGCAAGCCGGCCTGCGGGCCCGTCTCAACGAATCCACGCGGGCGGTGGAACGGGAACTGGCCATGTGGCCGAGCTCGGCGCCGCTGTCGCTGGCCATGGTCAAGATGCGTCTGGCCGAGCGCGATTTCATGCTGGACGGGCAGGGGGATGCCCTGGGGCGGCATCGGGCCGCCGCCGGGCAGTTGGACCTGGCGCTCGATTCCTCGGCGCTGCCCAATTCCACCCGCGACGACCTGCGGCGGCTGACCGCCGTCTATGGCGATGATCTCCAGGCTTTCGCCGCCGGCGCCCAGGCGGTCAAGGCCGAGTTGGGCGAGGTGCGGACGGGCTTTCAGGCCCTGCAGCCGGTCATGCAGCGTGTGCTGGCCTTTGCCCGCGAGGGCATGGCCGAGGCCATCGCCGCCCAGGAGTCCGAGCGCCGCGCCACCGGCCGGCAGGTCGCTCTGGTGGGTATGCTGGCCGGGCTGTCCTTCCTGGCCGCCTGCCTGATCATCGCCCGCTCCATCACCCGGCCGGTACGGCTGATCCAGGACGCCATGGAACGGCTGTCCCACGGCGACCATGCGGTGGCGGTACCCGGCACCCGGCGCAAGGATGAAATCGGCGACATGGCCCGCGCCGTGGGCGTGTTCAAGGAAAACGCCATCGCCATGGTGCGGCTGCAGGAGGAACAGCACTCCATCCGCTCCAAGGCCGATGCCGCCAACCGCACCCACCTGCTGGCCCTGGCCGAAGGCTTCGAGCAGGCGGTGAAGAGCACCGCCGATCTGGTGGCCTCCAATGCGGTCGGTATCCAAGATACCGCCGAACGCATGACCTCGGGCTCGGACAGCGGCAAGAGCAGCGCCATGGCGGTGGCCGAGGCGGCCCGCCAGTGCCGGAATACGGTGCGCGCCGTGGCCGAGGCCACCACCGAGTTGGGTGGTTCGGTGCGGGAAATCTCGGCCGGTGCCGAGGGGGCGGCGGCCATCGCCCAGGACGCGGTGACCCGGCTGTCCTCGACCACCGAGCGGATTCAGAGCCTGTCCCAGGTGGCCGGGCGCATCGGCCGGGTGGTGACCATGATCGAGGCGATCGCCCAGCGCACCAACATGCTGGCGCTCAACGCCACCATCGAGGCCCAGCGGGCCGGCGAGGCCGGCAAGGGCTTCGCCGTGGTGGCAGGTGAGGTGAAGCACCTGGCCCACCAGACCGCCCGCTCGACCCGTGAGATCGCCGACCAGGTGGCCGAGATCCAGGGGGCCACCGCCGACACGGCCTCGGCCATCGAGGGTATCGGCGAGGCCATCTTGCGCATGGACCGCATCGCCGCCGAAGTGGCGGACGCCGTGGCCCGCCAGCGCGAGGTCACCGGCCGTATCGAGCAATGCGTCGAGGAGATGGACGGCGATGCCGCCGTGGTGGGCGACGGCGTCGCCTCGGTGACCCAGGCGGCGGTGCGCTATTGCGCCGCCGCCATCCGGGTGATCTGGGCGGCCAAGAATCTGGCGCGCCCGGCCACCGCCCTGAACCACGAGGTCGACACCTTCCTGCTGACCGTCCGGAGATAGGCTCTTGCCCATGGCGGCCGGTTTGATACCCTGGCCGCCATGAAAGTCTTCGGAATCGCCGGCTGGAGCGGCAGCGGCAAGACCACCCTGCTCACCCGGCTGATCCCCGCCCTGGTCGGGGCGGGGATCAGGGTCGCCACGGTCAAGCACACCCATCACGATCCGGCCGTCGGCGACGAGGAATGCCGGGCGCTGGCCCGTGCCGGCGCGGTGGAGTGCGTGATGGCCTCGCCCCGCCGCTTCGCCCTGGTCCACGAAATCCATCTGGACGAAACCGAGCCGTCCCTCGACTGGCTGATGGGCCGCTTCGCCGGCATCGATCTGCTGCTCATCGAGGGATACAAATGGGCATCCCATCCCAAGCTGGAAGTTTGGGACCCGTCACTGGGCAAGTCCATGCTGGCGCCCGGGGAAGCAAGCATTGTCGCCCTGGCCTCGGATGAACCGGTGAGCGCCGTTGCGTTGCCACGATTTCATCGTGATGACATCACTGGCATCGCCGCCTATATTTGCCAGTATTGCCAAATTTGAGTTGTGATTATTTGTATCGGTTAAAGGCCTAACCGTTAGAATAATAAATTCAACCAAAGAAACTGCCAGAAAAAATGCGGGGGCGTGCTGCGGACGTCGGGTGTCCACCTGATGAAGGCCGTCTATGCATTCCGACAGATTCAACTTATGCTGATAAATGTGATTCATATCCAGGAGTGATATTTTATATTGGCGAATATCTGTCATGCTCTTGCATATCCGGCGTTGCTCCCTGGACCAAAGCATGATTAAAGTATTACGGGTTCTGGGGTTTGCCGGTTGGCCGGGCCCGCCATGGGGGCGGCGCGGTGGGCCGGAGGGAAGATGTGGTTCGCGTCGACTGTGTGACGCGGCTCCCGTGCGGTCCGGTCGAGGGGTTCGATCAGACCGGGCGGCTGAACTTATTGGGGATTTTGCGCAATGAAGGTTCTTCTTGCCGACGATCATGCGTTGTTCCGTGAAGGAGTACGCATGGTTCTGGAAAGCCTATCCAACGAGCCTCTCGACATCGTCGAGGCCAGTGACTTTACCCAGGTGCTTAATCTGGTGCGTGGCGGCGGTGATTTCGACGTGGCGCTGTTGGACCTTTCCATGCCGGGAATGGATGGTTTTTCCGCCATCGGTGCCGTACGGCGCGCGGCTCCCGACGTCTATCTGGTGGTGGTCTCCGCTTCCGAGGAGCCGCAGACGGTGCGCAAGGCGCTGGACGCGGGTGCCCATGGCTATATCTGCAAATCGGCCGGCAGCGCCTCCATGATGGCCGGTATCCGCTCGGTGCTGGAGGGCGACACCTTCGTCAGCCCCCATATCATCGTTCCCGATTCTCCTGTTCCGGCGGCGGGCGACATCAACGGCGAGCAGTTGCATTCCCTGCTGACGCCCCGCCAGCGCGATGTTCTGGCCATGCTGCGCCAGGGCAAGTCCAACAAGGAAATCGCCCGCGACCTCAGCCTGGCCGAGATCACGGTCAAGCTGCACGTCACCGCCATCCTGCGCGCGCTCGGCTGCGAGAATCGCACCCAGGCCGCCATTCTCGCCGCCAAGATGGGGGTCTGACCTCCGCTCAGTCGACGATCCGCCCGTCCACCAGATGGATGCGGCGGTCGGCGGTCTGCGCCAGTTCCGCATCGTGGGTAACCACCACCACGGTGCGGTTCTGCCGGTGGGCGAGGTCGCGGAACAGCTCGAACACCAGATGGGCGGTCCGGGTATCCAGATTGCCGGTGGGCTCGTCGGCCAGGACCAGCGGCGGATCGTTGGCCAGGGCTCGCGCGATGGCCACCCTCTGACGCTGTCCGCCCGACAACTGGTCGGGATACTTGCGCCGGTGGTCGGCCAGTTCCAGCGAGTCCAGCAATTCCGTCGCCCGCTTGCGCGCCTGGGAATCGCTCAGATTGCCCAGGCGGCGGATGGGAATTTCCACATTGGCCTGGCAGGTGAATTCCGGCAGCAGGAAGTGGAACTGGAAGACGAAGCCGATGCAGGCCAGACGCAACTCGGCCATGGCGTCGGGGGAAAGCCCGCCGGTATCCCTGCTCTGCAGCCATACCGATCCGGCGGTCGGCACGTCGAGCAACCCCAGCAGGTAGAGCAGCGACGACTTGCCCGAACCCGACGGCCCGGTCACCGCCACGAATTCCCCCCGCCCGATGGTCAGGTCGATATCGCGCACCAGGGTGACCGGCACCGGGCCGGGCAGGTCGCGGGTGACGCCGCGCGCCTGGATGGCCTCCTCCATCACCCCGCCCCCCTGACGATGTCCACCGGATTGAGGCGCGAGGCCCGCCGGGCGGGCACCCAGGCGGCCAGGGTGGCCGAGGCGATGGCCATGGCGGCGCTGATGGCGTAGTGCCTGGGGGTGCGGTAGAGCACGAAGCCCTGGGCCTTGATGAAGCCTTCCATCTGGAAGTCCAGCGAGGCCATGAATTCGATCAGGCCCCAGCCCATCAGCCAGCCGATCACCGTGCCGATCATGCCGACGATCAGTCCCTCCATGACGAAGATGCGGCGGATGTCGCGATCGCGAAAGCCCATGGACTTCAGGATGCCGATATCCCTGGTCTTCTCGAACACCACGGTGGAGATGACGTTGAAGATGCCGAAGCAGGCGACGATCAGGATGGCGCTGACCGTGGAATACATGATGGCGTTCTGAATGACGAAGATGCCCAGTACGTTGCGCGATTGCTCCTGCCAGGGCTCGGAGCGGTAGCCGAACCGCCGCTCGATGTCGGCGGCCAGGGTGCCGGCCTGCTCCACGTCCTCGAGCCGCAGGTTGAGGCGGTTGATGACGTTGGCGCGGTTCTGGAGGATCTGCGCCTTCTTCAGCAGGGTATAGGTCTCGAAATTGTCCATCAGGGTGATGTTGCTGCGGAAGATTCCGACAACCTTCATCTTCAGCACCACCCCCACCGGCGAGACGGCGGAGATCAGGTCGTCCTTGCGGATGCCGGCCTTGGTGGCGATGCCCTCGCCGATGATGATGGCGTTGGACGTGGTGTAAAGCGCGTCCAGCGAGCCCGACAGCAGGTCCTTTTCCAGATGGGTGACGTGGCGCTCGCGTTCAGGGACGATACCGGTGACGTTGACCGAGACATCCTTGCCGCCGAAGCGCAGCAGCAGGTTGCCCGACAGCGCCGGGGCGACGCGGACACCCGGCATCTCCTCCAGCGTGGCCAGCATGTTGCGGGCGCCCCGGATGCCGCGCACCTCCTCCCGTGGCTTGAGGCCGCGCAGGGCGACGGCGCCAAGGGGATAGGCGCGCTCCACCGCCTGCCGGGGGGCGGCGCGCACTTCGTCCTTGACGATGATGTGAGGCTGCACGTCGATGATCCGCGCGATGAAGTCGCGCTGGAAGCCCTGCATCATGGCCGAGATGCCGATGAAGAAGGCGACGCCCAGCGATACCCCCAGCAGCGAGACCAGGGTCTGGCGCCGCCGATGGCTCAGGTGCTGGAGCGCGATGGAAAGACCGAGCGGCAGCACCTTGCGTCCTCCCTATTTCACCCGGACGCGATCACCGGCCCTCAGTCCGGCGGGCGGCGAGGCGAGGATGGGGCGTTCGGGGCCGAGGCCCTGCGTCACCTCGACCATGGTGCGGCCGCGGATGCCGGTCTGTGGCTCCAGGGCGAAGGTGCGGCCGTTCTCCACCACCAGCACCTTGCCGTCCTTCAGCGCGGTGACGGGGATCAGCAGTGCGTCGGCGTGCTCGGCGGTGATGATGTTGATCTCGGTGGTCATGCCCACCAGCAGCGGCGTGTCGTCGGGCAGCACCACCCGGACGCGGAAGGTCTTGTTGACCGGGTCGCCCTTGGGGGTGATGCGATCCACCTTGGCCTCCAGCACCCTGTCGGCGAAGGCGTCGGCCTTGATCAGCACCTTCTGGCCGATCTTGACCCGGGCGATGTCCTCCTCGTCCACCTCGGCGGTGATGCGCAGCGGGCGCGGCGCTCCCACCCAGAACAGGGCGTCCTTGAGCTCGGCCAGCTCGCCGATCTCGCCGTCGCGACGCAACACCATGCCGTCCATGGGCGAGGTGACCAGAAGGTCGGTGCGCTTTTGTCGCGCCGCATTGATGGCGGCGTTGACCTGATTGTATTCGCTGCGGGCCTTTTGGGTCGCCTCGGTGGAGCGGTAGCCGCGCTCGGTCAGCGCGGTCGAGCGGTTCATCTCTTCTCGCCAATAGGCGGCCTTGGCCTCCAGCTCGGCGATCCTGGCGCGGGCCTCGCGGTCGTCCAGGCGGGCCAGGGGTTGCCCCTCCTTCACCGTATCGCCTTCGTAGGCGAGAATTTCGGCGATGCGTCCCGGCACCACCGGGGCGATGCGCGCCCATTTCTCGGCCTCTACCGTGCCGGTGGCATAGATGGCCTCCACCGCCGGGCCGCGCTTGGGCAGGACAAGCTCCACCTCGGGCGCCGCCATGCGCCACCACCACCAGCCGCCCGCGGCGGCGAGGCCCAGGACGATCAGCAGCAGCGGGGCTTGGCGGAGCAGGCGCTTGAACATGAGGACGGCATCATACGTTATTTGGCCAATTGGCGAAGAACCTCGTCCACCCCATCCCAGGCGCGGTGCAGTTCGGCATCGGTGATGCAGTAGGGCGGCAGCAGATAGAGCACGTTGCCCAGCGGGCGCAGCAACAGGCCGCGCTCCAGGAAGGCGGTCTTGAGGCGCGGGCCGATGGTCGCCTCATAGCCCTTGCCGCCGCCGATGACGTCCAGGGCCGCCACGGTGCCGGTCAGCCGGGTGTGGGCAACGTTGGCGAGGGATTTCAACCCGTCCAGCCGCTGGCGGTGGATGGCGCCGATCTCCTTGATGCGCTGCTGGCAGGCCGGGCCTTCCAGCAGGTCGATGGAGGCCAGGCCGGCGGCGCAGCCCAGCGGATTGGCGGTGTAGGAGTGGCCATGCAGGAAGGCGCGCGACAGGTCCTGACCCAGGAAGGCCTCGAAGATGCCGTCGCGGGCCACGGTCATGGACAGCGGCAGGAAACCGCCGGTCAACCCCTTGGACAGGCAGATCAGGTCGGGGGTGATGTCCGACTTGACGCAGGCGAAGATATCGCCGGTCCGGCCGAACCCGGTCATCACCTCGTCGAGGATCAGCAGCGAGCCATGCTCGCGCACCTTGGCCTCCAGCTTGCGCAGGAAGTCGGGGCGGCACATGCGCATGCCGCTGGCGCCCTGGATCAGCGGCTCGATGATGAGAGCCGAGACGTGGTCGGGATTGGCGGCGAACACCAGATCGATGGCATCCAGCGCCGCCAGCTCCTTGGCCTCCACCTGATCGTCACCGTCCCAGGTGGCGGGGAAGGGGACCGTCTCCACCGGGAACAGCATTTCCTTCCAGGCACTGAAGTAGCCCGAGGAATGGCCGGCCGACATGGCCCCGGCGGTATCGCCGTGATAGCCGCCCTCGAAGGCGATGTAGGTATTACGGTGCTGGCCGTGGTTGCGCCAGTACTGGTGCGCCAGCTTCAACGCTACCTCGACGGCGGTGGAGCCGTCATCGGAATAGAATACCCGGTTGAGGTCGCCGGGCAGCCGCTTGCACACCCGGTGGGCCAGCCGGGCGGCGGGCTCGTGGGTGAAATCGGCGAAGATCACCTGTTCCAGCCGTCCGGCCTGATCGGCCACCGCCTGGGCAATGGCCGGGTTGGCGTGGCCGTGCAGGTTGACCCACCACGACGACACCATGTCCAGATACTCGCGCCCGTCGGCGGCGAAGATGGTCGCGCCCTTGGCGCCGAGCGCCAGGATGGCCGGCTTGGCGGTGCCGGCCTGGGTGAAGGGATGCCAGACATGGCGGGCGTCCAGCGCCCGAAGATCGTCATAGGACAAGGTCATGATTCACCCGGACAGCTGAAGGTGGGCGGCGGCAAGCCGGCGACGGTGGCGGCGGTGACGGCGGGCAGCGGCTGAATCTCGGCCAGTACCCGCACGCCGCCGAAATGCTCGATGGCCTGACGGTTGGCGGGGTTGAGCTGGCCGTTCATCACCACGCCCAGCAGCGGCACGCGGCGGCGGCGCAGCATCTCCAGCGTCATCAGGGTGTGGTTGATGGTGCCCAGGCCGGAGCGCGCCACCACTACCGCCGGCAGGGCGAGGCGCTCCATCAGGTCGATCATCAGCGCCACCTCGTTGATGGGCACCATGATGCCGCCGGCACCTTCCACCACCAGGGGGCGATGGGTGACGGGCGGCACCAGGGCCGAGAGGTCGATGCGGGTCTTCTCGCGCCGCGCCGCCTCGTGGGGCGACAGCGGGGCGGGCAGCACCACCGCCGAGGGATGGATGCGGGCGGCGGGAGCGAGGCGGGCGACGGAGTCGAAATCGGTGCCCTGGGTCGAACCGGTCTGGATGGGCTTCCAGTAATCGGCCTGCCAGTGCTGGGCGAGCCAGGCGGCGACCATGGTCTTGCCCACGTCGGTGTCGGTGCCGGTGACGAAGACGCCCCTCATATGCGGTAGTCCAGCAGCAGGATGTCCCAGGTGATGGCGCAGGGGCTTCCCATGGCCTTGATGATACGCCGGACCTGACCCGGCGAGAGCGGGCGATGTCCGGGCTTGGGCGTCTGGGCGCCCAGCGCCTGCAAGGACAGCAGGAAGGTCCTGGCATCCTTGTAGCTGAGGGTAAGCGGCAGCGATTCCACTCTGGCACCGGGCAGCATGGCGGCCAGGGTCGGCGCGTCGGGATAGTCGGGGACGCCGGATTCCACCCCCAGGGCCCGGTGGGCATCCTTCCATTGGGCGAAGGTGCCGGCGCCCAATGTGGTGAGCAGCAGCCGCCCGCCGGGGGCCAGCAGCCCCGCCAGCCGGGCCAGGGTGGCGGGCAGGTCGGCGAACCACTGCGCCGCCAGGGACGAGGCGATCAGGTCGAACGGCCCGGTCACATGCGGCGCCTCGGCGTCCATCACCGCGAAGGTAACGCTTGGCAGGCCGGCGCCGGCCGCCTGGACCATGACGGGGCTGAGATCGGTGGCGAGAATTTGCGATCCGGCGGGCAGGGTGGCGGCCAGACGGCGGGTCAGCAAACCGGTGCCGCAGCCCAATTCCAGTACCCGCAGGGGAGTGGCGGTGGGGCCCAGCCGCTCCACCAGGGAATCGGCGGCCCGCACCTGGGCGCGGGCGGCGGTCTCATAGGTGGCGGCGGCGGCCGAAAAGGCGCCGGCGATGGTCTTCTTGCGGCTCATGCCTCCAGCCTCGCGGCGAACAGGCGAACCTGCGACGCCACCCAGTCGGGATGGGTCAGCGGCAACAGATGACCGGCACCCTCGGCCAGCACCAGGGTCTCGGGGGCGAAGCTTGCCAGGCTCATGCCCTGGGGCACGATGGGGTCGTTGGTCCCCGCCAGGGCGAGGACCGGACAGGGCAGCATCTTCAAGGTGGTGCGCTCGTCGCACTGGGCCAGCCAGGAAAGGGTTTCCTTCAGCGGCTCGGGCGCGATGGCCGAGGTGTCGGGGTCCTGCAGCCCGCAGCGGGTCAGGAAGTCGGCGGTCACCTGCTGGGGGGCCTCGTCGAAGCGGGCCAGCATGCGCTCGATCAGGCGGGGCGGCACGCCGTCCACGAACTGGGGCGAGCGGGTGAAACGGGGAAAGGCGTTGACCGCCAGGACTCCGGCCCAGGGCCGGGGGATATTGGCCAGCGCCCAGGCCAGCCCCATGGAATGGGCGAGGATCAGCGGGCGCGGCACCTTGGGGCGCTTCGGCGTGCCGTAGAAGCCCATGTCGATGCAGTCGCCGCGGAAATCGGGCAGGCGCTCGAGCACCGGCATCCAGAATCCGGCATCAAAGCCCCAGCCGTGCACGGCGAGCAGCGGCGCCGTCACTTGGTGGCCTCCACGCTCTCCAGGATGGCGGCCAGCAGCCGGTCGATGTCGGCATCGGTGTGGACCGCCGACAGGGCGAAGCGGATGCGGCTGGTGCCGGGCGGTACGGTGGGAGGGCGGATGGCGATGCCCAGCAGGCCACGGTCCTCCAGCGCCTTGGCGACATCCAGGGTACGCCGCTCGTCGCCGAGAATCAGCGGTACGATCTGGCTGGCCGAGGGGCCGGTATCCAGCCCGGCCGACCGCAAGCCCTCGCGCAGGCGCCGCGCCATCATCTGCAACCGGGCGCGCTCGCCCTCCAGGCGCGGCACCAGATCCATGGCGGCGTCGATGGCGCCCAAGACGGCCGGCGGCAGTCCGGTGGCGTAGATCAGGCCCGAGGCGCGGTTGATCAGGTAATGACGCAATTGGGCCGAGCAGGCCACATAGGCGCCGAAGCCGCCCATGCCCTTGGAGAAGGTGCCCATGGCGATATCGGCGCCCAGGCCGGGCGACAGGCCGAAACCCTGCGGCCCCAGCACCCCGGTGGCATGGGCCTCGTCCACGTAGAGGAAGGCGTTCCAGCGCCGGGCCAGGGCGGCCAGGGCATTCATATCGCTGACGTCGCCGTCCATGGAGAACACCGTCTCGGTGACGATGAAGCGCGGCCCTGGGAAGCGCGGCCCCTTCTTGCCGGAATGGGCCTCGAGCAGGCTTTCCAGATGGCCGAGATCGTCGTGGCGGTAGCGATGGCGCCGCACCCCCGACAGTTCCAGCCCGGCATGCAGGCTGGCATGGATCAGCTTGTCGGCGAACACCACCGGCTCGGCGCCCCACAGCGTCTTGTCCAGCAGGGCGGGCAGCACCGAGGCGTTGCACTGCCAGCCGCTGGCCAGGATCAGGGCGGCCTCGGTATGCTTGGCCCGCGCGATCTTGGCCTCCAGCGCCTCGATGGCGGCAAGGTGGCCGGTGACCAGACGCGAGGCGCCCGACCCGGCGCCGTACTCGTTCAGCCAGCGCCGCGAGCGGTCCACCACTTCCGGGTGGCGGGACAGGCCCAGATAGTCATTGGAGGAGAAATTGACCAGCTCACGTCCGCCGACCCGCACCCGCCCGGCCGGCAGGGGCTCGACCGGGCGCAGCACCCGGCGTCGTCCGGCCTGGTCCAGGCCGTCGAGGAAGCGTCCGATGCTGTCGTCCAAGCCCATCATCACCGGGCCTTGATAGAGGGTTTTCCCTGGGGTCTCAATTCCAATTTGCCGGGGAATGGCAGGCATGACCCATAGCAATTTCGATCAGGCGGCCCGGTCCGCCACCGGATAACATGGCGCCGTGTGACGGGAGGACGGCTTTGGAGAGCGTGGTGGGACGAGGTGTCTGGCTGCAACGGGTGCTCCGCCATATTGACGGGCATCTCGACGACGACCTTGATGTCGAGACCCTGAGCCGTGTCGCCGCCTTGTCCAAGTACCATTTCCACCGCTGCTTCCGGGCGGCCACGGGGATGGGCGTGTCCCGCTATGTGCAGTTGCTCCGCATGCGGCGGGCGGCGTGGCGGCTGGCCTTCCGTGACCGGCATTCCATCACCGACATCGCCCTGGACAGCGGCTACGAGGCGCCCGAGGCGTTCTCGCGCGCTTTCCGGCGGGTGGTGGGTCAGAGCCCCAGCCAGTTCCGGCGGCGGCCGGAATGGCAAGGCTGGCATGCCGCCCTGCGGCCGCTGGCCGAGACGAGGAGACGAACCATGACGACGCAGGATGGCTACGATCCCCAGGTGACCATCGTCGACTTTCCGCCGACCCCGGTGGCGGTGCTGGCCCATCGCGGCGACCCGGCGTTGATTGGCGACAGCATCCGTCGCTTCATCGCCTGGCGCAAGGCGGCGGGGTTGCCGCCCAGCCGCTCGGCCACCTTCAATATCCTCTACGGCGATCCCGCCGAAACTCCGCCCGAGCGGTTCCGCCTCGATCTGTGCGCCGCCACCGGGCGGGCGGTGGAGCCCAACCATGCCGGCGTCGTCGCCGGGCTGATACCCGGTGGGCGCCGTGCCCGGCTGCGCCATGTGGGGTCTGACGAGGGCCTGGGGCGGGCCTTCGCCTATCTGTACGGAAACTGGCTGCCCGCCAGCGGCGAGGCGGTAGGCGAGGCGCCCCTGTTCCTGCAGCGGGTCCGCTTCTTTCCCGACGTTCCCGAGCACGAGGCGGTGGTGGATATCTTCCTGCCCCTGGCCTGACTTGCAAATGTTGCAAAGGCCGCCTGCGGGGGACTACATTGCGGCCCCCGCGACGCATCATAAGAGGACACGGCGGTGACGGCTCAGGCAGCAGTGGAAATGGCGGCGAATGACGACGGGCTCCGGCACGACTGGAGCACCGAAGAGATCGAGGCGCTGTTCGCGCTTCCCTTCAACGACCTGATGTTCGAGGCGCAGAAGGTCCACCGGGCTCATTTCGATGCCAACCGCGTCCAGGTATCGCGGCTGATCTCCATCAAGACCGGCGCCTGCCCCGAGGATTGTTCCTACTGCCCCCAGAGCGCCCATTACGCCACCGGCCTGGAGAAGGAAAAGCTCCTCGCCGTGGAGGAGGTGGTCGAATCCGCCCGTCAGGCCAAGGAAGAGGGGGCGTCCCGCTTCTGCATGGGGGCCGCCTGGCGCGGTCCCAAGGGCGATGATTTCGAAGTGGCGGTGGCCATGATCGAGGGCGTCAAGGCGCTGGGCATGGAAACCTGCGCCACCTTCGGCCTGCTGGACAAGTGGCAGGCCCAGCGCCTGAAGGAAGCCGGCCTGGACTACTACAACCACAACATCGACACCAGCCCGGAGCATTATTCCGAGGTGATCACCACCCGGACCTTCCAGGATCGCCTGGACACTCTGGATGTGGTCAGGGACGCCGGGCTGCATGTCTGCTCGGGCGGCATCGTCGGCCTGGGCGAGACGCGGACCGACCGCGCCCGCATGATCCTGACCCTGGCCAACATGCCGAAGCACCCCGACAGCGTGCCGATCAATCTGCTGATCCCCATCCAGGGTACCCCCCTGGCCGATGCCGAGCGCCCCGATTCCTTCGACTTCATCCGCACCATCGCGGTGGCCCGCATCACCATGCCCAAGTCCTTCGTCCGCCTGTCGGCGGGGCGGGAAGGCATGACCGAGGAAATGCAGTCGCTGTGCTTCCTGGCCGGGGCCAATTCGGTGTTCTGCGGCCAGAAGCTGCTGACCGCCAAGAACGCCGCGCCGGGCAAGGACAAGAGCCTGTTCGGCAAGCTGGGCCTTACCCCGATGTAAGCTGGGGCCCCCACCCCGACCCTCCCCCATCTTCGACNGGGGAGGGGGAGTGAGGTTCGTGCTAAACTCCCTCCCCCGGCTCTGCTGGGGGAGGGCCGGGGTGGGGGCCGGAGCAACGATGGCCAAGGTGAGACGCTCCCTGACCCGCCGCGCCCGCGCCCTGCGCTCCGACCCCACCGAAGCGGAGAGGCGTCTCTGGCGGCTGTTGCGGCGCGAGCCCTTGGCCGGCTGGCGTTTTCGCCGCCAGCATCCCGTCGACCCCTATATCCTGGATTTTGCCTGCATCGCGGCCCGGCTGGCTATCGAGGCCGATGGCGGCCAGCATGACGGCAGTACTCGCGACGTTGATCGGACGGCGTATCTCGAGGCGGCCGGCTGGCGAGTGCTGCGGTTCTGGAACAACGAGATACTGGGGAACGGCGAGGGCGTTCTCTTACGGATTCTGGAGGCGCTGCGGGAGAGGGGCCCCCACCCCGACCCTCCCCCAACCGAGTTGGGGGAGGGGGAGTAAGGCGGTGTTAGGCCTTCGGGCGCTTGTCGATCACCCGCCGGGCCTTGCCCATGGAGCGCTCGATGGAATTGGGCGCCAGGACGTTCACCTTGGTGCTGATGCCGATATAGGACTTGATGTGGTGCTGCAGGTCCTTGGCGGCGGCGGCCAGCGCGCTGTCGTCGAAGGGCTGGTCGGCGCGCATCTCCACGTTGACCGCCACCGAGTCCAGGTGGCCGTCGCGGGTGACTTCCAACTGGTAGTGGGGGGCGAGGCGGTAATCCTTGAGGATCAGTTCTTCGACCTGGGTCGGGAAGACGTTGACGCCGCGGATGATTAGCATGTCGTCCGACCGGCCGGTGATCTTGCCCATGCGCCGCATGGACCGCGCGGTGCCCGGCAGCAACTGGGTAAGGTCGCGGGTGCGGTAGCGGATGATGGGCAGCGCCTCCTTGGTCAGGCTGGTGAACACCAGCTCGCCCATGGAGCCGTCGGGCAGCACCTCGCCGGTATGCGGGTCGATGATCTCCGGGTAGAAGTGGTCTTCCCACAGGTGCAGGCCGTCCTTGGTCTCGACGCATTCGCAGGCGACGCCGGGGCCGATCACTTCCGACAGGCCGTAGATGTCCACCGCCTCGATGCCCATACGGGCCTCAATCTCTTCGCGCATGGCGCCGGTCCACGGCTCGGCGCCGAAGATGCCGACCTGCAGCGGGCAGGTCTTGGTGTCGATGCCCATGCGGTCCATCTCGTCGGCGATGGCCAGCATGTAGCTGGGGGTCACCATGATGATCTCGGGCTTGAAGTCCATGATCAGCTGGATCTGCTTTTCCGTCTGGCCGCCCGACATGGGGATGACGGTGCAGCCCAGGCGCTCGGCGCCGTAATGGGCGCCCAGGCCGCCGGTGAACAGGCCGTAGCCGTAGGAGATGTGGCACTTGTCCTGGCGGCGTCCGCCGGCGGCGCGGATGGACCGCGCCATGACATTGGCCCACATGTTGATGTCGTTCTGGGTGTAGCCGACCACGGTGGGCTTGCCGGTGGTGCCCGAGCTGGCGTGGACGCGCACCACCTCGTCCATGGGCACGGCGAACATGCCGAAGGGGTAGGTGTCGCGCAGGTCGGACTTGGTGGTGAAGGGGAACTTGGCCAAGTCCTTCAGGTCCTTGAAGTCGTCGGGATGGACACCCTTCTCCTGGCACTTCTTCCGGTAGTGCTCGACGTTGTTGTAGGCATGGGTCAGCGACCACTTCATGCGCTCGGTCTGCAGAGCGGTGATCTGGTCGCGGCTGGCGAATTCGATGGGATCGAGCAGTTCCTTGGGCGTGGGAACGCGACGATGAGCGGACTTGGACATAGGTACCCTCCCGAAGCGGCGAGGCCCTCTACCGGGGCCTTCGCCAGGACAGTTGCAGGTTAAACTCTCTCGACGACCATGGCGATGCCCTGGCCGACGCCGATACACATGGAGGCCAGCGCCCGGCGGCCGCCGGTCTGGGCCAATTGCAGCGCGGCGGTGCCGACGATGCGCGCTCCGGTCATGCCGAGCGGATGGCCGAGCGCGATGGCGCCGCCATTGGGATTGACGCGCTGGTCGTCGTCGGCCAGACCCAGTTGGCGGGTGCAGGCCAGGGCCTGGGCGGCGAAGGCCTCGTTGAACTCGATGACGTCCATGTCGGCCAGGGTCAGGCCCAGGCGGGCCAGCAGCTTTTGGGTGGCCGGCACCGGGCCGATGCCCATGATGCGCGGCTCCACCCCGGCGGTGGCCATGCCCAGGATGCGGGCGATGGGGGTGAGGCCATGGGCCTTGGCGGCGGCCGGCGAGGCGATCAGCAGGGCGGCGGCGCCGTCATTGACGCCGCTGGCATTGCCGGCGGTGATGGAGCCGCCGGCCCGGAACGGCGCCTTCAGCTTGGCCAGGGACTCGATGGTGGTTTCGCGCGGGTGCTCGTCCTGGCTGACCACCACCGGATCGCCCTTGCGGGCGGGCAGGGTGACGGGGGAAATCTCCTGGCCCAGACGGCCGTTCTTCTGCGCCGCCGAGGCCTTGGCCTGGGAGCGGGCCGCGAAGGCATCCTGGTCGGCGCGGTCGATCTTGAACTGCTCGGCCACGTTCTCGGCGGTTTCCGGCATGGAATCGATGCCGTACTGCTTTTCCATCAGGGCATTGACGAAGCGCCAGCCGATGGTGGTGTCGTAGATGCGGGCGTCGCGGGAAAAGGCGCTGTCGGCCTTGTTCATGACGAAGGGCGCCCGGCTCATGCTTTCCACGCCGCCGGCGATCATCAGCTCGGCCTCGCCGGTCATGATGGCGCGCGCCGCATAGCCCAGGGCGTCCATGCCCGAGCCGCACAGACGGTTGAGGGTGGTGCCGCCGACGCTGTAGGGCAGGCCGGCCAGCAGGGCCGCCATGCGGGCGACGTTGCGGTTGTCCTCGCCCGCCTGGTTGGCGCAGCCATAGGCCACCTCGTCCACCCGGCTCCAGTCCAGCCCGGCATGGCGGGCCATCAGCGCCCTGATGGGGTGGGCGGCCAGATCGTCGGTCCGCACGCCGGCCAGGACGCCGCCGTAGCGGCCGACGGGGGTGCGGGTGTAGTCGCAGATCAGCGCTTCGGTCATCTATGGGTTTCCTTCGACGATATGGCCTTCGAGGATACGGCATTGGCCGCGGAACAGGGCGATCACCTCGCCGCTCTGGGTGGTGACGGTGCAGTCGTAGGTGCCGTTGCGGCCCTTGCGGTGAATTTCGCGGCATTCGGCGATAAGACGGTCGCCCTGGCGGCCGGCGGCCGGGTAGGTGACGGTGCAAGACAGCGCTACCGCCACCCGGTTATAGGAATTGCAGGCATAGGCGAAGGCGGTGTCGGCCAGGGTGTAGGTGAGGCCGCCGTGGCAGATGCCGACGCCGTTCAGCATGTCGCCGGTCACCGTCATGGACAGGCGGGCGAAGCCGGGACGAATTTCGTCCAGCTCGATTCCCAGGAGGCGGGACGCGCTGTCGCGTTCGCTGAAAGCCGCGCCCACTCGCTCGGCCAGCGCCTGACGCTGGGTCTCTTCGGTCGCCCTGTGGGGCATCGTGTTTCACTCCGGCGGGCCTGTCGCCCAATTTGGTATCGTAATACCGAATTAACCCGGGGCACGTCAATCGACAGATGAGAGGTGGGCATCAAACGAAAGCATGGTTCCATGCCCACCCGAGAGGTACCCCAAGGTGGTAGTTTTCCTTGCAACGATTCCAGTCCCGCATTACCGTCAGCCCAGGTCCGCAGAGGGCATAAGGAAGCAGCGACGTGCTTGTTTTGAAAGCCGTTATAAAGAAGGTCCTCGCCATCGTTTTCTCCGGAATGACGATGTCGGAAATCTTCGACCTGTTCCTGCCGACCCGTCAGTCGGCCTTTGTCCAACGTCGGCGTTCGCTGCTGATCCTGTCGCGCGTTCGTCTGGTGGCGGCGACCTTCGCCGTGCTGACGCCGCTGTGGATTCCCGTCGACCTGATCATCTTCGAGACGACGCTGGCCATGTATCTGGCGGCGCTGCGCGTCATGGCCTCCATCGCCTTCGTGCTGCTGGCGCTCTCCTATCGCGGCTCCGACAGCGTGGCGGTGGCCCGCTGGGGGCTGGTGTGGCTCTTGACCATTCCCACGGTATTCTTCCTGATCAGCCATCCGCTGCTGGCCCAGTTCGCCATCAACGATCCGGCGCAGCAGGTGATCGCCGCCGGTTACGCCTTCCTGCCCTTCGTCATGGTGGCGGGGCTGTCGGTGTTTCCCATCACCGCCCTGGAAGGCGCCCTGCTGGGGCTGCCGCTGGTGGGGGCCTATTTTCTGACCGGGGTGCTGGGCTACCAACTGCTGCCCTTCGCCTCCCACCTGGGCGCCCAGTGGCTGCTGCTGCTGCTGGCCATGGTGGCGACCCTGTCGGGCATGAGCCAACTGCACTTCATGAGCCAACTGGTCGACCAGTCGTCCCATGACGGCCTGACGCGGGCCTATAACCGCCGGGTGGGCGAGGAAATGCTGGTCCAGCAATTCGTCACCGCCATACGGTCCAAGATTCCGCTGTCCCTGGCCTTCGTCGATCTGGACAACTTCAAGTCCATCAATGACAAGTACGGCCACGAGGAGGGCGACAACGCCCTGCGCACCGCCTCGGCCTCCCTGCGCAAGGTCCTGCGCCGCGGCGATATCCTGATCCGCTGGGGTGGCGAGGAATTCCTGGCGGTGATGCCCAATACCGATCCGGCCGGTGCCGCCATCGCCGTCGCCCGCCTGCGCTCGGCGGGGCTCGGCATGCGTCCCGACGGGCGGCCGCTGACCGCCTCCATCGGAGTGGCCGAGCGGCTTGCCGACGGCACCGAGAACTGGAACGAACTGGTGGAGCGTGCCGATCACCGCATGTACGCCGCCAAGCAATCCGGCAAGGACCGGGTGATCGGCTGCGGCGACGTGGTGCTGGCGGAGACCGCCACTTCGGCGGTCGCCTGACCGGGCGGTTCAGCTCAGCTCGAATATTCCCTCGATCTCCACCGCCGCATCCAGCGGCAGGGACGGCGCGCCCACGGCGACACGGGCGTGGCGGCCGGCTTCGCCCAGGACTTCGACCATCAGGTCCGAGGCGCCGTTGATCACCTTGGGCTGATCGGTGAAGGCGGGGGCGCTGGCCACGAAGGCGGTCAGCCTGACCAGCCGGCGGATGCGTTCGAGATCACCCCCGGCGGCGGCCCGGACCTGGGCCAGCAGATTGATGGCGCACAGGCGGGCGGCCCGGACCCCGTCCTCGAGGGCGACGCCGTCGCCCAGCTTGCCGGTGACGGCCAGCTTGCCGTTCTCCAGCGGCAACTGGCCGGAGACGAACAGCAGATTGCCGGTCATCACGAAGGGAACGTAATTGGCCACGGCGGCCGGCGGGGTAGGCAGTTCGATGCCCAACTGCTTCAGGCGTTGGCTGATGGGTCCGCTCATGGTCCGCTCCTGGCTGGTGGTGGAGGCACAGCCTATCGCCTGCCGGCCCGGCTGTCATCCACCCCCGCGTCCTGGACATGGGCCCATGCAATCCCGGCGATTGTTGCGACGCACCAAAGCTCCATATGTTTGTTGGTGTTATTCAAGAAATGGAAGTTCGCCATGTCGCTTTCCCCCACCGTCCGTCCCTGCGCTCCCCACTCGTCCGCCGAGGGCCATGGCCGCACCCTTCTGGGCCTGGCCGCCGATTTCCTGGACAGCCGGATCGTCGCTCCCCTGGCCCTGCATTTCGAGCGCGCCCGTCTGCGCGACGAGCTGGTCGGGCTGGATCATCGCGAGCTGAAGGATATCGGCATCAGCGACGTCGACACTTTCGTCGCCGGCTGGCGTCGCAAGAACTGATCAGCGCGCGTGGGCCAGCCAGGACTCGATATCCTGGCGGCTGACGGTTCCGGTGCGGGCGTCACGCTCGCCGGAGGCCGAGACCAGCATGGTCATGGGCAATTCGCCCCGCCATGTGCGGTCGATCTCGAAGCGGAGCTTCTCGACGAAGGAATCCGCGAAGCTCCAGCTTTCCGTCTTGTCCAGACCGGCCCGCTTCAAGGTGCGTTCCACCTTGGCGTTGTCCTCGGGCGGATCGGTCGAGACCAGGACGAAGTCCATGCCGCCGCCTTTGACGGTGTCGCGCCATTGCGGCAGTTCGGCGAGGCAGGGGGCGCAGGTCAGCGACCAGAAGTGCACGACCAGCGGCCGGCCGGCATGGGCCTGGAGCAGGCTCTGCCACGATCCGCGCATGAAGGGGCGGGGATCGGCCGAAGCGGATGGTGCCTGGGCCAGCAGAATCAGCAGCGCCGCGACAATCCGTTTCACCATGGCCTCTTCGTTTCCTTGCGCTCGGTCCGGCGGACCTTAGTGTCGCTCCATTGACAGGACGTTGACAACGGTCAAGGAAGTGACGTTTCGTCACTGTTGATCACGTTGGAGCGGCGTGCTTCAATTCGGGCGCGCTATTGGGGAGTGACGTTTATGTGGTTGGGATCGGTAAGAGGCGGCATCGTCGCGGCGAGCCTGTTATGCCTGGTGAGCGTGCCGGGACTGGCCCGCGACCTGGTGGTCGGGGTCGAGGCCATCGACTACTCCCCGGTCTACGGCATGCGCGACGGGCAGTTCCGCGGCGCGGCGCGGGATATCCTGGACGCCTTCGCCGCGGCCCAGGGCCATCGGCTGACCTTCCAGGCCCTGCCGATCAAACGGCTTTATGCCGAGCTGAATCACGGCGGCATCGATCTGAAATTCCCGGATTCGCCCGATTGGCAGCCGGCCTTGCGCCAGGGGCGGGCCACCGCCTTTTCCAAGCCGGTGATCAACTATATCGACGGAACCATCGTCCGCCGCGAGGCCATGCCGGAAGGGCCGGAAGCGGTCCACAGCCTGGGTACCATCGCCGGCTTCACTCCTTTCGCCTGGGGGGAGCGTCTGCGAACCGGGTCGGTGGAGCTCAAGGAGAACTCCTCCTTCGAGCCCTTGCTGCGGCAGGTGCAGACCAAGCGCATCGACGGCGCCTACGGCAACGTGGCGGTCGCCCTGAACACCGCCGATTCCATTCCCGGCCTGGCGGGAACCCTGGCCTTCGCCCCCAATCTGCCCCATGTGGCCGACAGCTACCGTCTGTCCTCGGTCAAGGCGCCCGAGCTGATCGCCGAATTCGACGAATGGCTGGGCAAGAACGGCAAGCTGGTGGCCGATATCATCGCCCGCACCGGTGCCGAAAAGGGCGTGCGGTAGCCCTCTCTCAGCCGGTGAGGGGACCCAGACGATCCTCCAGGGCGCTTTGCAGACGCCGGCGGTCGACCGCCAGGTCGGGGACGTTGATCTGCGTTTCCTTTTCCGCCGTCCCATCGGCATAGAGCACGGCGTAGGCGCTGACGGAGCCGTCCGACGAAGCCACCCGCTTGCCGCTCAGCTTGCGGATATCCGGCCAGGGAATGGTCCGTCCGACGTTTCGGAGATACAGGCCGTCATCGTCGATTCTCAGAGCGTCTCCGGTCCGAAATGCCCGGCGGAGGAAAGACAGGCTGGCGATTGCCGGCAGCAAGGTGGTGATCACCAGGACCACCAGGAACCCTCCGTTGTGCGGATTGCCCATGGCCCCCAGCTTCGAGCCGATCAGCGCCACCGCCAGGAATACCAGGACCGGCATGACGCAAAGCATGACGAGAAACGCCCTGATCTGGCGCCAGCGGTTGAAGCCGGCACGGAGCGATATCCGCCCGCTCATCTCGATTTCCCCATCATGACGGCCAGAGCTCCAGATGTAATGATGTGTGATGTTAATCTACTCACGGGATAGGGGGCTCCGGGCGCAAGACCACATCCCGTGCATTTTATCCGCCGGGCTGCACGGAGTAACAGACTTTCATCATAAAAGATGGAAATTCGATACGAGATGTGGGGCGGCCCTGCCACGGCCCGGTGCTAGGATGGCCGGGTGGAAGAGTGACGGGGAGGGGGACCATGACATTTCGGTGGGGTGACGTCCGCGCCTTGCTGGCTCATCTGGACGCCGAGGCCAACGACGAGACCGTTGACCGCGACCTGGCCAGGGAGGAGGCGCAACGGCTGATTGCACTCTATCCGGGAATGGTCGGTATCCTGGCTCCCATCGCCGAACGGCACTCTCGCCAAGCCGCCTGAGACCGGCGGGGACTCTCCTCCCTCCTGGACCCCAACCCACCTGGGCTGGGGTCTTTTCTTATTGTCGGCCGGATACAAGAAAATGGGCCGACCCCCGGGGGAGGGTCGGCCCTTCTGTGCGCGGACCGAGGAGATTAAGTTCGGATCCGCGCCGCTGTAAGACACACCAAAAGCCGTTGACGCCTTCAGCGAAATCCGGCCCGGGCGAATCAAATGGTGGAGACAGAATGCACTAAAGACGGGCCATCGTCCAGCTAGATATTGTGCCAAAACAAAAATAACGCACCACATATCCGTGCGGTGCGCCGAGGGGAGGGTCTGCGAAAGGTGGGCGTCTATTCGGGCGCGATACCGCTGAAAAAGTTATAGGCGGTTTCCGGTACGTCGCTGCGCAGCCTCTCACGCCCATCGACGGTCACGAAGAAGCAGTGATCGACAGGGGAATAGGCGATTTCCTTTACCGCGCCGGAGTTGGATTTACATGCGGCAATGGCTATATGCTCGCGGCGTCCGCCGTGGTCGACGGCGGCGGCAATGCTCTCATGATCGATCATGACGGCACCCCTTCCTTGGTGAAATCGGCGTTGCAAGGAGTACGCGTTCCGGTGGGACCGGGGGGTGAGAAATCTGTGACTTTTCGGAGACCGAGCCTGTCGCCCAGGGCTGGCGGCTTCCTGCTCACTTCGCGATCAGATCGTTCTGTACGCTTTTCACACCCTCCACATCGGCAACGACGGCTCCCGCATGGGCAATCATTTGCTGGCTATCGACAAAGCCGCTCATCTGAACCCTGCCCTTGAAGGTGGCCACGCGAATCTGCAGAACCTTCAGCGCCGGGTCGGCTATGATGGCGTTCTTGACCTTGATCGTGATCACCGAGTCATCGAGAAATTCGCCGGTGCTTTCGCTGGTGTCTGTCGGAGCGCACGCGACGATCGGCACGATCATGGCCAACATGGCGAGCGTCCTGATGGTCTTGCTCATGGACTTCCTCCTGTCGCGCAACCGATCCGAGGATGATCCGGGAGAGCCCGCCGGTCGTCTCGCGGGCTCTCATCCGGAACCGGGATTGCCGTCGAATTCTCCCGATGACCGCTAGCGCCTTGGCGAACCGTCTCGCGGCCGTCCGTTGTCGGGGATCAGGGCACCGATGAGTGCCCCGCCGCCGCCGCCGATCAGCGCGCCGAGGCCGGCACTGCCGCCGGTCAGGGCGGCGACAGCCGCGCCACCCGCTGCGCCCATGGCGCCACCCGACAAGGACCGCTGCTGCTGGTTGGTCATGTTGGCGCAGGCCGACAGGGCCAGGGTCAGAACCACGGCCAGGGCGGCCGGGGCTTTGGCGAGCGTTCTCATGACGATCTTCCTTGCAGTTCTGGGACGGACCCATCGGTAAGAACGTACACCCCTTGGAAGGAGCGGCGGGTGAGAAGGCTGTGACGACACGGTGACCATATATCCGGTGGGCGGAGGGACTGCATGAAGCCAGACCATCGTGGCTTATTCGATGCACCATGGTCTAATCCGCCCGTATCGCTTGTGGTATGGTCAGGTTGACTCCTTGGCCGTCTGACCCACCTCATCGGGGTGATCATTTCCCGGAGAGTCCGGAATGCCGATCGAACAGGAACGATACCGACCACCGTCAGGCCGGCCGGAAGGCGGCTTTCTGGCCCGTGTCATCCACGTGGAGATGGACGATGCCCATGCGGTCGGTCTCGACCAGCTTGGGGCGACGCAACGGGCCGTCCAGGTGGTGATGGCCGTCCGGCCGGATTTGTCCGCATCCGAGGCCTTGAAGCTGGTCGAGTGGGTGAGCCAGTAGGCATGCCGGCTGAAGCCGGGGCTAGAACGCCTCTTCCCAGGTCCGGGACAGCCGCATGGCGCAGTTGATCAGGCCGACCATGGAATAGGTCTGGGGAAAGTTCCCCCACAATTCGCCGCTCGACGGGTCGATGTCCTCGGACAGCAGTCCCAGGGCGTTGCGCCGTGCCAGGACGTTTTCGAACAGCTCCCGCGCCTCGTCGCGCCGCCCCAAGGCGGCCAGGGCATCGATATACCAGAAGACGCAGATGATGAAGGCGGTGGCCGGCCGTCCGAAATCATCCTCGCCGACATAGCGAAAAAGGAAATCGCCGGTCCGCAGGTTGTCGGCGACGGCGTTTACGGTCGCGGCGAAGCGCGGGTCGCCGGCGTTGAGGAAATCGACCTCGTGGAGCAGCAGCAGGGTTGCGTCCATGGCATCTCCCCCGAAGGTCGAGACGAAACTGCCCAGGTCCGGGTTCCAGGCGCGTTCACAGATGATGGTATGCAGCCGGTCGGCCTCCCGGCGCCAATAGGTCGCGCGATCACTCAGGCCGATATGGCGGGCGATCTTGGCCAGACGATCGCAGGCGGCCCAGCACATCACGGCGGAAAAGGTATGGACCGAGGCGATGGTCCGCAACTCCCACGGCCCGGCATCCGGCTTGTCGAACACGGCGACCGCCCGATGTCCCAGGCGCTCCAGTTGCTCGAACTGGGGGGCGTTGCCGGGCTGGGTGAGCCGCCGGTCGAAGAAGGCGTGGGTCGACGCCAGGACGACGCTGCCATAGACGTCGTTCTGCACTTGGAGGTGGGCCTGGTTGCCGACGCGGACCGGCCCGAATCCCCGGTAGCCCGCAAGGTGGGGGATGAGGGTCTCGTCGATGGACGAATCCCGGGTGATGCCATAGACCGGGCGTAATTCCCCCCCGGTGGCGTCCTCGACGGCATCGTTGATGAAGCGCAGATAGTCTTCCATGGTCCGGGTGACGCCCAGGCGATTGAGGGCATGAATGACGAAATAGGCGTCGCGCAGCCAGCAGAGGCGGTAGTCCCAGTTGCGCTGGCTGTCCGGCGCCTCGGGAATGGAGGTGGTCAGGGCGGCGACGATGGCCCCGGTTTCCTCGAAGTTGCACAGCTTGAGGGTGATGGCGGCGCGAATCACCGCGTCCTGCCATTCGAACGGGATCGACAGCGACCGGACCCAGCTGCGCCAATGATCCAGGGTTCGTTCGAATAGGTCGCGAGCGGTGGTTTCCACCCCGGCCTGAAGGCTTTCGTCGCTGCCCAGCAGCATGTCCATGGGGCGGTCGAGGGCGAACGGGCGCTCCTCGATGACATAGGACACCGGTGCGTTGGTGGTCAGGCGGAGCGTCTGGGCCGGCGAGACATAGCGAAGGTGGTTGCTGCCCCGGGTGATCTGCGGCGCGAGACCGCCGCTCTCGAAGCCGGGGCGCAGCCGCACCAGCATCCGCGGGCGGCCCTGCACCGGCCTGATCCGCCGCACGATCATCGGCGGGCGATACATCCGTTCGTAAAGCGCGAAGCGTGGCGCGAAGTCCATGACCTCGGCCGTCCCGCCATGGTGGTCGTGCAAGGTGGTGCAAAGAATCGCCGAGTTGGGCAGGTAGGCCTGTTCCGAATGGAATTGGTCGACCAGTTCGATGGAAAACGCCCCGTCACCGGGGGGCGCCGGGCTTGGGGGCCGGCTGCCGTTCAGCAGGCCATGAAAGACCGCGTCGCCGTCCAACCGGGGAAAGCACCCCCAGACGATGGTGGCCCGAGAATCCACCAGGGCGGCGATATTGCAATTGCCGATGACGCCAAGATCAAGGGAGTTCATGGTCGGATACACCTCCCGGCGCCTGATCCAGGCGAGCAAGCCACCGGCGCAATGACACGGGCGTGGACAGTCGGAAATGCGCCCTGGTCACCAGGCTCCGCCCCACATGCAGCGAGAGGCCGTCCAGGCGGTTGACGGCGGCAAAGCCGCTTTCGTCGGTAATGTCGTCTCCCGCGAAGACCGGGCGGCGTCCGGCGTAGGGTGGAACGCGCATGAAGCGGTCGATGGCCATTCCCTTGTCTGCTTCGGGGGAGGCGATCTCGATCACCGCTTTTCCCTCCAGCAGGCGGAGCTCCGTCCCGGCGTTGCGAATGGCGGCTTCGGCCAGGGCTTTGACCGCCGGTTCGCGCTCCGGCGCATCCCGATAATGCAGCGCCACGGACCGGGGCTTGCGCTCCACCAGGATTCCCGGCAGCAGACCGGCGGCGGTCACGACCATCGTCGCCACCTCGTCGGGCCAGGGATCGGCCAGAACCGTGGTCGTTCCGGCAAGGCGCCATTCGGCGCCATGGCTGCCCGCCGCGTCATGGCCTCCCGGAAAGAGCTGATCGACACCGGACAGGGCGCGGCCGCTGACCAATGCCAAGGCTCCGCCAAACCGCCGCCTCAGGGTCTCCAGCCGTGGGCGCAGGGTGCGGGGCACCACCACCTCGCCGGGCTTTGGCGCCAGATCAAGCAAGGTGCCATCGACGTCGAGGAACAATGCCCAGTCCATCGGGGCCTCGGATGGCGGCATGATATCCGGCATCACCCGTTCACCACCCGCTTGCGCCCCCACTCGTCGGTGGATACCTCGTCGGCCTGGGCCTGCTGTTCGATGTTGCGGCGCTTGCGCATGCGAGCGGCGTCGAGCAGCATGCGGCCCGCCCAGAAGTAGATATTGTTCTCCCCCACCATCTCGCGCATCAGCCTCATCCGCTCGCGCCGCTGCTCGGCCGGCATGGAGAGGGCGGCGTGGATGGCTTCACCCATGGCGCGAATATCGTAGGGATTGACGATCAGGGCTTCCCGCAACTCGCGGGAGGCGCCGGCGAAGGTGGACAGGACCAGCACGCCGTCCTCGTCGTCGCGGGCGGCGACAAACTCCTTGGCCACCAGATTCATGCCGTCGTGCAGACTGGAGACCATGCACAGATCGGCGGCGCGGAACAGGGTGAACACCGCGTCCGGCTCGTGATGCCTGGCCACCAGGACGATCGGCGCCCAGCCGTTTCGGCCGAAGCGGGCATTGACGGCCTGGGCCACGGCTTCCGCCTCGGCCTGGGCGTCGCGATAGGCGGCAAGGCGGGTGCGGGTCGGAGCGGCAATCTGGAGCAGGGTGACGCGGCCGATCCATTCGGGATGGGTATCGAGCAGGCTTTCCATCGCATGGAAGCGGTCGGCGATGCCCTTGGTGTAGTCGAAGCGCTCGACCCCCACCGCCAGCAAGACGTCGGGGGCAATGCCGAACGTCTTGTGTACGCTTTCGCGGCACGCCTTCACCGGCGCCTGGTGGCTCAGGGCCGCCGGCGGCCATTCGATGGAGATGGGATAGGGGCGCACCAGCGTGGAGACCTCTCCGGCTCGGATGGTGCTGTGCTCGCGGTCGATCTGGCATTCCAGGAAACGGTCGGCCGATTCCAGGAAATTGAGGCAGTGGAATTGGGTGTGGAAGCCGAGGATCGAACTGCCCAACAGACCCGACAGGATGTCCTCCTTCCACGGGCAGATGCCGAAGACCTCGGGATTGGGCCAGGGAATGTGCCAGAAGGTAATGATGGTCGCCTCGGGCAGCCGCTCGCGCACCATCCTGGGCAGCAGGGCGAAGTGGTAGTCCTGGACCAGGATGACCGGATCGGCGGTGCGTGCCTCGGCGATCACGGCGTCGGCGAATTTGCGGTTGACCGCGACGTACTGTTCCCAGTCCGAGGCGCGAAAGGTCGGGCGGATGAAGACGATATGGCATAGCGGCCACATCCCTTCATTGGCGAAGCCGTAGTAGTAGCCGTCCTGTTCCTCCTCGGACAGCCAGATGCGGCGCAGGGTGTAGGTCGGCGCGCCCGGCGGCACCGGCAGATGGCCTTCGGCATCGACCACGGCCTGGTCCGCCGAGCCGCTGGCGTGGGCGATCCAGATGCCGCCGCATGCCCGCATGACCGGCTCCAGCGCTGTCACCAGCCCACTGGCCGGGCGCTGTAAAGTTATATGCCCGTCCTCCAGATTATGGATGTAGGGCTCGCGGTTGGACACCACCAGCACTTCGGCTCCTGGCAGTTCCTTATCCAGGACGCTGCGCAGGCTGTCGGGACTCCAGTTGACGCGGATGGCCTTGCCCGGGAGGCGCGGCATGTGGAGGCTGCGCAGCATCGACTGGACCCTGCGGATCAACGGTTTGGCTTGCGGGGCCATCTCCGCGCCATCGTTTCCATCGCTCTTCATTGGTCGATCTCCGTACATGGCGTGAATCCAGTACCTTCGCATCAGGCGGGTGACGATGATGGCGGCTACGGCCGCCCCCATTCCGAGAAGGGCCAGGACGGCCGCAAGGTTGTCGCCGGCAAACTCGATGGTTTCGGCGAACAGCGCCAAAGTGGCGGCGATCAGGGCAGGGCGGGCAACCAGGGGCGCCGCTTCGCGTCCAATGTCGACCAGCCTGACCTGCGGGAGGAGAAGGAACCGAATTGCCATTTGCATGGGCACCGCCTTCCTTTTGAGGAAGGATGACTCCGATCCATGTGATCGGAGGGTGAGGATGCTGTGACAACGGTGTTATAGGGGCCTTGGCGGCACCGAGCCGGCCTAAGGATTAAGGATCGGAGGGGCAAACGGTTCAGCCCGCCGTACCCAGGGGTACGACGGGCTGTTGCTTCGTTTGATGCCGCGCACCGGCCAAACTATGGTGCGCGGCATAACGGCTATCGCTTACGAGCAGCCGGTGGTGCCGCCGCAGGTGTCGCACTTCAGGCAGGTGCCGTTGCGCACCAGGGTGAAGTTGCCGCATTCGGGGCAGGCGTCGCCTTCATAGCCCTTCATGCGCGCCGTGCGGATCTGTTCGGCGCGGGCGTCGAACTCCTGGATCAGGGCCTCGGCGTTCACCGCGACGCTGACCGCGCTCTGGGCCGCCGCCGCCAACTGCATGGCACCGCCCGAGATGTCCGCCGACATGGAGGTCGGACCATTGGCCCGCGTCATGAACAGCAGGTTGGACGAGCGCACATAGCCGCGCGACGCCACCTTTTCGACCACCGCCAACTGCTGGGCGGCGGCGGCGGCAACGGCCGCTTCCGGCAGCCCTTCCTGGGCGCCGCGGCCCACCGTGTCGGGGGTGAGGTCGGCGGGCTCCACATGGGCCAGGTCGTTGCGGCCCAGGTAGGAGATGGCCAGCTCGCGGAAGATGTAGTCCAGGATGGACGACGACATCTTGATGGTGTCGTTGCCTTCCACCATGCCCGACGGCTCGAAGCGGGTGAAGGTGAAGGCCTCGACGAATTCCTCCAGCGGCACGCCGTACTGCAGGCCCACCGAGATGGCGATGGCGAAGTTGTTCATCATGGCCCGGAAGGCGGCGCCTTCCTTGTGCATGTCGATGAAGATCTCGCCCAGCTTGCCGTCTTCGTATTCGCCGGTGTGCAGATAGACCTTGTGGCCGCCGACGATGGCCTTCTGGATGTAGCCCTTGCGGCGGTCGGGCAGCTTGCGCCGCGCCTGGGCCTGCTGGAACACCCGCTCGACCATGCGCTCGGCGACGATCTCGGTGCGGCTCGCCATGGAGGCGTCGGCCAGCTCGTCGGCCAGTTCGCCGGCATCATCGAGCAGGGAGGCCTGCAGCGGCTGGCTGAGCTTGGAGCCGTCGCGGTACAGCGCATTGGCCTTGATGCCCAGACGCCAGGACAGCATGTAGGCGTTCTTGCAATCCTCGACCGTGGCGTTATTGGCCATGTTGATGGTCTTGGAGATGGCGCCCGAGATGAAGGGCTGGGCGGCGGCCATCATGCGGATGTGGCTGTCCACCGACAGGAAACGCTTGCCGACGCGGCCGCAAGGCGAGGCGCAGTCGAATATCGGCAGGTGCTCTTCCTTGAGGAAGGGCGCGCCTTCCAGCGTCATGGCGCCGGTGACGTAGGTGTTGGCCAGATCGATCTGCTCGCGCGTGAAGCCCAGCCAGGCCAGCATGTCGAAGGTGTAGTCGTCCAGCTTGTCCTTGGGGATTCCCAGGGTCTCGGTGCAGAACTGCTCGCCCAGGCCGTACTTGTTGAAGACGAACTTGATGTCGAAGGCGCTTTCCAGCTGGCCTTCGATCTTCTCCAGCATGGCGTCGTCGAACCCCTTGGCCTTCAGGCTGTCGTGGTTGACGTGGGGAGCGCCGCGCAAGGAGGCATGGCCGACCGCATAGCGGATGATCTCGGCGATGTCGGCCGCGTTGTAGCCCAGCGTGCGCAGGGCCTCGGGGACCATGCGGTTGATGATCTTGAAGTAGCCGCCGCCGGCCAGCTTCTTGAACTTCACCAGGGCGAAGTCGGGCTCGATGCCGGTGGTGTCGCAATCCATCACCAGGCCGATGGTGCCGGTGGGGGCGACCACGGTGGACTGGGCATTGCGGAAGCCGTGCTTCTCGCCCTTGGCCAGAGCCTCGTCCCACGCCTGACGGGCTGCGGCCAGCAGGGGGGCGTCGGGGCAATTGGCGGCGTCCAGCGGCACCGGAGTGACCGACAGACCCTCGTAGCCGGTGCCCATGCCGTGGGCGGCGCGGCGGTGGTTGCGGATCACCCGCATCATGGCCGGGCGGTTCTTCTCGAAGCCCTCGAAGGCGCCCAGCTCCTCGGCCATGTCGGCCGAGGTGGCATAGGCTTCGCCGGTCATCAGGGCGGTGATGGCCCCGGTCAGGGCGCGGCCCTTGTCGCTGTCGTAGGGAATGCCCGACGCCATCAGCAGACCGCCCACATTGGCGTAGCCCAGACCCAGGGTGCGGAACTCATAGGACAGTTCGGCGATCTTGGGCGAGGGGAACTGGGCCATCAGCACCGAGATTTCCAGCACCATGGTCCACAGGCGGCAGGCGTGGCGGAAGCCCTCCACGTCGAACGAGCCGTCCTCATTGCGGAAGCACAGCAGGTTCAAGGACGCCAGATTGCAGGCGGTATCGTCCAGGAACATATACTCGGAGCAGGGATTGGACGCATTGATGCGCCCCGATTCCGGGCAGGTGTGCCACTCGTTGATGGTGGTGTCGAACTGGATGCCCGGATCGGCGCAGGCCCAGGCGGCCTCGCCGATCTGCTCCCACAGGTCGCGGGCCTTGAGGGTCTTGGCGGCCTTGGCGGAGTTGCGGTGCTTCAGCGCCCAGTCGCCGTCCTGCAGCACGGAGTTGAGGAAGGCGTTGTCGACGCGCACCGAGTTGTTGGAATTCTGACCCGAGACGGTCAGGTAGGCCTCGGAATCCCAGTCGGTGTCCAGCACCGGGAAGTCGATCTGGGTGTAGCCCTGGCGCGCGAACTGGATGACGCGCTGGATGTAGTTCTCCGGAATCTCCGACTTGCGGCCGGCGATGATCGCCTTCTTCAGGCGGGCGTTGGCCTTGGGGTCGAAGCGGGCCTCGCCGTCCTCGCCGTCCCACTCGCGGCAGGCGGCCATCACTTCGGTCAGGTGGCGGGCGGCGAGGCGCGAGCCGGCCACCAGGGCGGCGACCTTCTGCTCTTCGCGCACCTTCCAGGAAATGAACTTCTCGATGTCGGGGTGGTCCACGTCCACCACCACCATCTTGGCGGCGCGGCGCGTGGTGCCGCCCGACTTGATCGCTCCGGCCGCGCGGTCGCCGATCTTGAGGAAGCTCATCAGGCCCGACGAACGGCCGCCGCCCGACAGCTTCTCGCCCTCGCCACGCAGGCGGGAGAAGTTGGTGCCGGTGCCCGAGCCGTACTTGAACAGGCGGGCTTCGCGCACCCACAGGTCCATGATGCCGCCTTCATTGACCAGATCGTCCTCGATGGACTGGATGAAGCAGGCGTGGGGCTGGGGATGCTCGTAGGCGGACTTGGAGCGGACCAGCTTGCCGGTCTTGAAGTCCACATAGGAATGGCCCTGGCCGGGGCCGTCGATGCCATAGGCCCAGTGCAGGCCGGTGTTGAACCATTGCGGCGAGTTGGGGGCGCCCATCTGGCGGGCCAGCATGCAGGCCATCTCGTCGCGGAAGGCGCGGGCATCGTCCTCGGCGTTGAAATAGCCGCCCTTCCAGCCCCAATAGGTCCAGGTGCCGGCCAGACGGTCGAATACCTGCCGGGCGCTCTGCTCGCCGACCACGCGCTCCTTCTCGGGCAGCTTGGCCAGGGCCTCGGAATCGGGCTCGTGGCGGCACAGCCAGTCGGGCACGCCCTTCTCGGCGACGCGCTTCAGCTTGGCGGGAACGCCGGCCTTGCGGAAATACTTCTGGGCCAGGACGTCGCAGGCCACCTGCGACCAGTCGGCGGGGACCTCGATATCGGTGGCGGAGAACACCACCGATCCGTCGGGGTTGCGGATCTCGCTGGACGCCTTGCGGAACTGGATTCCGTCATAGGCGGTTTCGCCGGACTTGGTGTAGTGACGCTGGACGCGCATTGTAGCCCCTCTGCTCCGCTGGTCGATCCTGCCGGGGTGGACACAAGGATGGCGGCAGGCGTCCCCGTCCGGGCGCGTCTTTCCCCCAATTCCCGTGTCGTCCACAATATCTTGTGGTGTTCCCTCGACAGAGACGCAGCCTATGTCACGGCCCTCTGTCGCGTCAACGATTCTTTACGAAGCATTCACATCATATTGTGTTTGATTTCGACGAAACCTAGCACCGCTAGTGGTGCCCATGGCCCGTTTTCGCCACTTTTGTCGGGACGGGCGGGAAACGTGCAACCCCTCTGGACGGGGAGGGTGCCTTTTGCCTATAGTCCGCCCGACATTTGTTTCGCGAGGATCGAGATGGCGACGCTGGGCACCCTGCTTTACACCTGGGCCAAGGGCAAGCTGGTTGGAACCGATGCCGAGGGCAACCGCTATTATACCGAGCGCGCCGAGGCCAAAGGCCGGCGCACCAAGCGTTGGGTCGTCTATAACGGCAAGGTCGACGCGTCGCGCGTCGCCCCCGAATGGCATGCCTGGCTGCACTATACCAGCGACAAGCCGCTGACCGATGTGGCCCGCCAGCCCTGGCAGCAGCCGCACCGCTCCAACAAGACCGGCTCGGCCGAAGCTTATCTGCCGCCCGGACACGATCTGGCCGGCGGCCGGCGTGACCGCGCCACCGGCGATTACGAGGCGTGGCAGCCCTGATCATTCTGACGGGGGGATGGGGGCATGATCAGCCGCGTTGATCGCGATACCGTGACAGGCGGCACCGTGGTGCTGGTCGGTGCCCTGCTGCTGATGCTCGCCTTCGCCGTGGGGGGCAAGAGCACCGACAATGGCGACGGCTATGTCCTCAAAGCTCGCTTCAACCGTGCCGACGGCATCAATGTGGGCAGTGCCGTTCGCCTGTCGGGCACCGTGGTCGGCCGGGTGATCGACCAGGGGCTGGACGACCGCTACCGCGCCCTGTTGACGCTCAGGCTGCGCAAGGACGTCCAGTTGACCAGCGATACGGCGGCGGTGATCTACACCGACGGCCTGCTGGGTGCCAAGTTCATCGAACTCAAGCCGGGCGGCGACGAGCAGATGCTCAAGCCCGGCACCGAAATTCAATATACCCAGGATGCGGTGGTCATCGAGGATCTGCTGGACATGATCATCCAGCAGGGCCGCGCCAAGCGCGGCTATCTCGACAAGCCTCTGCCGTCCACCACCAATTGAGCAGGTAGGCCATGGGACGGAATCTGATCGAAACCATCATGGGTGCCGTGGTCCTGGCTGTGGCGGGCTTCTTCCTGGTGTTCGCCTATACCCACGCCAACTTCAAGAAGATCGAGGGCTACGAGGTTTCCGCCACCTTCGCCAGCGTCGGGGGGCTGGATACCGGCGCCGACGTCAAGATCAACGGTATCAAGGTGGGCACCGTGGCGTCCCAGTCGCTCGACCCGCAGACCTATGACGCGGTGGTCAGGCTCTCCATCGCCCACGGCATCAAGCTGCCCGCCGATACGGTGGCCAGCGTGTCGTCCGAGGGGCTGCTGGGCGGCAAGTTCATCAAGCTGGCTCCGGGCAAGTCGCCGACCATGATCGCCGCCGGCGGCGCCCTGGGACCCTCCAAGAACTTCAAGTCCATCGAGGAGATGGTCGGCCAGCTGATCTTCCTGGCCACCACCGACAACCAGCCGCCGGCCCCGGCCGCCAAGGAATAGGGGCGGCTCCATGGTAACGCCGCGCACCTGGGGGTTGACGGCGGTTACCATGATGGCCTTCGCGGCCAATTCCCTGCTGTGCCGCGAGGCGCTCCGCCACACCGCCATCGATCCCGCCAGCTTCACCCTGGTCCGCATCGCCTCGGGCGCTCTCGTCCTGGCCCTGCTGCTCCGGCTGCGGCCGGGAAGCCGGCGGGGGGGCAATTGGGGCTCGGCCCTGGCCCTGGTCGGCTATGCCGTGGCCTTTTCCTTCGCCTATCTGTCGCTGTCGGCGGGAACCGGCGCCCTGCTGCTGTTCGGCGCGGTGCAGATGACCATGATCGGTCGCGGCCTGATGGCCGGGGAACGGCTGCGGCCGCTCCAGACCGGGGGGCTGGCGCTGGCGCTGGGCGGGTTGGTGGCGCTGCTGCTGCCGGGGGTCACCGCCCCGGAGCCGGTGGGGGCGGTCCTGATGATCGTGGCGGGGGCGGCCTGGGGGATCTATTCCCTGCGCGGGCGGAGGGAGAGCGACGCCCTGGCCGCCAATGCCGGCAACTTCCTGCGCGGGGTACCCTTGGCGACGGCGGCATGTCTGGCCGTCGCCCTGATCGGCGAGCCGCGGATCGACGGAATGGGCCTCGCCTATGCCATGGCCTCGGGCGGCGTGGCCTCGGGCATGGGCTACGCCTTGTGGTACGTGGCGGTGCGCGGCCTGCCCGCCACCCATGCCGCCACGGTGCAGCTCAGCGTGCCGGTGATCACCGCCCTGGCCGGGGCGGTGCTGCTGGGCGAGAGTCTCAGCCTGCGCCTGGCGCTGGCCTCGACGGCGGTGCTGGGGGGCATCGCCCTGGTGGTGGTGCGGCGCTGAGCGCCGCTTTCCCCCGGGAAAAGGCGGTCCAAAGAGCGGCCCGCGTCAGACTACGACCCTAGACCGCCTTCACGTCGGCGAGGAACGTTCCCACCTGTTTGCCCAGGTTGGCACCGGATTCATCCAGGCTTTCCGCGACCTTGAACATGGCCGAGGCCATTTCGCCGGTGGTATCGGCGGCGACGGAGACCTGCGAGATGTTGCGGGTGACCTCGTGATTGCCGTCGGCGGCTTCCTGGACGTTGCGGACGATTTCCTGGGTGGCGGCGTTCTGCTCCTCCACGGCGGCGGCGATGGATGACACCACCTCGTCCACTCGGGAAATGGCGGTCCCCACCGTCTTGATGGCGTCGACCGCATCGCGGGTCGAGGTTTGGATGCCGCCGATCTGCTCGGCGATCTCGCTGGTGGCCTTGGCGGTCTGGGTGGCGAGATTCTTGACCTCGTTGGCCACCACCGCGAAGCCCTTGCCGGCCTCACCCGCCCGCGCCGCCTCGATAGTGGCGTTCAAGGCCAGTAGGTTGGTCTGTGCCGCGATATCGTTGATCAGGCTGACGATCTCGCCGATTTTGATGGCGGCGCTGGACAATCCCTCGACCGTGGCGTCGGCGCTGTGGATGCCCGCCACCGCCTCCTGGGTGATCAGAGTCGAGTCCTGGACCCGGCGGCTGATTTCCAGGGTCGATGCCCCCAGCTCCTCGGCGGCGCTGGCCACCGTCTGGATGTTGCTTGACGCCTCCTCGGCGGCGGCGGCCACGGCGGCGCTCTGACGGCTGGTTTCCTCGGCGGCGGCCTGCAGGCTGCTGGACGTGGTGTGGACGCTGCGAACCGTCTCGTTGACGTTATCGATGATGTGGCGGATGGCCACGTCAAAATCGCCGGTGAGCCGTTCACGTGTCCGGGAGCGGGCCAGTTCACGTTCCTGGTCCGCCCGCGCCTCGGCTTCCAACTGCTCGGCGCGGATCATGCTTTCCTTGAAAATCCGCATGGCCTTGGCCATGTCGCCGATCTCGTCCTCGGCATCGTGGGTCGGAATGGGAACCTGCTTGTTGCCGTTGGCCATCTCCTGCATGGCGGCGGTCATGTCCACGATGGGTGTGGCGATGGAGCGGGCCAGTATCAGGCCGGTCACCGCGATCAGCACCGCGCCGACTCCCCCCAGGATGCCGAGCAGCCACTGGATGTACCTGACGGCTTCCATGGCCTCGGCGTCGTCGATCTCGGCGATCAGCGCCCAGTTGGTGTCGCCGACCTTCAGCGGAGCATAGGCCGACAGCACGGAATTGTTGTTGTAATCGACGATGATGGCCGATCCCGTCCGGCCGGCCAGGGCCTCGCGGGTGGCCTGGGTATCCACCTTGCCCTTGGCCGGATTGGCGAACGAGGCCAGGACCGTGTGGTTGGTCTTGTCCAGGAAGGAATCCGAGCGCATCAGCATGTCGGCGCCGACCAGATAGGTCTCTCCGGTCTGGCCCATGCCGTCGCGCTGCTGCATCACCCCGTTGATGGAGTCCAGCGAAAGCTGCAGGGCCACCACCATGACCACCTTTCCGTCCTTCATCAGCGGCTGGGCGATGAAGGAGGCCGGCTCACCCTTTGATGCCGCATAGGGAGCGAAGTCGGCAATGGCGTACTGGCCGGTCTGCATCACCTTGCGCACCAGGGCGCCGAGATTGCTGCTCTTGTAGGGGCCGTCGAGCAGATTGGTGCGGTAGTCGGGCTCCTTGGCATCGGTGAAGAAGGCGTAGCCCTTGGCGTCGATCAGGAAGAGGTCGTAATAGCCGTATCCCTTGATGAATTTCTTGAAAAATCCGCCATGGGTCTGGTCCACGGTTTCCGGGTCGATGGACATCTGCTGAACCATTTCGGTCAGGATGCCCATGTCGTCGTGGCGATCCTGGAGGTACTGTTCGATTTGCTTTTTCTTGATGCCGCGGACCGCTTCCAGTTCGGCGAAGGCCTGATGCTCCAGGGCGGTTTTGGCCTTATAGAGCGAGATGCCGCCGATGGTAGCGAAGGGGACGAGGCCGACCAGAAGGAATGCAAGAATGAGACGGGGCTTGAGGCGGAGTGACATGATGCATTCCTTTTGCCTATTTAGAACGGCTATAAGTGTATTTCCTTAGTTGGCGTCTGTCTACCCGTTCGCCAAGGTGCCCGGTGCGCGCGAGGGCGAAAGCCCTCTTGGCGGAAGCGGCGGCAACAGGCATGGTGTGTCCGATCCGGGACCAATGGTGGCCGGGCCTGAAATTTAGGAGAGCGGCATGCGTCGGGTGTTGGCGTTGGGGGCGATTCTGATGGCGGCTTCGGCCCAGGCGCAGAATGCGGCTCCCGCAGACGCGCCGGTCGTACCCGCCGCGCCGCCTCAGATGAGCGGCACCGACCTTTCCTTCGATACGGCGGTGTTGCAGGGGCTCGACAAGGTCACCGCCCGGGTGGTGACGGTGGAGGCGCCGGTGGGCGCGCCGGTGCATGTGGGGGCGCTGGAGATCATCGTGCGGGCCTGCAAGAAGCGCCGTCCCGAGGATCAGCCGGAAAGCGCCGCCTTCCTCGATATCTGGGAGTTGCGCAAGGACCAGCCGGCGGCGGCCCTGTTCCGCGGCTGGATGTTCGCGTCCAGCCCGGCGCTGTCGGCCATGGAACACCCGGTCTACGACATCTGGGTCCTCGACTGTCGCGGCAAGGCACGCTAACCCAGGGCCAGTTCCCACGGAATGCTGCCGTCGCGGTCGAACCGGGCCTGCTCGTCCAGGGCGTCGGCCAGGCGCTCCTGATACTCGGCGCGGGGGATTTCCCGGGCGCCGAACTGTTTCAGGTGATCGGTGACGAACTGGGTGTCCAGCAGACGGAAGCCGCCATGGCGCAGCCGCGCCACCAGATGGACCAGCGCCACTTTCGATGCGTCGGTGCGGCGCGAGAACATGCTTTCGCCAAAGAAGGCGCCGCCCAGCGCCAGGCCGTAGAGCCCTCCCACCAGTTCACCGTCCCGCCACGTCTCCACCGAGTGGGCGAGGCCCAGTTCGAACAGTTCCACGAACAGCCGGACGATCTGGTCGTTGATCCAGGTCTCGGGGCGGTCGGCGGTGGCTTCGCCACAGGCGCGCATCACCGTCTCGAAGGCGGTATCGCAGCGGATTTCGAACCGTCCGCCGCGCAGGGGCTTGCGCAGACTCTTGGGGATATGGAAAGCGTCCAGCGGCAGGATGCCGCGCCGTTCCGGATCGATCCAGTACAGGCGGTTCTCGTCGCGTGAGCGCGCCATGGGAAAGATGCCCGAGGCATAGGCGCGCAACAGAAGATCCGAGGTGAGCGGGCGCATGTGCCCAGCCTATCCCAATCGTGGGCGGGACGGCAATTCACGCGGCCGGGGACTGGCCTATTTGGGCAGGTAGAAGCGGCCGGTGATGCCGACCCGGCGAAGCTGGTACGAACGGTCCAGTTCGTCGAACATCTCGTCGGCGAAATTGATGAAGCGGGGCGGCATGGACTGGGCGCCCTTCGGCTCATCGGCCGGGTGGGCGCGGCGGCTGGTGATCTGCACCACGGCGACCTCGTGGCGGGCCAGCAGGCCGGTCATGGCGTCGGCGGGCAGGCGGCCGTTGGTGATGGCCTGGGTGCCGCCATAGGGATCGATCCACATGGGCTTGCCGGCCCGCAGGCACAGCAGCAGCGATTCGCAGATGGCCGGGCCGGGGACGGTCTTCAGCCAGGCGATATCCTCGAGGAACAGCGCCTCGCGCTCCTTGAGATCGCCGGCCATGTCCACGGCGAACCGCCCCAGGGCGATGGGCATGTGGAACAGCAAGCCGGCATGCACCAGCAGCGCCAGGGCGGCGCAGGCCCTTGGTCCTCCGCCGGGATGGGCGCGAAGCCAGGCGGCGGCCGGGCCGGCGCCCATGGCGCAGGCGATCATGGCGTCGAAGAAGATATTGGTGTCGACGCCGGCGCCGCCGGAAAAGCCCAGGGCCAGGGTCAGGCTCAGGGCCAGATAGGCTCCGATCTTGGCGGTGACGCCGCTGTCGCGGCCCAGCAGGACATAGAGGCCGATCACGGCGATGGGGGCCTGCAGCAGATCCAGCATCTCGGTGCTGAGGATGATGCCGCGCGCCGGGTCGTACTGGCGCGACGCCAGCAGATTGCGGAAGAAATCGGCGCCGAACCTCGCGTCGATGATCGCCAGGGCCAGGGCGGCAAGGCCCAATCCGGTGCCGAGATAAAGGGCGCGCTCGCGGTGGCTGCTCCGCCAGACCAGATGAACGGTGGTCACCAGCGGCAGGGCCAGGACGTTGTGCTTGCACAGCAATCCCGCCGCGAACAGCAGAGCGACCAGGGGGAGGCGGGCCGTTCCACCCCGGTGGTTCACATAGACGGCGAAGCCAGCGCACAGGAAGCCCTGGGCCAGCAATTGCGGGTCGTTGACCCCCACGTAATCGGCGGCGAAGCCCGACAGCATGCCCAGCGCCGCTGAACCGGACAGTACCGCGTCCAACCGCCGGGCTCCGGCGGCGCGGGCCACCCAGGCGGCGGACAGGGCGATGACCGCCACCGCCGCCAGCGACAGCAGCCGGCCGGCCAGGACCATGTCGCCGATCAGCGTCCCCAGCATTCCCACCAGATAGAAGGAGAGCGGCGGGTAGTTGTTGACGAACATGGGAGTATCGGCCGAGTACAGCGACAGGCCGGCCATGGCCCGCATCTGCTGATAGGCGTTCCAGCCCTCGTTGTAGTCGATCTCCAGGGCGGTGCCGATGCGCAGGACCGGATAGGCGAACAGACAGAGCGCCAGGAGGGCGAGCCCGGTGACGGTCAGTTTGTAGGCATCGGTTCTGTTCACGGTCCCTCTCGGATATCACTCTGGCCAGGCAGGGGTTTAGCAATAATTTCGCTCGCGATCATTCGCTAATTCTCAAGAGAGGGGCGTGACGCTCAAGGTTTATATGCCTTTTGGCGTATGGGCTAGAAGGGGTGATTTCCCGATGCCGCCAATACTGTAAAACCATCGGGTCGAATGTTATGGAGCGAAACATGGGTTTGGCCCAGCCGACCGCCAGGACCCGGTCGGAGGATGCGGAGGCTTTCGGGTTTCGACGCCTGCGTCGTTGGCTGGTCGCCGGATTTGTTTCCGCCAATCTGTTCCTGATTGCCGCCTATCTGGTGATGGTCTGGCTGGGGCCGCGGTCCACCATTGAGGAGACGGGGCGCTCCATGCGCACCCTTGCCCTGGCCTTGTCAGAGCAGGTGGAGGCCACCATCCGGTCCGAGGCCGCCATCCTGACCTCGTTGCAGCGGGAGATCCGGGCACGCGGCGGGGTGAGCGCCTTCAGCGAAACCGCCTGGTACGAGATGTTCATGGCGCATCTCAACCTGTTCAGCGACGATCCGGCCGACAAGCCGCTGCACGCCTTGTTCTTCGTGAATGCCGACGGGATCGCCTCGGCCAGTTCGGTCGGCAATCCGACCCGGCAGGCCGACGCCTCCATGCGCCCCTATTTCGTCTTCCACCGCGACAATCCCGGCGAGGAACTGTTCATCAGCGAGGTCTCGCAGTCCAAGATCACCGGGCTGTGGGTGTTCTTCCTGACCCAGCGCATCAGCGGCGAGGACGGTTCGTTCCAGGGAGTGATCGGCATCTCGCTGCGCATCGGGCGGTTCGAGGACCTGTTCGACCGGCTGGGCCTGCCCGCCGACGGAACCATCGCCATTCACCGTATGGACGGGGCTCCGCTCTACCGCCATCCCTTCACCGAGGCCTTCGCCACGGCGGCGCCCGCCGCCTTTCCCGGCGTGGCGGCCATGATCGAGAAGCGATCCGGATACGACCAGCAGGTCAGCCCCTTCGACGGTAAGCCCCGCGTCGTCGGCTATAATCTGGGACGGCGTTATCCCATCCTGGCGGTGGCGACGGTCAGCCGCGAGGGGGCGCTGGCCGCGTGGTCCCGCACCATGTCGTGGTTCGCCGGGTTGGGGCTGGCCGCCCTGGGGATGGGAGGGATGCTGTTCCTCTTTTCGCTCAGGCATCTGGGCAGCCTGGAGCGGGAGGCCCGCATGCGGCGCCTGTCCCAGACCGTCGATCAGAACCCCCACATGATCATCACCACCGATCCGGACGGAGTGATCGATTATGCCAATCCCAGCTTCTGCCGCTTCACCGGCTTTTCGCCCGAGGAGGTGATCGGCCGCACGCCGCGCATTCTCAAATCGGCCGAAACTCCCCCCGAGGTCTTCACCGATTTGTGGCGCACCATCCGGGGCGGGCACGAATGGCGCGGCGAGATGCTCAACCGGCGCAAGGACGGCAGCCCCTATTGGGCCTCCATCGTCATCTCGCCGGTCATGGACGAGGGCAGCGGGCTATGCGGCTTCGTCGGCATGCAGGAGGACATCAGCGAGCGCAAGCGCATCGAGGGAAGGGTGGCCGAACTGGTGGCCGAGTTGAAGGAATCCAACGAGGAACTGGAGCACTTCGCCTATGTGGCCTCCCATGATCTGCGCCAGCCGCTGCGCATGATCACCTCGTATCTCGGCCTGCTGCGCAAGAAGCTGGGGGCCGTCTTCGACGAGGAGGCCTCGGAATACTTCGCCTTTGCCACCAGCGGTGCCAAGCGGCTGGACCGCATGATCGTCGATCTGCTGGAATTCTCGCGCATCGGCAAGCAATCGGCCATGGAGAGCGTCGACCTCAACATGGCGCTGGCCGACGGGCTGCAGAATCTCCGCGTCGCCATCCGGGATTCCGGGGCGGTGGTCAATGTGGCCGAGAACCTGCCCACGGTAGAGGGCGATCGTTCCGAACTGACCCGCCTGTTCCAGAACCTGATCGGCAACGCCCTGAAATATTGCCAGGAGGGCCGGATTCCGGTGGTGGACGTATCGTGCCGCGATGCCGGGGCGGACTGGATCATCTCGGTCCAGGACAACGGCATCGGCATCGATGCCGACTGCCTGGACAAGGTGTTCGGCATCTTCCAGCGCATGGTCAGCCGCGACAAGTACGAGGGGACCGGTATCGGCCTCGCGGTGTGCCGCAAGATCGCCGAGCATCATGGCGGCCGCATCTGGGCCGAGTCGGAGGTGGAGCGGGGCTCCACCTTCCTGGTCAGTCTGCCGAAGGCGTGATCACACGCATTTGCGGATATAGGGCCGGTTGATCTCCCACAATTCGTCCAGCAGCTTGACGGCGGCGTCCGAGGAATTGACCACCGGATCGGCCAGCAGGGCCTGCAGCGCCAGTTCCTTGGAGGCGTGAACGGCGGCCTCCACCGACAATTGCTGCACGCCGGCCTGGACCAGGGCCAGCTTCTGCACCGGTTCGGGCAGCGGTCCCAGGGAGACCGGATGCACGCCGGCCGCATCGACGATGGCCGGGACCTCCACCGCCAGGTCGGGCGGCAGGTTGGGGATGGTGCCGTTGTTCATCAGCACCGCCGATTCCAGGTAGTGGTGGCGGTTGTTGATGATGCCGTCCACCACCACGTTGGTGCGCTCGCCCACCGAGTGCTTCCACTCGTCGGGCAGCGGGCCGCCGGCCAGGACGCCCTCGATATCCTGCTGAAGCTGGACCCGCTCGCGCGCGTCGCCGTCGTAATCGTGGCCGTGCTCGCCGCCTTCCCAGCCGAAGGCCAGATACTCGCCCATATGGTCGTCGCTGCAACTGGGCCACAGGCCGTAAATGTTGAACATCTTGCGGCTGAACGGCTGGAAGCCGGGGTCGAAGGTGGGCTCCTTCTCGCGCAGCAGGGGATAGAGGTCCTGGCCGGTCCAGCGGTTGCGGAACTGCAGCATCCATTGGAAATGATTGAGGCCGATCCCCCAACACTCGGTGTCATGCCAGGACTGGCCGGTGATGTGGCACAGCGCGCCCCTGGCCATGAAAATGCCGTGGCACAGTCCCATGGATTTGATGGGGCTGTACTTGCCCAGCGCCAGGACGATGCGGCTTTCCGGGTTGGAGAAGTTGAGGAACAGGGCGTTGGGGCACATCTCCTCCATGTCTCGCGTGATGTCGAAGATCAGCGGCAGGGTGCGCATGGTGAAGAACAGTCCGCCCGGTCCGCCGTTCTCGCCCAGGGTCTGGCGGATGCCGTACTTCTTGGGGATTTCGAAGTCGTGCTTCCACAGCCGCATGCGGTCGATGGCCACCGAGTTGATCACCACGCTCGCCCCGTCGAAGGCGGCGCGGCGGTCGGTGGTGCTTTCGATGATCATGCCGGCCTTGCCGTCGGCGTTCATGCGCTCGGCCAGGGCCTTCATGCGGGCCAGGGCTTCCGGATTGTGGTCGACCAGGACCAGGGTGGAACCGGCCAGGGTGTCCGACGAGAACATGTCGCGGAAGGTGGAAAGGCCGAACGACATGCTGCCGGCGCCGAGAAAGGCGATCTTGGTGATGTTTTTCATGGCTTGACCCTCCCAGGTCCTTCTTTGAGTCTTCTAGAGGGCGGTGATGCCGCCCCGATCCAGCAGGATTTCCGCCTCGTCCCGGTAATCCTCGGCCAATGCCAGTCCGGCCGCCGCCGCCTCGTCCAGCACCACCACCGCATCGGGGTGGAGTTGCAGGGCGGAGGCGGGGACCAGGGCCGAGACCGGCCCCTCGATCATCTTGACCACGGCGTCGGCCTTGGCCGGTCCGGTGGCCAGCAAGATGATGCGCCGGGCGCCCAGGATGGTGCCGATTCCGGTGGTCAGCGCCGCGTCGGGCACCTCGGCGGGCGCGAAGATGGGCGCGTTGGTCCGGCGCGTGCTGCGGCGCAGCCCCACCAGCCGGGTCCGGCCGGCCAGACCGCAGCCGGGCTCGTTGAAGCCGATATGGCCGTTGACCCCCAGGCCGAGAATCTGCAGATCCAGCCCGCCCACCGCTGTGATGCGGTCCTCGTAGGCGGCGCAATAGGCGGACAGGTCGCCCTGGGCCGTACCGTCCAGCAGATGAATCCGCGACGGCGGTATCCCGGCCCTGTCGATGAAATGGGCGCGCAGCGTCCGGGCGCAACTGGCGGGGTGTTCGGCGCCGAGGCCCAGATACTCGTCCAGGCCGAAGATGGTGGTGCGCGAGAAGTCCAGGGACCGCCGCTGGTCGGTCAGCTCGGCGTACATGGCGAGGGGTGTCGCCCCCGCCGCCAGACCCATGACGCAATCGGGTCGGGCGCGGACCAGGCTTTCCACCAGTGATGCCGCCCGTGTCGCGACGGATTGCGCATCGGGTTCGATCAATACCCGCACCGGCTCGTCTCCCGATCACTCCTTCATTGTCACCAGTGTACGAGGCCTGACGGGAAATGCATCTGTTATCGCGAGCTTCCCCTTGCACGGGAGCGGCCTTTGCCGCCAAGATCGTACCCGAGTTGGGGGCTTGTATGAGCAACAAGGCAGGCTGGATCGATTACTGGGATGGCGATGTCTCGGTTTATACCGGAGCACGCCACCTTGAAGCCCATTACAGGGAATTGTTTGCGGGAATCGAGCCGCTGCTTCCCGCCGCTCCCTTCACCCTGCTGGATTTCGGTTGCGGCGAGGCGCTGATGGCGCCCGACATCGTCGCCAGGGGCGGGCGGGTCTTCCTCTATGACGCGGCCGGCGGCCGGCGGCCCAGGCTGCGCCAGCGCTACTCCCACCTGGACGGCATCATGGTGCCCGACGATCTGTCGGTGCTGGACGGGGTGTGCGACGTGGCGCTGCTCATCTCGGTGATCCAGTATATCCCGCGCGAAGGACTGCCGGCCTTGCTGGGGCAATTGCACCGGGTGCTCAAGCCGGGTGGCAAGCTGATCATCGGCGACATCCTCAGCCCGGCCAACAGTGTCGTCGGCGATGTCGCCGCCCTGCTGCGCTTCGCCTGGCGCGAGGCTTTTCTGCTCGAGGCGGCGAGGGGGCTGCTGCGTACCCTCAATTCCAACTATCACCAGCGGCGCAAGACCCTCGGACTGTCCTCCTACGGCGTCGAGGAAATCGGGGCCTGCCTGGATGCGGCGGGGTTCGACATGACTCCCCTGGCCGCGAATGTCGGTCACGCCCGGCACCGGCGCTCGGTATTGGCCCGCCGGCGGGGGTGATATGCGCTCTCTTTCCTTGACCATATTTTTCTAATGGTCTATGCCTGAGAATGAAGATGCGATGCGGTTGCATCTGCTGTCGCGAGGCAAAGGCCATGGACGTTTCGCTGCAAGACATGAAGCCCGGTGACTCGGCCCGTGTGGTCGGCTTCACCAAGGGCGAGCGGGACTACCGCCAGCGGCTGCTCGCCATGGGGCTGACCCCCGGCGCGGTGTTCTCGGTGACCCGCGTGGCGCCCATGGGCGATCCGGTGGAGATCACCGTGCGTAACTTCACCCTGACGCTGCGTAAGCACGAAGCCGCCATCCTGAAGGCGGTCAGGGCCTGATCATGGCTCATGTGGTCGCCGTCGTCGGCAATCCCAATTGCGGCAAGACGACGCTGTTCAACGCCCTGACCGGCTCCACCCAGCAGGTGGGCAACTGGCCGGGCGTCACCGTCGAGAAGAAGGTCGGCACCTATCACCGCGACGGCCAGGAATACGATCTGGTCGACCTGCCCGGCATCTACATGATCGGCGGCATCTCCAAGGGGTCCGAGGACGAGCGGGTGTCGCGCGACTACATCCTGTCCGGCGAGCCGGAGGTGGTGGTCAATATCGTCGACGCCTACAATCTCGAGCGTAACCTCTACCTGACCGCCCAGTTGCTGGAGATGCGGGTTCCGCTGGTGGTGGCCGTCAACATGATGGATCTGGCGGAAAAGAGCGGCATCCACATCGACGTCGAGGCCCTGTCCCGCGCCCTGGACTGTCCGGTGGTGCCGGTCATCGCCAGCCGGCGCCGCGGGTTGGACGGCCTGAAGGCGGCCATCGCCGATGCCTGCCGCGCTCGCCATGTGCCTGCCGTCCAGCCTCCCCACGCCGAGGCGGTGGCAGCGGCACGCGGCGCGCTGGCGCCCCACTTGGCCGAGGCGGCCGCCCGCGCCAAGGTGGACGCGGCCTGGGCGGCGCTGAAACTGATCGAAGGCGACAGCTTCGCCGAAGCCATGGCCGAAGGCCGGCTGGATGCCGAAATCGAGGCGCATCGCGCCGAGATCGAGACCCGCTGCGGCGAAGAGGCCGACATCATCATCGCCGACGGGCGCTACACCTTCATCGGCGGGGTGATGCGGTCCTGCGTGCAGCAGTCGCGCAAGGTGTCGCTGGCCCTGACCCGGCGTATCGACAAGGTGGTGCTCAACCGCTTCCTCGGCGTGCCGGTGTTCCTGGCCGCCATGTATCTGATGTTCCTGTTCACCATCAAGGTGGGTGGCGCCTTCATCGACTTCTTCGGTCAGGCGACCGAGGCCCTGGTCATCGACGGCAGCGCCGTGGCCCTGGGGATGATCGGCGCCCCGGAATGGCTGGTGGCGGTGGTGTCGGGCGGTATCGGCAGCGGCATCAAGACGGTGGCCACCTTCATTCCCATTATCGGTTCGCTGTTCCTGTTCCTGTCGTTCCTGGAGGATTCGGGCTACATGGCCCGCGCCGCCTTCGTCATGGACCGCGCCATGCGGGCCATCGGCCTGCCGGGCAAGTCCTTCGTGCCGCTGATCGTCGGCTTCGGCTGCAACGTGCCGGCCATCATGGCCACCCGTACCCTGGAAAGTCGCCGCGACCGGGTACTGACCATCATGATGGCGCCGTTCATGTCGTGCGGCGCCCGGCTGCCGGTCTATGCCCTGTTCGCCGCCGCCTTTTTCGCCGAGAGCGGCCAGAACATCGTCTTCTCCCTCTATCTGGTGGGCATCGTCTTCGCGGTGGGCACCGGCCTGATCCTCAAGGGCACTCTGCTCCGGGGCGAGGCCTCGCCCTTCGTCCTGGAACTGCCGCCCTACCACCTGCCCACCGCCCGCACCGTGGTGATGCAGGCCTGGCAGCGGCTGTCCGAGTTCATCTTCCGCGCCGGGCAATTCATCGTGCCGCTGGTGACGGTGCTGAGCGTGCTCAACGCCGTGGGCACCGATTTCAGCTTCGGCAAGGAGAACAGCCGGGATTCGGTGCTGGCCGCCGTCAGCCGGGCCATCACCCCGATCTTCCACCCCATCGGCCTGTCCGACGACAACTGGCCGGCGGCGGTGGGGCTGTTCACCGGCGTTTTCGCCAAGGAAGCGGTGGTGGGAACCCTCAACGCCCTCTACACCCAGGTGGGAGCCGAGGATAGCGGCGCCCGCGCGGAGGAGGAGGCCAAGGGCGGTATCGGCGACAAGCTCATGGCGGCGGCGGCGACCGTGCCCGTCAAGCTTTCCAAGCTGGCCGAATCGCTGGGCGATCCCTTGGGCATCGATCTGTCCTTCACCGGGTCCTCGGCCGAGGCCGCCGCCGAACTGAAGGTCAAGGACGGCGTATTCGGCGCCATGGTCGCCCGCTTCGACGGTGCGGCGGGAGCCCTGGCCTACATGGTGCTGATTCTGCTTTATACCCCCTGCGTGGCGTCCCTGGGCGCCATCCGCCAGGAGGCGGGCGCGGGGTGGACGGCCTTTGCCGTCGGCTGGACGTCGCTGCTGGGCTATTCCGCCTCGGTGGCCTGCTATCAGGCCGCCACCTTCGCGCGCCACCCGGCCGGCTCGGCTGTGTGGCTGGCCGCCTGCGTCCTGGCACCCCTGTCGGCGGTGGGCTTGATGTGGCTGGTGGCGCGGGGCCGCGACCGCCGTCTCGCCGCCGTTTCTCCCGCCCAATAGGAGCCGCCATGACCCTGGTCGAGGTGAAAGCCTATCTGATGGAGCGTCATCGCGCCGGCCTGGGCGAGATCGCCACCCACTTCGATACCTCGCCCGATACCATCCGGCAGATGCTGGGGCAGTGGATCGCCAAGGGCCGGGTCAGGAAGGTGGACAACGGTTCCTGCGCCGCCGGATGCCATTGCGCCATCCGCCACGACGAGATCTACGAATGGGTCCGGCCCGGCCTGTGACCTGAGCGGGCCGTGACCCCGATCAGGGAAACAGCACTCCTGAGCTTCAGGAGTGCTGCGCCACGAACTTCTCCAGCCAGTGGATATCGTAATCGCCATTGACGAAATCGGCGTCCTGGACCAGCCGGTTGTGCAGCGGCAGGGTGGTCTTGACGCCTTCGATCACGTACTCGCCCAGTGCCCGCTTTAGCCGCATCAGCGCCTCGTTGCGGGTGTTGCCGTAGACGATCAGCTTGGCGATCATCGAGTCGTAATGGGGCGGAATGCGATAGCCGGCATAGAGCCCCGAATCCACCCGCACGCCGAGACCGCCGGGGGCATGGTAGCCCTCGATGCGTCCGGGGCAGGGGACGAAGGTCACCGGGTCCTCGGCATTGACGCGGCACTCCAGGGCGTGGCCGGCAAAGCGCACATCGGCCTGGGTGTAGCCCAGCGGCGCGCCGGCGGCGATGCGGATCTGCTCCCTGACCAGATCGATGCCGGTGATGGCCTCGGTGACGGGATGCTCCACCTGCAGGCGGGTGTTCATCTCGATGAAGTAGAACTCGCCGTTCTCGTAGAGGAATTCGATGGTGCCGGCGTTGCGATAGCCCAGCTTGGCGATGGCGTCGCAGGCGATCTTGCCGATACGGGCCCGCTGATCGGCGTTCAGCGCCGGCGAGGGGGCCTCCTCGAGAACCTTCTGGTGCTTGCGCTGCAGCGAGCAGTCGCGCTCGCCCAGATGCACCACGGCGCCGTAATTGTCGGCCAGGATCTGCATCTCGATGTGCCGGGGATGGCCGAGATACTTCTCCATGTAGACGTCGGCGTTGCCGAAGGCGGCCTTGGCCTCGTTGCGGGCCAGCTTCCACGATTCGACCAGTTCTTCCGCGTTGCGGGCCACCTTCATGCCCTTGCCGCCGCCACCGGCGGTGGCCTTGATCAGCACGGGATAGCCGATGCCGGCCGCCACTTCGAGGGCCGTCTCCTCGGTGTCGACCGAGCCGTCCGAGCCGGGAACCACCGGAATGCCTGCGTCCTTGACGGCCTGCTTGGCGGTGATCTTGTCGCCCATCATGCGGATGTGGTCGGGCGTCGGACCGATGAACACGAAGCCGTGCTCCTCGACCATCTGGGCGAAGTCGGCGTTCTCGGACAAAAAGCCGTAGCCGGGATGAATGGCGTCGGCCCCGGTGATGGAGGCCGCCGACAGGATCGCCGCCTTGTTCAGGTAGGAATCGCGGGCGGCGGGCGGCCCGATGCAGACGGCCTCGTCGGCGAGGCGCACATGCATGGCGTCGTTGTCGGCGGTGGAATGCACCGCCACGGTGCGGATGCCCATCTCGCGGCAGGCGCGATGGATCCTGAGTGCGATCTCGCCCCGGTTGGCGATGAGGACCTTCTCGAACATCATGCTATTCGATGATCAGCAGGGGCTCGCCGAATTCCACCGGCTGGCCGTCGGTCACCAGGATGCGGGTCAGCTTGCCGCCGCGCGGCGCCCGGATGGGATTGAAGGTCTTCATGGCCTCGATCAGCATGATGGTCTGGCCCTCGGAGACCATGTCGCCGGGATTGACGAACTTGGCCGCGCCGGGTTCGGGCGCCAGATAGGCGACACCCACCATGGGCGAGGTCACCGCGCCGGGATGATCGGCGTCCGACGCCGCCGCCTGGGCCGGCATGGCCGAGGCATGGCCCACGGCCGCCGGGGCGGCGTGGTGCACGGCCACCGGAGCCGCCTGGCGGGCGACGCGGATACGCATCTCGCCGACGCCGTATTCGATCTCGGTGAGATTGGTTTCATCCAGCAGTGCGGCCAGGGTGCGCACCAGTTCGCTGTCGATGGGAGTCTTGTTGCCCATTATGCCTCTGTATTTCCCTTGATCAGGCGGGCCAGCGCGTCGAGCGCCAGGATGTATCCGTGGCTTCCCAGCCCGCAGATCATCCCCTTGGCCGCCTTGGCCACGTAAGAGTGATGGCGGAACGAATCCCGCTGGTGAATGTTGGACAGGTGAACCTCGATGGCCGGGACCTCGGCCGCCAGCAGGGCGTCCAGGATCGCGATCGAGGTGTGGGTATAGGCCCCGGCATTGATGACGATGCCGGCGGCGCGCCTCTGGCATTGCTGAATGCGGGTAACCAGCTCGCCTTCGATGTTGGTCTGGGAGAACTCCACCACCAGGCCCAGCGTCGCGGCATGGGTCCGGCAGGCGGCCTCGATATCGGCCAGGGTCTCCTTCCCGTACAGCTCCGGCTGCCGGGTGCCCAACATATTGAGGTTGGGACCGTTCAGAATGCTGATTATGGGATCGGGCCTGTTTTTCACCATGGCTGGGTTTATAACACGGGTCCGCCGCTGTGCAAGGTACAGAAGCGATCCACCCCCATCGTTGGTCCAGGATGGGCTCTAGCCCCTTGCCTAAGTCCAGCACTCTTGGCAAATAAGGATAGGGGGCATGCATTCATACGGGATAACCATTATGGCCACGAAACGGATACGGGCCGTGTTGACTCTGGCGGTGTGCCTGCTGGCCCTGCCGGCCGCGGCGGAGACCGTACGGGCCGCCGGTACCGGCATGGGGCTGGCGCTGGTCCGTCTCCTGGCCGAGCAATACCGGCGGGAACATCCGGACGCCGGGGTTCTGGTCCCGCAAAGCGTCGGTACCGCCGGGGCGGTCCGGGGGCTGGCCTCGGGCAAGGTGGACGTGGGCATCATGGCCCGCTCCCTCAGGGCCGGCGAGGTGGAGGGCGGCGTCTCGATCCCCATCTGCCGCACTCCGCTGGTCTTCTTCATCAATGCCGGCCGCAAGGACGTGGCGTTGAGCCACCGCGACCTGCCGGCCCTGTTCGGCAATTCCCTGCCGTCCTTCACCGGCGGCGAGGTCAGGGCGCTGCTGCGTCCCGCCAGCGACGCCGGATTCATCCGCCTGCTGGAGATCTATCCCGATCTCGCCCCCATGGTGACGGCGGCGCGAGACGCCAGGGGCGCCAATCTGGCCCTGACCGATCAGGATGCCATGGATGCCGTCGAGGCCAGTCATTCGCTGGTGGCCTTCGGCGCCTTCGCGCCCCTGCTGGCCGAGAAGCGCAAGCTGGTGGCCGTGCCCCTGGACGGCGTCGAGCCGAATGTCGAGGCGTTGGAGAGCGGGCGCTATTCCCATGACGTGCCGGTGGTCCTCGCCCTGGCGGCCCGGCCCTCCGCCGAGGCGCGGGCCTTTGTCGAGTATGCGCGCTCGCCCGCCGCCGCCGCCCTGCTGCGCGCCAATGGTTGCCTGCCTGCGGCCGGCCGGTGATGCGGACCGTCGAGAGCGGCAAGGCGGTCATCCATTCCGTCGCCCGCGTCCGGCGAATGTTCTCCCTGGGGCTGGCGGCGGTGGGATTCCTGTGGCTGTTCGTCATTCCCGCCTTCGAGGTGTGGCAGCGCTACAGCCAAGCCCGTCTGGAGGCCGAAATCCGCCTCGGTCTGGTGGCGGATCGCATGTCGTCGTTCATCTCCGCCAATCTGGATATCTGGGAATTCGAGGGCGTTCGGCTTCCCTCGGTGGTGAGCGGCGTGCTGCGCGGCGGCACCAATCCCCCCTCGCGGCTGGCCTTTATCGATCAGGCCGGAAGCGTCAACGAATTTCCCGTGTCGGGCGAGGCGGGATACTTCAACCTGCGGATCGAGGATATCGTCACCGACGGCCGGCTGCCGGTGGGCCGGGTGGTGATGGAGGTCCCGCTGGATGACGTGCTGCTGCCTGCCCTGTTGTCGGGGACTATCGGGCTGGGGTCCGTGGGGTTGCTGCTGCTGCTCGCCCGCATGGTCGGCCGTAAGGCCTTGGACCGCTCGCTGGCCGTGATCGAGGAGACGACCGCCAGCCTGTCGCGGCGGATCGGGGAACTGGAAGAGGCCAAGCGGCAACTGGCCGCCCACTCGGCCCATCTCAACATGGCGACCCAGGACATCACCCATGTGGCCATGCTGACGACCCACCACCTGCGCGAGCCGCTGCGGACCATCCTGTCCTATTCCCAGCTTCTGATCCGCTGGCACGAGAGCGGCGCCGAGGGGGACGAGGCCGAGGGCTACGTGGACTTCCTCAAGACCGGCATCACCCGCATGCAGGCCCAGTTGAAAGCCCTGTCCACCTATCTCGGGCTGCGCGAGCGCCCGCTGGCATCGGTTCCCGTGGCCCTGGATGATGCGTTCAAGGTGGCGGCGCGACGGCTCGACAATGCGGTGGCGGTGCGGTTGGACGACTTGCCCGTCGTTACCACCGATGCCGAGATGCTGGCCGATCTGCTCGCCAATCTGCTGGCCCACGTGGCTCTATGCCGCCGCCCGGACGTCGGGCCGGCCGTTCATGTCCAGGTCCGGACTCGGGAAGGGAATTGGGAAATCCGTCTGGCCGACAACGGCCGGCCGCTGGCCGAGCGCGATCCGGACCGCATGTTCCATCTGCTGGTCCACGCCGAGGGCGGGGCCATGAGCGCCGGCCTCGCCGCGGCCCGCCTGATGGCCTTCCTGCTGGGCGGCGCCCTGTGGGCCGAGGATGGCGAGGGAGGCCAGGGGGTGGTTCTGTGCTTCACCCTGCCGCGACGGGATCGGGAGGTTCCGGCGGGCGAGGGGGCCGCCGCCAGGATCGAAGCGCTCTCCTCCGCCGGCGGCTGAGAGATGAACGCGTCTCGTTGCGGAAGACCAGGTCGGGCGGAGATGAAGATGCGCCATCGCCGGGGGATTGCCTCGCGGGCGGCTCGGTGCCATGTTTCAGGCTCGAACTTCGAGGGGGCCGTCGCGGCCCTTGGGACACAACCGGACATCCGGGGACATCATTCATGAAGCTGGTGATCAATGGCGAGGAGCGGAGCTTTTCCGCCTCCATGACCGTCGAGGCCCTGTTGGGCGAATTGGGCGTCGATTCCCGCAAGGTGGCGGTAGAGCGCAATCTGGAGATCGTTCCCAAATCCTCCTACGCCCAGGTGGCGGTGAATGACGGCGACAAGCTGGAAATCGTCGCGTTCATCGGTGGCGGCTCTTCGGCCGCGGGTATCGGTAGCGGCCCTTCGGCCGCGGGTATCGGTAGCGGCCCTTCGGCCGCGGGCGACACCTTCACCGTGGCGGGCAAGACCTTTACCTCGCGGCTGCTGGTCGGTACCGGCAAGTACAAGGATTTCGAGGAGACCGCCGTCGCCATCGAGGCATCGGGCGCCGAGATCGTCACCGTGGCGGTGCGCCGGGTCAACCTGTCCGATCCCACCAAGCCCATGCTGGTGGATTACGTCAGCCCCAAGAAGTACACCTTCCTGCCCAACACCGCCGGCTGCTACACCGCCGACGAGTCGGTGCGCACGCTCCGCCTGGCGCGCGAGGCCGGCGGCTGGAACCTGGTGAAGCTGGAGGTGCTGGGCGACCAGACCACCTTGTATCCCAACATGCCCGAGACGCTGAAGGCCGCCGAGGCGCTGATCAAGGACGGTTTCGAGGTGATGGTCTACTGTTCCGACGATCCCATCCAGGCCAAGATGCTCGAAGACATGGGCTGCGTCGCCATCATGCCGCTGGGCTCGCTGATCGGCTCGGGCCTGGGCATTCTCAATCCCACCACCATCCGCATCATCAAGGAGACCGTGAAGGTCCCCGTGCTGGTCGATGCCGGTGTCGGTACCGCCTCCGACGCGGCGGTGGCCATGGAACTGGGCTGCGACGGCGTGCTGATGAACACCGCCATCGCCCATGCCCGCGATCCGGTACGCATGGCGCGCGCCATGAAGCTGGCCATCGAGGCCGGGCGCCTGTCCTATCTGGCCGGGCGCATGGCGAAGAAGAGCTATGCCGATCCGTCTTCCCCCACCTCCGGCCTGATCTGAGGAGTCCGACATCGTGAACATGGATGCCTTCCTCGATAACGTAATGGTCTATGGTTTCTGGATCGGATTGGGCTTTGGCGTGTCGTGGCTGATCCGCAAGCTCGCCGGATGAGCCGCACCCTGGTCCTGCTGCCCGGCCTGCTCAACGACCGCCGCCTGTGGTCGCGGCAGGCCGAGGCCCTGGCCGGGCGGGTCGAGGTGATGGTCGGCGACCTGAGCCAGGACGATTGCCTGGGAGCCATGGCCGAGCGGGTACTGGCCGCCGCGCCGGAGCGCTTCGCCCTGGCCGGGCTGTCCATGGGGGGCTATGCGGCCATGGAGATCATGCGCCGGGCCCCTGGGCGGGTGGAGCGCCTTGCCCTGCTCGACACCACGGCGCGGCCCGATCTGCCGGAGCAGACCCAGCGGCGCAAGGATGCCATCGCCCTGGCCCGATCCGGCGGTTTCGACAAGATCATGCCGACCATGCTGGCGCTCTTGCTGCACCCCGACCACCTGAAGGACGGGGGCATTACCGGGTTGGCCCGGGATATGGCCCGGGCGGTGGGAGCCGAGTCCTTCGCCCGCCAGCAGGCCGCCATCATGGCGCGGCCCGATTCGCGGGACTCGCTGCCCCGTGTGGCCTGTCCCACCCTGGTGCTGTGCGGTGCCGAGGATACCCTGACGCCTTCCGACCACCATGACGAGATGGCGGCGCTGATCAAGGGCGCGTGGCGGGTGACCATTCCCCATTGCGGCCACCTGTCGCCCATCGAGCAGCCCGAGGCGGTCAGCGCCGAATTGCTGCGTTGGCTGTCAGCGTAGATCGACCGTTCCCGGACAATTGTCCGACTTCACCTCGGCCATGGGGCAGGGCAGGGGCGACAGCGCCTTGTCCAGGCAGATATGGACCTCGGTCAGTTTCCGGCCCTTGCACTGAACGCTGATGGATTGGGGCGGGACCGGCCAGTGGCGCTTCAGGTCGGTGATTCTGATCCGCCCGCCACCGCCGCCCGGCACATCGGGGGCGAGGCCGAGGGCCGACACCGCCCGGTTGATCCTGTCGAAATACTCGTCCTGGCGGCTGGTGACGCACGCGCCGTGCTTGTCCCATTCATGCTGAAGCAATTTGGCGCCGATCATCACCCGCGACACCTGATCGATGGCGGGCGAGGGCTTGAGCCGCGGTACCGGCTGACAGCATTGCGGCCATTGGCCGTCGGCGTATTGCGGCCACAATCCGTGCACCACGAAGCCGTAGGAGGCCTGGGGGCCGCATTGCCGGGTGTTGGCCCGTCCCGCCGGCGTGGCGCAGAAGCCGGGTGCCCAGGACAGGCTCAGCAGGTAGTAATCGTAGTCGCCCACCGTGCCCCGCGCCGGACCGCATTGCCCGGCCCCGGCCGTGGTGGCGGTGATCAGTATTCCCAGGAAGGCGGCGCATGCCAGGGCCTTGTTCACCCGGTATCCTCCCTTTCCGTCTATCGCCCGTTTATTACGGTTACCACTTCTGGAAAGCAATCCCGGCGCGAATTACATTCTTAAGAAATGGATGATAGCATCCATGAATAACCAACTGCCGAGGTGAGTGATGACGGGCCGAGGGCCGGAGCATCTGCGCAAGACGACCAACGGCGTGCTGGACGCCCTGGTCCGGGCGGCCGAGCAGGCGTTGCACGGCCACGCCATCGACATGCGCACCCTCGAGTCCCTGGTGGCCGAGCTGAAGGATTCCACCGCCTTCGACGATTTCTATCGCCGGTCCTACCGCGAATTGATGGAAGTGGTGGAAGGTGAAAGCATCGAGCAGCGGCGCACCAACGCTTTCGGGCGGCTGATGCTGCATCCGCTGTCCGGGCTGTTCTCCGAGGACAGGCTCGACCGGGGGCTGGTGCCCAACATCTTCTCGTTCCTGCACATGGTGCTGGGCGACGACGAGGACGAGTACGCCGAACGCTGCGGCGCCATCGTCAAGACCCTGAAGGACGATCTGGGCGACCATTTCACCTGGGACGCCTTCTACGGCGACCCCGAGGCCAAGCTCATCCTGTGGCGGGTGCTGGTGCGGATCGCCGCCTCGTTCAAGCGCTATGACCTGCGCAAGGACTGGTTCATCAAGCTGATGCAGTACCGGCCCACCACGGTCAGTCTGGCCTCCAACGCCTTCGTCACCAAGGAACACTCTCCCTACGAGGACCCCATCCAGTTCGGCGAGCGCGAGTTCTGCATGTTCTTCCATGCCATGTTCGATCCGTTGCAGGACCTGGACCGCAAGGACGAGGTCGCCTTCCAGAAGGAATTCGGCAGCGATCCCCATCACCTGATCGGCGGCTTCCTGGTCAATCTGGCGACTTGCGCGGTGTAATACCCACACGCCGCCCGGTGTTGCCAATCACCGGCCGCTGGGAGTAGGGTTCCAGCCGAATTTTCCGGGATACCCAACGATGCGCCCCGATCTTGCGGCCAAGTACGACCTTCGCGTTCCCCGTTACACCTCCTATCCCACCGCGCCGCATTTCCACCCCGGCGTGACGGCCGAGACCTATCGCGGCTGGCTGGGGGGCATCGATCCCAAGCTGGAACTGTCGCTCTATCTCCACATCGCCTTTTGCGCCGAGATGTGCTGGTTCTGCGGCTGCCACACCAAGATCACCAAGCGCTACGCGCCCGTCGCCGCCTACATGGACGCCCTGTGGCGCGAGGTGGACCTGGTGGCCGAGGCGCTGCCCACCCGCATGACGGCGCGCCACGTCCATTTCGGCGGCGGCTCCCCGACCATCCTGTCGTCCGAGGACTTCGTCCGCACCATCGACCTGCTGAAGAGCCGCTTCATCCTCAAGCCCGACGCCGAGGTGGCGGTGGAACTGGACCCGCGCACCGCCGACGAGGCCTATGTCAAGGCCATGGCCGGGGCGGGGGTGACGCGCGCCTCCATCGGCGTGCAGGATCTGGACGACAAGGTGCAGCGGGCCATCAACCGCATCCAGCCCTACGAGGTCACCGAGCGGGTGGTGGAATGGCTGGGCAAGTACGGCGTGCCCGAGGTCAATATCGACCTGATCTACGGCCTGCCGTATCAGACCCTGGACGGGCTTCTGGACACCATCGAGACGGCGGTCAAGGGCTTCAGGCCCCGCCGGGTGGCGCTGTTCGGCTATGCCCACGTGCCGTGGATGAAGAAGCATCAGCGCCTGATCCCGGAAGAGAGCCTGCCCGATACCGAGACCCGCTGGCAGCAGTACGAGCAGGGCTGTAAGCTGCTGACCGAGACCCTGGGCTATGTCCAGATCGGCCTCGACCATTTCGCCGCCCCCGACGACGCCATGGCCGTCGCCTTGAAGGAAAAGCGGCTGCACCGCAACTTCCAGGGCTACACCACCGATTCCGCCACCACCCTGATCGGCTTCGGGGCGTCGGGCATCGGCTCGCTGCCCCAGGGCTATGTGGTCAATGACGGCGAGGTCCACGCCTACCAGCGCGCTATCGCCGAGGGGCGTCTGACCACCTCGCGCGGCGTGGCCATCACCCCGGACGACATCCTGCGGCGCGAGATCATCGAGCGCCTGATGTGCGATCTGGAGATCGACCTGGACGTGGTCGCCGGCCGCCACGGTTCCGACGGCTCGCAATTCGCGGCGGAACTGGCCTCGCTGGCCCCGCTGCAGGCCGACGGGCTTGTCGAGGTCGAGGGGCACCGCATCCACGTCACCGAGGACGGCCGCACCCTGGTACGCGCCGTCTGCGCCGCCTTCGACCGCTATCTCAAGGCGGGCGAGCAGCGGCATTCCAAGGCGGTCTGAGCACCATGACCATGGCCTGGTACGACTACTTCATGGGCTTCGCCAGGCATGCCGCCAGCAAGTCCAAGGACCCCAGCACCCAGGTGGGAGCGGTGGCGGTGGGACCCGACGGTGAAATCCGCGCCACCGGCTATAACGGCCTGCCGCGCGGCGTCGAGGACCGGCCCGAGCGCATGGAGCGTCCCGCCAAGTACCTGTGGACCTCCCACGCCGAGGAAAATCTGGTGGCCCATGCCGCCCGTGTGGGGGTCAGCCTCAAGGGCTGCACCGTCTACGTCACCCACTACCCCTGTTCGCGCTGCGCCCGCTCGCTGATCCAGGCCGGGGTGGCGCGGATTCACGTGGGCGACGGCACCACCTCCATGCCGGCCGAGGAATTCGACACCGCCCGGGTGATGTTCGAGGAATCCGGCGTCGAGGTGGGGTGAGCCCACTCCCCCCACTCTCGGCGGGTGGCCGCTCCCCACCCAAGTAATTTCCCATACTCCCCCTCCGGGTGTTCCGGCGGCTGGCGGCGACGGGCAAAGTACCGTCACCGATCAAGGGCCGCGCAAGAAAAGCCCGCACCATCAGGGGAGACGCCAAGGCCATGGACCAGTCCAAACGCTACGTCAATCTGGGGCTTCGCGAGGCCGAACTGATCAAGGGCGGCCGTCACGTGCTGTGCGCCTATCGCATGAGGCCCAAGGCCGGGCACGGTTACGTGGAGACCGCCGCCCATTTCGCCGCCGAATCCTCCACCGGCACCAATGTGGAGGTCTGCACCACCGACGACTTCACCCGCGGCGTCGACGCCCTGGTCTATGAGGTGGACGAGGCGGAAGGGCTGATGAAGATCGCCTATCCGGTGGACCTGTTCGACCGCAACATCATCGACGGCAAGGCGATGATCGCCTCGTTCCTGACGCTGACCGTGGGCAACAACCAGGGCATGAGCGACGTGGAAAACGCCAAGATGGAGGATTTCTTCGTCCCGCCGGATTTCCTGAAGCTGTTCGACGGCCCGGCCCGCAACATCGCCCATATGTGGGGCGTGCTGGGCCGGCCCGAAGTGGACGGCGGCATGGTGGTGGGCACCATCATCAAGCCCAAGCTGGGGCTGCGGCCCAAGCCCTTCGCCGACGCCTGCCACCAGTTCTGGCTGGGCGGCGACTTCATCAAGAACGACGAGCCCCAGGGCAATCAGGTGTTCGCGCCCTTCAAGGAGACCATGCGGCTGGTGGCCGATGCCATGCGCCGCGCCCAGGACGAGACGGGGCAGGCCAAGCTGTTCTCGGCCAACATCACCGCCGACGATCCGGCCGAGATGGTGGCGCGCGGCAATTACATCCTGGAGACCTTCGGCGAGAACGCCCCGCACGTGGCCTTCCTGGTGGACGGCTTCGTGGCGGGGCCGACGGCGGTGACCACCTGCCGGCGCAATTTCCCCGGAACCTTCCTGCACTATCACCGGGCCGGGCACGGGGCCATCACGTCCCGCCAGTCCAAGCGCGGCTACAGCGTGCTGGTCCACATGAAGATGGCCCGGCTGATCGGGGCCAGCGGCATCCATACTGGCACCATGGGCTACGGCAAGATGGAGGGTACTCCCGAGGAGAAGATGGTGGCCTACATGCTGGAGCGCCAGATGGCCGAGGGGCCGCATTATCGCCAGGATTGGGGCGGCATGCTGGCCTGTACCCCCATCATCTCGGGTGGCATGAATGCGCTGCGGCTGCCGGGCTTCTTCGACAATCTCGGCCATTCCAACGTGATCCAGACCTCGGGCGGCGGCGCCTTCGGCCACAAGGACGGCCCCGTCGCGGGAGCGCTGTCGCTTCGGCAGGCTCACGAGGCGTGGTTGCGTGGAATCGATCTGGTGGACTACGCCCAGGGCCACCCCGAACTCAAGGGTGCCTTCGAATCCTTTGCGTCCGACGCCGATCGGCTGTATCCCGGCTGGCGCGATCGCCTGCGCATCGCGGCCTGAGGAGATAGCCAGTGTCGAGGAAACATCCGGTCATCGCCGTCACCGGTTCGTCGGGGGCGGGGACCAGCACGGTCAAGGAAGCCTTCGAGCATATGTTCCGCCGCGAAGGCATCAAGCCGGCGGTCATCGAGGGCGACAGCTTCCATCGCTATAACCGCGCCGACATGAAGAAGGCCATGGGCGAGGCGGAGAAGGGCGGGCGCCGCACCTTCAGCCATTTCGGTCCCGAGGCCAATCTGTTCCCCCAGTTGGAGGAGCTGTTCTCCTCCTACGGCGATACCGGACGGGGCCGGCGGCGGCTCTATGTCCATAACGACGAGGAAGCGGCGCTGTTCGCTCATCTGGGGGTCGGTTCCGGCGAGTTCACTCCGTGGGAGGATTTGCCCGAGGATACCGACTGCCTGTTCTACGAGGGGCTGCACGGTTGCGTGGCGACCCGCGACAACAATGTCGCCCAGCACGTGGACCTCAAGATCGGCGTGGTGCCGGTGATCAATCTGGAGTGGATTCAGAAGATCCACCGCGACACGTCGGAACGCGGCTATTCGGAAGAGGCGGTGATGGACACCATCCTGCGCCGCATGCACGACTACGTGCACTACGTGGTGCCGCAGTTCAAGCTGACCGACATCAACTTCCAGCGGGTGCCCATCGTCGACACCTCGGACCCCATCATCGCGCGTGACATTCCCACCGCCGACGAGAGCCTGGTGGTGATCCGCTTCAGGAAGCCCGACCGTTTCCGCGTCGACTTCCCGTTCCTTTTGCAGATGCTGAAGGATTCGTGGATGAGCCGCCGCAACACCATCGTGGTGCCGGGCGGCAAGATGGGGCTGGCCATGGAACTGATCCTCACCCCCATTCTGCGCCGCATCATGGAGGATCGCCGCGCCCTGCTGGGGTGATTTCTTAGCTCACCTCCGCAGCCACGCCTCGACCAGGGCGCGGGCGATGGAATCCCTGCGCGGCAGGAAGCGGCCACCTTCGCCGGGGCGGTCGGCCTCGCCGAAGCCGCGCACCTCGTCGCGGCTGAACCACCGGACCTCCTCGATCTCGTGCGGATCGGGGACCGGCTCGCCGTCCTCGGCAACGGCGTTGAAGCCGATCATGATGGAGGAGGGGAACGGCCAGGGCTGGCTGGCGAAATAGCGGGCCTCGCGCACCCTTATGCCGGCTTCCTCCCACACTTCGCGGGCCACGGCGTCCTCCAGGGATTCGCCGGGCTCGACGAAGCCGGCCAGGCAGGAATACATGCCGGGAGCCCATACCGGCTGGCGGCCCAGCAGGGCGCGGTCCCGGCCGTCGGTGACCAGCATGATGATGGCCGGGTCGGTGCGCGGGAAGTGCAGCGCGCCGCAGGCTTCCTCCGAGCACTTGGCCGAATGGCCGGAATCCTGGATCAGCAGGCCGCCGCCGCAGGTGGCGCAGAACCGGGTCTTCTCCCGCCAGACCAGAACGCCGCGGGCATAGGCCAGCAGGGCGGCGTCCTGGGCGGGCAGCAGGCCGCCCACCGAGCGCAGCATGACCCAGTTGCCGCCCATCTCGGGGCCTTGTTCTCCGCCGTCCAGGGCGGAGACGTCGAGCGCCAGCAGCGGGCCGGACGGGTCTTCGCCCAGCAGCAGGCAATTGCCGCCGGTAGCCTCGGCCAGCCGCAGGCCGTAGGTCCGGTCGAGCCAGCGGACGGCGGGCGGCGTGCCGCCCACCAACTGGCGTCCGCGCCAATAAACGGTGAAACGGGCACCCGGACGGCGCATCAGTTCGACGACGTCACCGTTCCGGCGAATGGGGTGGGCCCGGTCGAGACCGAGGCCGGAATAAAGGATCGTAGAGGTCATGGCGGCAGCTTGGCATGGGTTCGAAATGGTCGCGAGAAGAAGATTGCGAATCCGATGGCAATTTGGAAGATTGTCCCGCACGGTGACGCATGAATGACATCCAAGCCCTTCTGAACGGTCTTCTCGACTCGATCCGCGACGCGGTGATCATCGCCGATGGCGAGGGAAATCCCCTGCGTTCGAACCCGGCGTTCGAGACGCTGATGGGCTTTACCGCAGCCGGCGGCGCCGAGGTTTCACGCCTTGCGGCCGGCATGATCCACCGGGCCATGACGCCGGGAGCCGGGGGGCGCTGGCAGGGCATGATCACCTGTCCGGACGGCAAGGAGCGGCCCTTCGAGGTCACCGCCGCCGCCATCAATTCCGGCACCGACTTTCCCGACCGCTATCTTTGCGTGGTGCGGCCCGCCGTGGCCGAGGATGCCAATGGCGACGGCGGCACCTTCGGCTATGATTCCCTGACCGGACTGCCCAACCGCGATCTGTTCGGCGACCGTATCGGCCAGGCGGTGCTGCAGGCCAACCGCACCGGCGGTTCGGTGGCGCTGATGATGATGGGGCTGGACCGCTTCACCCTGGTCAACGACGCCCTGGGCCACGGGGCCGGCGACCGCCTGCTGATCGAGGTGGCGCGCCGTCTCAAGATGTGCGTGCGCGAGACCGATACGGCGGTGCGGCTCGACGGCGACAAGTTCGCCCTGGTGATGGCCATCGCCGACACCGACGACAGCGTCATCGTCGCCGAGAAGGCGCTCAACGCCGTCAAGGAGCCGTTCGCCCTGGATGGGCAGGAGGTGGTGATCACCTTCTCCATCGGTATCAGTGTCTATCCGCTGGACGCCGATTCCAGCATCCAGCTGGTCAAGCATGCCGAGAACGCCCTGCATTACGCCAAGATTTCCGGCCGCAACCAGTACCAGTTCTTTTCCAAGGACATGAACCGCAAGGCCAAGTCCCGCCTGGAACTGGAGGGGCGCCTGCGCCGGGCGCTGACCAACGAGGAATTCGTGGTCTTCTACCAGCCCAAGGTTTCCGCCGACCGCGATACCATCGTGGGCGCCGAGGCGCTGATCCGCTGGATGGACCCCGAGCGCGGCATGATCTCGCCCGGCGAGTTCATTCCGGTGGCCGAGGAAAGCGGCCAGATCGAGGCGATCGGCACCTGGATTCTCCGCCAGTCCTGCCGGCAGAACCGCAAGTGGCAGGATGCCGGCCATGCCCCGCTCAAGGTGTCGGTCAACGTCTCGGCCCGCCAGTTCCGCTCGCGGACCCTGCTCGACACGGTGACCGCGGCGCTGGACGACACCGGCCTCGATCCCAAGTGGCTGGAGCTGGAGATCACCGAGAGCATGCTGATGAACGACGTGGACACGGCGGTGCGCAAGATGAAGGCGCTGCGTGACCTGGGCATCGGCCTGTCCATCGACGATTTCGGCACCGGCTATTCGTCGCTCAGCTATCTCGGACGCTTTCCCATCACCACTCTCAAGATCGATCGCGCCTTCATCGCCGACGTGGACACCAACCCCAAGACCGCCGAGATCGCGCGGGCCATCATCGGCCTGTCGCGCGGTCTCAACCTGGAGGTGGTGGCGGAGGGTGCCGAAATCGCCGAGCACATTATGTTTCTGCGCAACAATGGATGCGACACCGTGCAAGGCTTCTATTATTCCCGGCCCGTTCCGGCCGAGGAGTTCGAGCGCATGCTGGGCCAGCCGGTCATGGTTCACGCATAATCTCGTGTTACGGTAAGTTTTAGCCATACTTCGTTAACGTCTTTTGACCAACGTCAAAGCGTCTTGATCGATACGGTGACATCTTCCCGTCATCAGGCATCATCCCGGGGGAGGGGGAGCCTGCCGAGGGAGGAATTTCCGATGTCTGGGCTATTGTCCCGGCGGACGTTGTTGACGAGAAGGCCCCAGAGCCGGGCGCCGTCGGGGCCGCGTCCGCCCTGGAGCATCGAGACCTTTGCCGCCACCTGCGATGGTTGCGGCGCCTGCCTGACCTCCTGTCCCGAACATATTCTCGCCAAGGGTGCCGACGGTCGGCCGGTGGTGGATTTCAACCGTGGCGGCTGCACCTTCTGCGGCGATTGCGACACGGCCTGCGTCCCGCGTGACGGCCGCCCGGCGGCCATCGACCGCACCGCTTTCGACGGCGCCGACCGCCTGCCGGTCCTGGCGCACCTGGGAGGGGCGTGCATTTCCCTGCAAGGCGTGACCTGCCGCCTGTGCGGCGATCCCTGTGATCCCCGCGCCATCAAGTTCCGGCCTTTACCGGGCGGCCGCGTGCTGCCCGAGATCGCCGACGAGTCCTGTAATGGTTGTGGAGTCTGCGTCTCGGCCTGTCCGGTCGGGGCGTTGTCCATGGCACCTTTGGTTCGAGCCTGAGAGGTTAGGGAATGAGACTCGCGACCTTCGTTGCCACCGAACAATCCAAGCCCAGGGAGCAGGTGGAGAACATCTGCGGCGTGTTGATTCACGTCAAACCGGAGCGCCGACACGAAGTTCATGATGCCCTCACCCGGATTCCCGGCGTCGAGGTCCACACCATGACCGACGATGGCAGAATGGTGGTTACCGTCGAGGATGCCGAAGGCAACTGGGCGGGCGCCACGATAACCAGTCTGACCGACATCCAGGGCATTTTGAATGTCGCCCTGGTCTATCATCACTTTGATTCCGATCTTGATCTGGAAGGGGAGACCGTTTCATGAGCCTCACCAGGCGCGACTTCATTAAGGCGAACGCCGTCGCGGCCACTGCTGCCGCTGCGGGGATCGCCACGCCGGCCGTCGCCCAGCCGGCAAAAGCCAATATCCGCTGGGACAAGGGTGTCTGCCGATTCTGCGGCACCGGATGCTCGGTTCTGGTGGGGGTGCAGGACGGTCGCGTCGTCGCGACCCAGGGCGACCCGGACTCGCCGGTCAACCGTGGCCTGAACTGCATCAAGGGCTACTTCCTGTCCAAGATCATGTACGGCGAGGACCGGCTGACCAAGCCCCTGCTGCGCATGAAGAACGGCAAGTTCGACAAGAACGGCGAATTCACGCCGATCTCGTGGGACCAGGCCTTCGACATCATGGCCGAGAAGTGGAAGGAACAGCTGAAGAAGCCCGACGGCGTGACCCGCGTCGGCATGTTCGGCTCGGGCCAGTGGACCATCTGGGAGGGCTATGCCGCTTCCAAGCTCTACAAGGCCGGCTTCCGCTCCAACAACCTCGATCCCAACGCGCGCCACTGCATGGCCTCGGCCGTGACCGGCTTCATGCGCACCTTCGGCATCGACGAGCCCATGGGCTGCTACGACGACATCGAGCAGACCGACGCCTTCGTGCTGTGGGGCTCGAACATGGCGGAAATGCACCCGATCCTGTGGTCGCGTGTCACCGACCGCCGCCTGACCCACGAGGGCTGCAAGGTCGCCGTACTGTCGACCTTCGAGCACCGCTCGTTCGAGCTGGCCGATATTCCGATGGTGTTCACGCCCCAGACCGATCTGGCGATCCTGAACTACATCTGCCACTACATCATCTCGAAGAACGCCTATGACAAGGAGTTCATCGAGAAGCACGTCAACTTCAAGAAGGGGGCCACGGATATCGGCTACGGCCTGCGTCCGACCCACGCGCTGGAGAAGGATCAGGCCAACGCGGCGACGCCGGACAAGGCCGACCCGATGACCTTCGACGAGTTCAAGGCCTTCGTCTCCGAGTACACCGTGGAGAAGGTCTCCAAGCTGTCCGGCGTGCCCGCCGAGAAGCTGGAGGCCCTGGCCAAGCTGTATGCCGATCCCAAGGTCAAGGTTGTGTCCTTCTGGACCATGGGCTTCAACCAGCATACGCGCGGCACGTGGGTCAATAACATGATCTACAACGTGCACTTGCTGATGGGCAAGATCTCCGAGCCGGGCAACAGCCCGTTCTCGCTGACCGGCCAGCCCTCGGCCTGCGGCACGGCGCGCGAGGTCGGCACCTTCGCCCATCGTCTGCCCGCCGACATGGTGGTCATGAACGACAAGCATCGCGAGATCGCCGAGGGCCTGTGGAAGCTGCCCGCCGGCACTCTCAACCCCAAGATCGGCTATCACGCCGTGCTGCAGCATCGCATGCTGAAGGACGGCAAGCTGAACGCCTATTGGGTGATGTGCACCAACAACATGCAGACCGCGCCCAACATGAACGAGGAGGGGTATCCGGGCTACCGCAACCCCGCCAACTTCGTGGTGGTGTCCGATCCCTATCCGACCGTGACCGCGCTGTCGGCCGACCTGATCCTGCCCACCGCCATGTGGATGGAGAAGGAAGGCGCCTACGGCAACGCCGAGCGCCGGACCCAGTTCTGGCGCCAGCAGGTCAAGGCTCCGGGCGAGGCCAAGTCGGATCTGTGGCAGTTGATGGAGTTCTCCAAGCGCTTCAAGGTCGAGGAAGTGTGGCCGGAGGAGCTGATCGCCAAGAAGCCGGAAGTGCGCGGCAAGACCCTGTTCGACGTGCTCTTCAAGAACGGTCAGGTGGACAAATTCCCGCTGATCGAACTGCAGGCCGATCACGAGAACGACGAGTCCAAGGCGTTCGGCTTCTATGCCCAGAAGGGCCTGTTCGAGGAATACGCCGCCTTCGGTCGCGGCCATGCCCACGATCTGGCGCCGTTCGAGGCTTATCACAAGGCTCGCGGCCTGCGCTGGCCGGTGGTCGACGGCAAGGAGACCCTGTGGCGCTTCCGCGAAGGGTACGACCCCTACGTGAAGGCGGGCGAGGGGGTGAAGTTCTACGGCAAGCCCGACGGCAAGGCCTGGATCTTCGCGCTGCCCTACCAGCCGGCCGCCGAGTCGCCGGACAAGGAGTTTGACCTGTGGCTGTCCACCGGCCGTGTCCTCGAGCACTGGCACTCGGGCTCCATGACCCGGCGCGTTCCGGAACTGCACAAGTCGGTGCCCAACGCCGTGCTCTACATGCACCCCAACGACGCCGCCAAGCGCTCCCTGCGCAACGGTGACGTGGTCAAGGTGGCGAGCCGGCGCGGCGAAGTGACCACCCGTATCGATACCCGTGGTCGCAACAAGCCGCCGGAGGGACTGGTGTTCATGCCGTTCTTCGACGAAAGCCAGTTGGTCAACAAGCTCACTCTCGACGCCACTTGCCCGATCTCCAAGGAGACGGACTTCAAGAAGTGCGCCGTCAAGGTGAGCAAGGCCTAGGAAAGAGGGTAGGGGACCGCCCGCGCCGCCCAACGGGGCGGGCGGTCCCAACCATCGGAGAAGCCAATCATGGCCAGGCACCACAAGACAGGTGGGGATGCTGTGGACCACAACCGGCGAGCCGTGCTGGCCGGAACGGTCAAGGGCGCCTGTACGGTCGGCCTGCTTGGAGCCCTGTTGGCCATTCCCGCCCGGCGCCGTGCCGAGGCGGTGGCGCTCAGGCCGCCCGGAGCGGTGGCCGAGACGGATTTCCTCGCCGCCTGCGTCCGCTGCGGGCTGTGCGTCAAGGATTGCCCCTACGATACCCTGAAGCTGTCCGATCTGGGCGACGGCCCGACCGTCGGCACTCCGTTCTTCAACGCCCGCAAGGTTCCTTGCGAGATGTGCGAGAACATCCCCTGTGTCGCCGCCTGCCCGACGGGGGCGCTGGACAAGGGGCTGAAGGACATCAAGAACGCCAAGATGGGCGTCGCGGTCCTGGTGGGCCAGGAAAGCTGCCTGAACTTCCTGGGGCTGCGTTGCGACGTCTGCTACCGGGTGTGCCCGCGGATCGGCGAGGCCATCACCCTGGAGCTTTCCCACAACACCCGTACCGCCAAGCACGCCTTCTTCATTCCCACCGTGCATTCGGCCAAGTGCACCGGCTGCGGCAAGTGCGAGCGGGCCTGCGTGCTGGACGAGGCGGCCATCAAGGTCCTGCCCCACGCCCTGGCCACCGGCCAGTTGGGCAAGCACTACCGCCTGGGTTGGGAAGAGAAGAAGAAGGCCGGCGGTTCGCTGGTCGAGCCCAGCCCCGAGGTGCAGGTGCGCGGCATGGAGGGCGTCGAGATGACCCCCGGCGGCACCTACAAGCTTGAGAAGCGCCCCGATGGCGGCTTCAAGGAGTTCAAGCCATGAGCGCCGTCAAGACCGCTCATTCCGGATTGGACAATCCCGGCGCCTCGGCGGTGGCCGCCAAGGGCTGGCTGGCCGCCAACAAATGGCTGCTGGCCCGGCGTCTGTCCCAAATTCTGGTGGTCGCCGTGTTCCTGACCGGCCCGCTGTGGGGCGTGTGGATCGCCAAGGGCAATCTGGCGTCGAGCCTGACGCTCGGCGTATTGCCGCTCACCGATCCGCTGATGGTGCTGCAGGCCCTGCTGGCCGGGCATGTGATGACCGGCTCGGCCCTGATCGGTGCCGCCATCGTTCTGGGTGTCTACACCCTGGTCGGCGGCCGCATGTATTGCTCGTGGGTCTGCCCGGTCAATGCCGTCACCGATCTGGCCTATTGGCTGCGTACCCGGCTGGGGATCGAAAAGGGGCTGCCGCTCAACCGCAACACCCGCCTGTGGGTGCTGGGCGGCGTGCTGGCCGCCTCGGCCGCCACCGGCACCATCGCCTGGGAACTGGTCAATCCGGTGACCATGCTGCATCGCGGGCTGGTCACCGGGGCGATCCTGACTCTCGGCTCGGCGACGCTGATCACGCTGGCGGTGTTCCTGTTCGATCTGGGTGTCGCCCAACGGGGCTGGTGCACCCATCTTTGCCCGGTGGGAGCCTTCTACGGCCTGCTGGGCCGGGCGGCGGTGCTGCGCGTCAGCGCCACCAACCGCGCCGCCTGCGACGATTGCATGGATTGCTTTTCCGTCTGCCCCGAACGCCACGTCATCGCGCCCGCCCTGCGCGGCGCGGCCAAGGGCGTGGGTCCCGTCATCATGTCGCACGACTGCACCAATTGCGGCCGTTGCATCGATGTGTGTTCCAAGGCCGTGTTCCGCTTCGACACACGGTTTAACAACGTGCCCTCCGACACGTCGTCGGCCGGGGTCGCCTGATGATTTTATCGAGAGTTCTGGAAGGGGAGTGACCGCAGTGAAGACTAAGATCAAGGCAATCGCCCTCGCGCTGGCCCTGGCGCTGGGTATGGGGGTGACCGCTCTGGGGGTCGCGGCCGGCGAGGTGCAGGCGTTGCGCCACAGCAATGCCAACGAACCCGATGCGCCGCCTCCCATCTACAAGGTGATGGAAGGCACGAAGCACGAGCGTGCCTATCGCCAGCAGCCGCCGCTGGTGCCGCACACCACCGACAAGTACGAGATCGACCTCAAGGTCAATCAGTGCCTGCGTTGCCACGAATGGCCGTACAGCGACCAGGAAAAGGCGCCGAAGATTTCGGACCTGCACTACATCGACCGTAACGGCGTGCGCCAGGACGTGGTCAACGGCAACCGCTATTTCTGCAAGCAGTGCCATGTGCCGCAGAATGACGCCAAGTCGCTGGTCGACAACAAGTTCCAGGCCGCCACGACCAACACCAACATCCGCTAGGCCAAGGGAAGGATCGGGCCATGAGCACTGAGAATCCGGCCAAGCAAGGTCTGTTGCGTGAATGGTGGAATGCGTTGCGCAGCCCCAGCAGCCGCTGGTCCCTGGGCACGTTGATCGTGGTGGGGTTTGTCGGCGGCGTCATCTTCTGGGGCGGCTTCAACACCGTCCTGGAACTGACCAATACCGAGGCCTTCTGCCTTAGCTGCCACGAGATGGAACAGAACGTTTATCGCGAATATCGTGGCACCATCCACGATTCCAACCGTTCCGGCGTGCGGGCCACCTGCCCGGACTGCCACGTGCCGCGTCCGTGGATCTACAAGATCCAGCGCAAGATCCAGGCCTCCAACGAGGTGCTGCACAAGATCCTGGGCACCATCGACACGCGCGAGAAGTTCGAGGCCAAGCGCATCGAACTGGCCAAGCACGAGTGGAGCCGCATGAAGTCCACCGATTCCCGCGAGTGCCGTAACTGCCACAACTTCGGGGCCTTCGACCTGACCCGGCAGCAGGCGCGCGCGCGCAACCGTCACTCCGAGGCGGAGCAGCAGGGCAAGACCTGCATCGACTGCCACAAGGGTATCGCCCACCAGCTTCCCGCCGGCGCCTTCAAGGCCGAGCGCGAGCTGAACGAAAGCGTGGGTGGGGCGGTCAAGCCGTAGGGACCACCGCTTGACCCCAATAATATGGGCCTCCCGAGACTCCCCGGGAGGCCCTTTTTTTGCCTATCTTCGCGCCATTTCCTCGTACCAGTCGCGGGGAAAGGCCGCTTGGGCGCGGCCTTCATGGTTGAAGGGCGGCTTCAGCCCGGCCGGGTAGTGCCGGGCCATGTACTGGAGATAGGCGGCCCTGGGATCGAGGCCGCGCCTTTCGGCCACGAAGGTGAACCAGCGCACCCCCGCCGCCACGTGGCGGATTTCGTCGTGGTAGATGACGTCCAGGGCCGGGGGAGTCAGGGCGTCGCCGTTTTTTGCCAGCTTGTCCATGGTGGGCGGCGTGGTGTCGACGCCGCGTGCCTCCAGGGTCATGGGCACGACCACCAGGCGGGCCAGGATGTCGTCGGCGGTCTTCTCGGCCGCCTGCCACAACCCGTCATGGGCGGGAAGGTCGCCGTAGGCGGCGCCCAGGCTAGCCAGCAGGCGCTCCAGCATCTCGAAATGCTCTACCTCGTCGAGCGCCACCCACACCCAGTCGGAGGCGAAGTCGCGGGGCAGGCTCTCGTGGGTGAAGCGGGCGATGATATCCCAGCCGAGATCGATGGCGTTGAGCTCGATATGGGCCAGGGCATGGATCAGGCCGATGCGCCCCCGGTCGCCGCCATAGGAGCGGCGCGGCATCTCCTTGGGCGGCAGCAGTTGCGGCCGGAGGGGGCGTGCCGGGCGGGCCGGCGGCAGGGTGTCGCCCACCTCGGTGATGCGCCCCTCGCGCCAGTCGGCGGCGAAGATTCGGGTCAGGCGGCACTTCTCCGCCGGTTCGGCGGCGGACAGGACGGCGCAGGCGGCTTGGGAGAGGGTGGTCACAGCCCCTTGGCCGCCTTCAGCACCGCCTCGGCGTGGCCGGTGACCTTGACCTTGCGCCATTCGGCACGCAGCACGCCGTCTCTGTCGATCAGGAAGGTGGAGCGCTCGATACCCATGTATTCGCGGCCATACATGCTCTTCTTCTTCCACACGCCATAGGTCTCGCACACCGCGCCGTCGGGATCGGAGCCCAGGCGGAAGGGCAACTCGTGCTTGGCGCGGAACTTGGCGTGGCTGGCGACCGAGTCCTTGGACACGCCGAGCACTTCGACCCCCGCCGCCTGATACTCGGCATGGAGGTCGCGGAAGGCCTTGGCCTCGGAGGTGCAGCCCGAGGTGTCGTCCTTGGGATAGAAGTACAGTATCAGGACCTTGCCCCGGTAATCGGCCAGGGCGACCTTGCCGTCGTCGCATTCCATGGCGAAGGCGGGGGCGGGTGTGCCGACGCTGGTGGTGCCGGGGGCGGTGGTCATTGTGCTGTCTCCTGTTCCTTCATTTCGGCGGCGGGTCGGTCGATCAGGCGGCGGAACACCTCGTGGGCGCTCGCGGCACAGTCTTCCATGCGGTCGGTGAGGCTCTTGAAATCGGTCATTCCGGCGGCCCGCACCAGCACGTCCTTGAGGCCGCGCGGCGCTGTATGCTCGTCGAAGCCGCCGGCGATGGTCTGGCGCAGCACGGTCTGCACCGCCGACCACAGCCGCAGGGCCTCGGTCAGGGTGGTGCAGTCGGCCCGCTCCAGCACTCCGGCTCCGGCGGCCTTGTCCAAGGCCTGGGCGGTATTGCTGTCGAGCATCTCCGGATGGTCGGGGCCATGGGCCAGTTGCAGGTACTGGGCGGTGAACTCGATGTCCACCAGCCCGCCGCGCAGGTGCTTTACTTCCCACAGGCTGCCGGCCTTGTGCTCCTTGGCCATGCGCTCGCGCATGTCGGCCACGTCGAGCAGCAGCTTGGCCCGGTCGCGGGGCCTGGTCAGGGTCCGGCGGATGATGGCGTTCACCCGTTCGGCCAGGGCCGGGTCGCCGGCCACCACGCGGGCGCGGGTCAGGGCCATGTGCTCCCAGGTCCAGGCCGCTTCCTCCTGATAGCGGCGGAAGGCTTCCAAACTGGACGCGATGGGCCCGGAATTGCCCGAGGGCCGCAGGCGCATGTCCACCTCGTACAGCGTGCCCTCGCCGGTCTTGGCGGTCAGCGCGTTGACCATGCGCTGGGTAAGGCGGGAGAACCACACGGCGGGAGCCAGCGGCCGCGAGCCGTCGGATTCCTCCGTATCCTCCGGGCAGTCGTAGACCAGGATCAGGTCCAGGTCCGAGGTGGCCGACATCTCGCGCCCCCCGGCCTTGCCCATGGCGAGGATCACCCAGGCCCCGCCCGGCACATGGCCGTGGGCGCGGGCGAATTCCTCCTCCACCTTGGCTCCCAACTGGCGGAGGATGGCCCCGGCCACGTCGGAAAGCGCGCCGGCCGCCTCACCGGCCTCGACCACGTTGCGGAGCGTCAGCACGCCCACCTGGAACTTGCGGTCGTTGGCCCAGCGTCGTGTCACGTCGAGGACCAGTTGGAAGTCGTCGGCCTCGGACAGCGCCTTGGCCAGTTCGGCCTCGAGAACGTCCTGGGGCGGCAGGGGCTCGAAGAAATTGGCCTGCAGCACGGAATCGAGCGTGGTGGTGTGCCGCGCCAGATGCTCGGCCAGCAGGGGCGCGTCGCCCATGATCTCCGCCACCAGTTCCAGCAGGGAGGGGTTGGCGTAGAACAGCGAGAACAGCGGCACCCCGGCCGGCAGGCGGGTCAGGAACTCGTCGAAGCGCATGAAGGCGTCGTCGGGCGCCGTGGTGGTGGCCAGGGCCGACAGCAGGGCCGGCGTCAACTCGGTAAGCAACTCGCGCGCCCGGGTCGAGCGGGTGGCCCGCACCCGTCCGTGATGCCAGCCGCGAATGGTCGAGCACACCGCGTCGGCGTTGGCAAAGCCCATCTCGGTGATGGTGTGCACCGTCTCGGGGTCGTTCTCGCCGCCGGTGAAGACCAGATTGCCGCCGGCGCCCAGCGGCGGCGCGTCCTCGAACAGGCCGGCATAGTGGTGCTCGACGGTCTGCAGGTGGCGGGTCAGGTCGGCCGAGAAGGCGTCCATGTCCGCCGCTCCCATGAAGGCGGCGATCTCGGCCAGTATTTGCGGGTTGGTGGGCAGGGTCTGGGTCTGCTTGTCGTCGACCATCTGCAGGCGGTGTTCGAGGGTGCGCAGATAGCGGTAGGCGGCGGCCATGTCCGCGACCACCTCGGGGGTGACGTGGCCGGCGGCGGCCAGGGCGTCCAGCGCCGCCATGGTCCCCGACACCCGCATCTCCGGCTGGCGGCCGCCCCAGATCAACTGCTGGGTCTGGGCGAAGAATTCGATCTCGCGAATGCCGCCGCGCCCCAGCTTGACGTTGTGCCCGGCCACGGCGATGGAGCGCCCGCCCTTGTGGGCGTTGATCTGGCGCTTGATGGAATGGATGTCCTGGATGGCGGCGAAGTCCAGGGACTTGCGCCAGATGAAGGGACGCAGGAAGCGGATGAAGGCGGCCCCCGTCTCCTCGTCGCCGGCCACCAGCCGGGCCTTGATCATGGCGGCGCGTTCCCAGTTCTGGCCGAAGCCCTCGTAATAGGCCTCGGCCGCCACCAGGGCCACGGCGGGCGGCGTCGAGCCGGGGTCGGGGCGCAGCCGCAGATCGGTGCGGAAGACGTAGCCGTCGGCGGTGCGCTCGTCGAGGACGCGCACCAGTTCCTTGGTAAGCGCGATGATGCATTCCTGGATGGAGCGCTTGCCGGTATAGACCAGCTTTTCGTGGTCGTAGAAGACGATCAGGTCGATATCGCTGGAATAATTCAGCTCGCGGGCGCCCAGCTTGCCCATGCCCAGCACGATGACGCCGCAGCCTTTTTCCGGCTCCTCGGGGTGGGGCAAAAGCAGATTGCCGCGCTCGGCCTCGCGGCGCAGCAGGAAGGCGAGGCCCAGACGGATGGCAGTTTCCGCCATCAGGGCCAGGGAGCCGGTGACCTTCTCCAGCGGCCATGCGCCGCCCAGATCGGCCAGGGCGGCCAGCAGCGAACAGCGGCGCTTGGCGACGCGCAGGTTCCGCATCAGGCGGTTGAAGTCTGTTTCGGTGCCCAGATCGGCCTTCAGATCGGCGATCAGCGCGTCCAGCGCCGCATCCGGTCCCACCTCCAGCGCATGGCGCAGGAAGGCGGGCTCCTTTTCCAGGCACAGGGTCAGGAAGGGCGAATTGGCGAAGACGCCGCGCAACAGGCCGCCGATCCCGTCCTGGCCCGGCAGGGTCCGCATGAAGGCCGCCAGTTCGGTGTCGTCCTGGGCATCGGCGGCTTCCCGCCAGCGGGCCAATCCGACCTCGACGCGGGACGGATCGGCAACACCGGGGAAGAAACGTTGATCGAGGGGAAAACTCACCTTGTGCGACCCCAAATGTTGTGGTTGCTTCACACTGCGGAATACGGGATCAAGGGTCAAGCGGGCATGGAGATGACGGCGAGTGGTTCACGGCACCGTTAGGAGTCTGTTCCAGCTTCTTGGGGCCGTTCTGGTGGGGCTGTTGCTTGTTGTGCCCCTGGCGGCGTGGCGACTGTCCCACGGCCCGATTTCGCTCGAATTCCTGACCCCCTACATCGAAGATGCGCTGACCGCGCGGGACGGATCGCTGTTCGTCCGGCTCGACGCCACGCTGCTGCAGCGCGGCGATGACGATCGCATGCTGGAAATCCATGTGCGCAACGTGCGGGCCTATCTGGCCGGAAACGACGTTCCGGTGGTGGCGGTGCCCGACATGGCCTTGTCGCTGAGTGGACGGGCGCTGTTGCGCGGTGTCGTCGCTCCCAATTCCATCCGCCTGAACGGCCCCCGTCTCGCCCTGGTCCGCGATGCGTCGGGGCACTTCCAGTTCGGCATGCCCGAAGGCGGCGGCGACGATGCCGGACTGGTGATCGCCCGCATCAAGGACGCTCTGCTGGGCGATCCGGATCCGTCCAAGCCGGGGCGGTCGCTGCAATCCTTCAGCATCCGGGGCGCCGACCTCATGGTCGACGACCGGGCGCTGGGCACAAGCTGGCATGCCCCGGGGGCCGACCTGACCATCCGCCGTGTTCCCTCCGGCCTTCAGGCCAAGGGGCGCATTCCCCTGGATCTGGCCGGCGAGGTGGGCGAGGTGTCGGTGGAGGCCGCCTATGCCAAGGCCGATGGCGCCGCCGACGCCGAGTTTCGCCTGGAGGGAATTCGTCCGGCGGTGCTGGCCCGTTTCGGCGGCCCGGCCATTCATCTGGGGGTGATCGACATGCCCCTGGCCGGCAGCGTGCGGGCGCGCCTGAACGGCGGCGGCGGGCTGGAGACGTTGACCTTCGACCTGTCGGGCGGTGCCGGGCGCCTCGATCTGCCGGCGCCGTTCAATACCGTGCATCAGGTGGCCTCGGCGACGCTGCGCGGTGAACTGGGCCAGGGCATGACCCGCCTGAACCTGTCCGAGGTTCGCCTCGATCTGGGTGGCCCCACCTTCGTGCTGGCGGCGGTGGTGGACGGGCTGGGCGGCGAAACCTCCATCAAGGCCGAGGGCGGTCTGCGCGATGTGCCCGTGGATCAGGTTCACGACCTGTGGCCCAACGGCCTCGCCCAGAACGCCCGCGATTGGGTAATTCCCAATCTGTCCAAGGGTGTGGTGCGCGAGGCGACCATCACGCTTTCGGCCCGCTCGCCCTCGGGCCGCTTCGACGACGTGGTCATCGACCACCTGGGCGGCGAGATCCGTCCCGAGGGCGTTACCGTGGACTATCTCCACCCCATGCCCCAGGCCCGCAACACGGTGGGGGTGTGCACCTTCGACGCCTCGTCGTTTCGCATCGCCCTGACGGGGGGCGAGGTCTACGGCCTGCGTCTCAAGGAAGGCACCATCGTCTTCACGGGGTTGGATAAGGAGGACCAGTTCGCCGACATCGAACTGGTGATCGCCGGTCCCGCCACCGACGCCCTGAAGCTGATCGACAATCCGCCGCTGCGCTATGCCCAGGCGCTGGGTATCGAGCCCGGCAAGGTGGGCGGCGACGCCGTCGCCAAGGTGCGCCTCAAATTTCCGCTGCTGAAGACGCTGCGCCTGGACGACGTGGGCATCAAGGCCAACGCCACCGTCAAGAAGGTGGTCATTCCCAAGGTGATGATGGGTCTCGACCTGTCGGACGGCACGCTGGAACTGGACGTGGACGCCAAGGGGCTGGACGCCACCGGGCCGGTGGTGCTGGCCGGCATTCCCGGCCATCTGGCCTGGCGCGAGAATTTTTCCAAGGGCCAGCCCTTCCGCTCGCGCTATTTCCTCAAGGCGCCCGAGGTCACCGAGGAGCAGCGCAAGCTGCTGGGCCTCGACGGCGTGCCCTTCGTGGCGCCTTTCACCGCCGGCCCGGTGGGGGCGGAGGTCACCGCCACCTTCTCCGACGGCGGCAAGGCCGAGATCGATGCCAAGGTGGACCTGACCACCGCCCAAATGGCCCTTCCCGGCCTGGGGTGGAGCAAGCCCGAGGGCAAGCCCGGCAGCGCCGATGTGCTGGTCAAGCTGGATCGCAAGCTCGTCGCCTCGGTACCGCGCTTCGCCGTCAAGGCCGGCGACCTGGACGCGGCCGGTTCGGTGGCCTTCGGCCCCGACGGGGCGGCGCGCAAGGTCGATTTCTCCAAAGTGCGCTACCTGCGCACCGACGGTGAGGGCTCCATCGCCATCCGGCCCGGCAAGGCGGGGCTGGACGTCGTCTTCAAAGGTGCCGCCTTCGACGCCGAACCGGTGCTGGCCCGTGACGAGGACGCCAAGGCGGGCAAGAAGAAGGACGATGCCGACAAGCCGCCGCCCATGACCGTCTCCGCCACCGCCAAATCCATATGGATGTCGGGCCAGGGGGCGTTGAGCAATGCCACCGCCACCCTGACCCGTGATGCCCAGGAGTGGCAGAGCGTTCACGTCAAGGGCGGCCTGGGAGGCGGCAAGAGCTTTACCGCCATGGTCCAGCCCGGCGGTGCCAGGCAGCGTAATTTCACCATCGGCTCCGATGACGCCGGTGCGACCATGCGGGTCTTCGATATCTATGGCGATCTGATGGGCGGCAACCTGTCCATCGACGGCCATATCGACGATTCCCGCCCGGAACAGCCCTATAGCGGCGTCATCAAGGTGACCGACTATCATGTCCGCAACGCTCCGGTGCTGGCCCGCCTGCTGACCGTGGCGGCGCTGGCCGGCATTCTCGACGTGCTGCAGGGCGAGGGCGTCAGCTTCTCGTCCCTGGAGGCGCCGTTCACCATGACGGAAGGGCTGGTCGAGGTGCGCGACGTGCGGGCCTGGGGGCCGGCGCTGGGCATCACCGCCAAGGGCCAGATCGACCTGGACAAGTCCCGCATGGCCATGGAGGGCACCGTGGTGCCGGCCTATGCGCTGAATTCGGTGCTGGGCAATATCCCGGTCCTGGGCTGGCTGATCACCGGCGGCGAGAAGGGCGGCGGCATCATCGCCTTCAACTACTCCATGAAGGGGCCGACCGACGACCCGTCGGTGGTGGTCAATCCGCTGTCGGCGCTGACCCCCGGATTCCTGCGCAATCTGTTCAACATCTTCGACGATGGCAGCGAGACCAACGCCAGGAAGCCGGCCGCCAAGGATTCCAAATAGCAAAACGCCCGCCGGTGAGGGCGGGCGTTTCGTGTTCTTCCCTGCGGGGAGGACTCAATCCTCGGCCGGGCCGTCATCGTGGCGGGCCGGCTCGTCGTCGTGGATGACGGGGCGCGAACGCCCGGACAGCACCACCACCTTCTCCAGTTCGGCCTCGGTGCACATGCCCAGGGTGACCGGGTTGCGCGGCTTGATGTTGGCGGCGTTCCAGTGGGTCTTGTCGCGCACCGACTGGATGGTCGGCTTGGTGGTGCCGACCAGCTTGGAGATGGCGGCATCCGACAGTTCCGGATGGTGCTTGATGATCCAGGCGATGGCGTCGGGACGGTCCTGACGCTTGGAGACGGGGGTGTAGCGGGCGCCCTTGGGCTTGGCGCGCGGCTGGGGAATGTCGGTGATGGTCAGCTTCAGGCTGCCGTCGGGATTGGCCTCGCAGCGCTCGAGCTCGGCGCGGGTCAGCTGGCCGTTGGCGACGGGATCAAGACCGACGATGCCGGCGGCCACTTCGCCATCGGCGATGGCCTGGACTTCGAGCGGATGCAGGCCGCAGAAATCGGCGATCTGCTCGAAGGAGAGAGCGGTGTTCTCGACCAGCCAAACGGCGGTCGCCTTGGGCATGAGCGGCAGAGCCATTAAACCTCCTGACGCGGCGTTGTCCCCCTCCGTCCGCCTGGGACGGGGCGGGTCCAACCCCCGCAACGCTTTTCACGAATTACCCGCGAGACCGCATGGGGTCAGATCGCGGATGGCGACACTCCGGCGAGTACGCAGAGGTAGTTATAGGTGCGAATGTGGCTTTGGTCAAACCTGCAGCACGATCTTGCCCATATGGCTGTTGCTTTCCATCAGGGCGTGGGCCTTGGCGGCCTCGGCCAGGGGGAAAACGGCGTGAATCAAGGGCGCGATCCGGCCCTGGTCGAGCAGCGGCCACACGGTTTCCGCCAGACCGGCGGCCATGCGCGCCTTGGCGTCGTTGGATTGCGGGCGGAGCGTCGAGCCGGTGAGGGTCAGGCGCTTCAGCATCACCGGCATCAGGTTGATCTCGGCGCTGCTGCCACGCAGGAAGGCGATGGAGACCAGACGCCCGTCGGCGGCCAGACTCTTGATGTTGCGGGCGATGTAGTCGCCGCCCACCATGTCGAGGATGACGTCGATGCCCTTGCCCTTGGTCTCGGCCTTGATCACCTCGACGAAGTCGGCGGCGGAATAGTCGATGGCCACGTCGGCGCCCAGGTCGCGGCAGGCCTTGCACTTCGCCTCGCCGTTGGCGGTGGCGAACACGGTAGCGCCCAGCGCCTTGGCCAGCTGGATGGCGGTGGTGCCGATGCCGCCGGCTCCGCCATGGACCAGGAAGCGTTCGCCGGCCTTCAGCGCTCCGCGCTCCACCACGTTGTGCCAGACGGTGAAGAAGGTCTCGGGCAGGGCGGCGGCGCGGATCATGTCGTAGCCCTTGGGCAGGGCCAGGCAGTGGCGCGCATCCACCGTGCAGTATTCGGCATAGCCGCCGCCGGGGGCCAGGGCGCAGACCTGGGTGCCGAGGGCGGGCGAGGTGACCCCGTCGCCCAGGGCGGCGACAATTCCCGCCACTTCCAGGCCGGGCAGGTCCGAGGCGCCGGGCGGGGCGGGATAGGCCCCCTGGCGCTGCAGCACGTCGGGGCGGTTGATGCCCGCCGCCGCCACCTTGATCAGGACTTCACCGGCCTTGGGAACCGGCACCGGCCGGGTGGCGGGCTTCAGCACCTCGGGCGCGCCGGGGGTGGAAATCTCGATGCAGGTCATGGTCTCGGGCAGCATCCGTCGGGCCTCTCTTCTGTCGGTGGGCGGCCCAATCTGGTACGTTCCATTAGATGTGGCAAGAGAGGATCTCCCCATGGACGCCGACGATTTGGAACCGCGCAAGAAGCCCCAGACGCAGAGGAACCTCGATCCCATGTCCATCGAGGAACTGAAGGACTACATCCTTGAACTGCAGGGCGAGATCGCCCGTACCCAGGAGGCCATCACCCGCAAGCAGGCGGTAAAGATGGGAGCCGAGGCGTTTTTCAAACGGTAAATCGGTACTTGTTTACCGCTTTGCGGCTTGGTAAGACCATAGGGAGCGGAGGAATCGGCATGTTGAACGGCAAGCGAGCCCTGGTCACAGGGTCCACCAGCGGTATCGGCCTCGGCATCGCCCGCGCCCTGGCGGCGCAAGGTGTCTCGGTCATGCTCAACGGCTTCGGCGACGCGGCAGAAATCGAGGCGTTGCGCGCCGGTCTCGCCAGGGAATTCGGTGTTACCGTGCTCTATAACGGCGCCGATCTGTCCAAGTCCGATGGGGCGGGCGAACTGGTGCGCGATACGGAAGGCCGCCTGGGCGGCCTCGACATCCTGGTCAACAATGCCGGCATCCAGCATGTGGCGCCGGTGGAGGAGTTTCCGCTGGAGCGCTGGGATGCGGTGATCGCCATCAATCTAACGGCGGTGTTCCAGGGCATCCGTGCCGCCCTGCCGGGTATGAAGGCGCGCGGCTGGGGCCGGATCGTCAACGTCGCCTCGGTGCATGGGGTGGTGGCTTCGGTCAACAAGGCTGCCTATATCGCCGCCAAGCACGGCGTGGTCGGCCTGACCAAGGTGGTCGGGCTGGAAACCGCCGAGATCGACGTCACCTGCAACGCCATCTGTCCCGGCTGGGTGCTGACGCCCCTGGTGCAAAAGCAGATCGACGCCCGTGCCGAGGCCCAGGGCGTGGCCGTCGAGCAGGCGGGCCGCGATCTGCTGACCGAGAAGCAGCCGTCGAAGAAATTCACCACGCCGGAACAGATCGGCGAATTGGCGGTGTTCCTGTGTTCGCCCGCCGCCGCCAATATGACCGGCATCGCCCTGCCCATGGACGGGGGCTGGACGGCGCAATGAGTCACAAGAGGGAAATTTCGCGGCAGGCCGATTATCCCTTTCGTGTCGAGATTCAGACCCGGTGGTCGGACAACGATATGTTCGGCCACCTCAATAACGTGGTTTATCAACGTTTTTTCGAGCACATCGTGGTCAAGTTCCTGACCGGGCCTTGTGGGCTCGATCTGATGAGCGCGCCGGTGATCACCTTCGCCGCCGAGTCGTCCTGCCGCTTCTTGAAGCCGCTTTCCTATCCCACGCCGGTGGTGGCGGGTATCCGCATCGACCACATGGGCCGCACCAGCGCCCGCTATGGCCTGGCGCTGTTCGAGGACGGCTGCGACGAGGCCGCCGCCGAGGGCCATTGGATCCATGTCTTCGTCGACCGGGCCAGCCAGCGCCCGGTTCCCATTCCCGACGCGGTGCGTGCCGTGTTCGAAGCCCATCGGAGGATGCCATGACCGGCCTTTGCTACGCGTTCGAGGGAATGGTGCCGGTGGTTGACCCCACCGCTTACGTCCATCCCACCGCCGTGCTGATCGGCGACGTCCGCATCGGCCCCGGCTGCTTCATCGGGCCGGGTGCGAGCCTGCGTGCCGATTTCTCCAGCGTGATCATCGGGGCCGGCGTCAACATCCAGGACAATTGCATCCTGCACGGCACGCCCGGCTTCCACACGGTGATCGAGGATTACGGCCATATCGGCCACGCCGCCGTGGTGCACGGCTGCCGTATCCGCCGCAACGCCCTGGTGGGCATGGCGTCGTCCATCTATGACGGCGCCGAAGTGGGGGAGGAGGCGATCATCGCCGCCATGGCCTTCGTGCCGGCCGGCTTCAAGATTCCGCCCCGCACCCTGGTGGCCGGTCTGCCCGCCAAGGTGCTGCGCGAACTGTCCGACGAGGAAGTGGCGCGCAAGACCCGCGGCACCGAGGCCTACCAGCAACTGGCCGCCCGCGCGCTGAAGTCCATGGTGCCGTGCGAGCCCTTGAGCGCGCCGGAGCCGGGCCGGGCCGAGCTTAATCCCAGCGCTCTGTGGCCGGACGATCTGACCCGGCACAAGCCCAAGGGCTGAGGGTCCAGTCCGTCCCGTTACTCCGCCGCCTTCGGCTCGCCCTTTTCCGCTTCCTCGACCCAGACGGCGTGGTGGGTGCGCGCCCATTCGCGGTCCACATAGCCGGTGGTCACGGCGGTGGAGGCGCCTTCCATGCCGACGGTGCCGATATAGATGTGCCCCAGGATGAACAGCACCATCACCACCGCCAGGGCGGCGTGGATCAGCTGCATCACCTGCATGGCGTGGATGTCGCCCATGGTGAAGGGGAACAGCAGGTTGAGCCCCGTCGACGACACCAGGGCGCCCACCAGGATGACCATCCAGAACTGGGTCTTCTGGCCGAAATTGAACTTGGCGGCGGGGGGGTGAACGCCTTTCTTCAACAGGCCGCCGCCGCCCTTGATCCAGCCCCAGTCATAGCGGTCCCACAGATTGTCCCGCGCCCACAGGAAGAAGATCATCACCAGCCCGACGATGAAGACGAAGCCGGCGATGTTGTGCAGCCACTTGCCCGCCCAGGTTATCCAGGAGAACAGGGTCTTGCCCAGCCAGGGCTCGATGATCCAGCGGCCGAACAGGATGTTCAGGCCCGTCACCGCCAGCACCATGAACGAGCCGGCGGTCAGCCAGTGGCCGATGCGTTCCATCTTGGTGAAGCGCAGGATGAAGGTTCCCGAGGGACCACCCTCCATCATGATCTTGCCGCGGATGAAGTAGAAGGCGGCGATGGCCGCGCTGACGCCGATCAGCAGCCAGCCGGCATAGACCGCCAGCTTGCCGTTGCGGAAGTTGCGCCAGATTTCGCCCTCGGACTGGATCAGCACGCCGCGCGCCACGGGCTGCCCGCCGATATAACCGGCCTCGCCCTGACGGATGGCGCGCCAGGAATCGGGCGAGGTGATACGGTCGGACTGGGCGGCGGTGGGGATGTCGCCGTCGTAGCTGGCGGCCCGGACGGGTCCGATTTTTCCGAAACCGGCCATGCCGAGACCGAGAACCAGCAGCAGAACGGCGAGGATGGTTCGGCTCATGCGATGCCTCCCCTTCAGAATTTTTGCCCGGTGATGCGGCCCGAAGGGGTCGCTTCACCTGTGGGAATGACGCCATTGGTGGTCAGCCGCGCGATGCCGTCATTCTGGCTGGCGATCCGCTGTTGCAGCGCCTGCCGGGTGGACGGGTCGATCTCGCCGTCGCGGAGACCGGTATAGGTCCCCTTGTCCAGCTTGATCTGGCGGCCCATTTCCTCGCCCTTGCAGCCGGCAAGGGCGAGGAGGGCCATCAGGGCGGCGGCCATGGCGTGCGGGCGCATGGCTATTTGTCCTTGGCCGGAGCACCGGCGCCTTCGCGGGCCCGCTCGCGCCGCTGCTCGCCATAGGCCTGGCCCCAGCCCGCCGCGCCCGAGCCGAAGCCCCGCGCCATGACGCGCTCGCGGTAGATGGTGGAGACCATGTCGCCGTCGCCGGCCAGCAGGGCCTTGGTGGCGCACATCTCGGCGCAGAGCGGCAGCTTGCCCTCGGCGATGCGGTTGCGGCCGTACTTCTCCAGCTCCGCCTTGGAATGGTCGGCCTCGGGGCCGCCGGCGCAGAAGGTGCACTTGTCCATCTTGCCGCGCCCGCCGAAATTGCCGGTGGAGGGGTATTGCGGCGCACCGAACGGACAGGCGTAGAAGCAATAGCCGCAGCCGATGCACAGATCCTTGTTGTGCAGCACGATGCCGTCATTGGTCTGGTAGAAGCAATCCACTGGGCAGACCGCCATGCACGGCGCGTCGGAACAGTGCATGCAGGCCACCGACAGGGATTTCTGCCCCGGTTTGCCGTCGTTGAGCGTCACGACGCGGCGGCGGTTGATGCCCCAGGGCACCTCGTGCTCGTTCTTGCAGGCGGTGACGCAGCCGCTGCAGTGGATGCAGCGTTCGCCGTCGCAGAGGAATTTCATGCGGGCCATGATCGTTCTCCTCCTTACGCCTGGAACTTCTCGATGCGGCACAGGGTGACTTTCGTCTCCTGCATGGCCGTCACCGAGTCATAGCCGTAGGTCTGCGCGGTATTGGTGCTTTCGCCCAGGACGATGGGCGATGCCCCTTCGGGGTATTTGCTTCTAAGGTCCTTACCCTGGAACCAGCCGCCGAAGTGGAAGGGCATGAAGGCCACGCCGCGTCCCACCCGTTCGGTGATGCGGGCCTTGACCTTGACCTTGCCGCCCTCGGGGCCGAACACCCAGACGTAGTCGCCGGCCCGTACGCCCGCATTGTTGGCGTCGAAGGGATTGACCTCTACGAACATGTCGGGCTGCAGCTCGGCCAGCCAGGGATTGGAACGGGTCTCGTCGCCGCCGCCCTCGTACTCGACCAGCCGGCCGGAGGTGAGGATGATGGGGAACTCCTTGGACACGTCCTTGTCCTGGATGGACTTATAGAGGAAGGGCAGGCGCATCATCTTCTTGTCGGCGTGGGTGGGATACTTTTCCACCAGATCGCGCCGGGGCGTGTAGAGCGGCTCGCGGTGCAGCGGCACCGGATCGGGGAAGTTCCACACCACGGCGCGGGCCTTGCCGTTGCCGAAGGGAGCGGCGCCGTGCAGCACGGCGACGCGCTGGATGCCGCCCGACATGTCGATGGTCCAGGCCACGTCGTCGGCCTTCTCGCCGCCGATCTTCTGGATGGTGGCCAGTTCCTCGGCCGACAGGTCCTTGTCCCAGCCCAGCTTCTTCAGCATGCCGTAGGTGAAGCCGGGATGGCCGGCCGGCAGCTCCGAGCCCTCGGGCCAGGAATCCACCGCCAGCAGGCTCTCGCCCTTGTATTCCGGGAACAGGGCGCGGAAGTTGAGACCGCCATCCTTCACCGGCTTGGAGGTGTCGTAGAGGTTGGGGGTGCCGGGATGCTTCAAGGTGGCGGCATTGCCCCAGCACGGCCAGGGCAGGCCGTAATAATCGCCGTCGCACGGGCCGCCCACGGCGCGCAGCGTGGTCTTGTCGAAGGTCTGCTGGTTGGCCATGTGGGCCTTGAGCCGTTCCGGCGACTGGCCGGTATAGCCGATGGTCCAGGCGCCCCGGTTGATCTCGCGCAGGATATCCTCGATCAGCGGAACGGTGCCGTCGACCTTGATGTTCTTGCACAGCTCGGCGCCGAAGCCGAACTTCTGGGCCAGCAGATACATGATCTCGTGATCGCCCTTGCATTCGAACATGGGCTTGATGACCTGCTCGCTCCATTGCAGCGAGCGGTTGGACGCGGTGCGCGAGCCGTCCACCTCGAACTGGGTGGCGGCGGGCAGCAGGTACACGCCATCGGTACGGTCGTGCAGCACGGCGGACACCGTCGGATAGGGATCGATGATCACCAGGGTGTCCAGCTTCTCCATGGCCTTCTTCAGCTCGGGCTGACGGGTCTGGGAATTGGGGGCGTGGCCCCAATAGACCATGGCCTTGATGGGCTCGGGCTGGGCGATGTTCTCCTTGGCCTCGTTGACGCCGTCATACCAGCGCGACACCGGGATGCCGGGAGCTTCCATCAGTTCGGGGGTCTTGAAGCGGCCCTTGATGTAGTCGTAATCCAGCCCCCACACCCGCGCCCAGTGCTTCCAGGCCGGGGCGGCAAGGCCGTAATAGGCCGGCAGGGTGGTGACGTCGAGCCCCATGTCGGTGGCGCCCTGGACGTTGTCGTGGCCGCGGAAGATGTTGGTGCCGCCGCCCGAGACGCCCAGGTTGCCGAGCGCCAGTTGCAAGATGCAATAGGCCCGGACGTTGGCGTTGCCCACGGTGTGCTGGGTGCCGCCCATGCACCACACCACGGTGCCCGGCCGGTGGGTGGCCAGCGTCTGGGCGACGCGCTTCAGCTGGGCGCCGGGCACGCCGGTGACCCGCTCGGTCTCCTCCGGGGTCCACTTGGCGACCTCGGCGCGGACCTGCTCCATGCCCCAGACGCGCTTTCGGATGAATTCCTTGTCGTCCCAGCCGTTCTCGAAGATGTGCCACAGGATGCCCCAGATCAGCGGCACGTCGGTGCCGGGGCGCATGCGCACGTACTCGTCGGCATGGGCGGCGGTGCGGGTGAAGCGGGGGTCGCAGACGATCAGCGGCGCCTTGTTCTGCTCCTTGGCCTTGAGGATGTGCATCATCGCCACCGGATGGGCCTCGGCCGCATTGGAGCCGATGAAGAACATCGCCTTGGAATTGTGGATATCGTTGTAGGAATTGGTCATGGCGCCGTAGCCCCAGGTCTGGGCGACGCCGGCGACGGTGGTGGAATGGCAGATACGGGCCTGATGGTCGACGTTGTTGGTGCCCCACAGCGCCGCGAACTTGCGCATCAGGTAGGACTGCTCGTTGGAGAACTTGGCCGATCCCAGCCAGTAGACCGAATCGGGACCCGCCGTGTCGCGGATCTTGAGCAGGCGGTCGCCGACCTCGTTGATGGCCTGTTCCCAACTGATGCGCTTGTACTTCCCGCCTTCCAGCTTCATGGGATACTTCAGGCGGCGGTCGCCGTGGGCGTGCTCGCGCACCGCCGCGCCCTTGGCGCAGTGGCTGCCCAGGTTGATGGGGGAATCAAAGGCCGGCTCCTGGCCGATCCACACGCCGTTGGAGACCTCGGCATTGACGGTGCAGCCCACCGAACAGTGGGTGCAGATGGCCTTCTTGACCTCGGCCTTGGGATCGGGGGCGGCGGGCACGGCTTCCGCCTTGCGCACCGTGCCGGCGCCGATGCCCCCCAACAGGGCGGCGCCGCCGGCGGTCAGGCCCGAGCGGCGCAGGAAGGCGCGGCGGTCCATGGCGCCGCCGGCCACCGAGGCCAGGGTTTCCGACAGGGCGGATTTGCGGGCTTCGCCGTCACGCTTCTTGATCAGCATGGTTTCCTCCCGTCAGCTCAGAAGCCGGCCGCTTCGTAGGCGCGCCGCACGTGTTCGGTTTCCTGGTAGCCGGCCCCCGTGCGGGTCTGGTCGGCCGAGGCCGCGTCGGCCTTGGTGGCGGTGACGCCGACGGCGGCGGCCCCGGCGGCTCCGGCGGACAGCGCGGCGCCGCGCAACAGGTCGCGCCGGCTGACGGTCTTGGATTCGGGGGTGTTGGTCATCGCACTCTCCATCAGTCCACCATGGCGAAAGCCTGGACTTCGATCTCCAGGAACACCCGGCCGATCTCCGCCACCGCGCGGTAGAAGCGGGCGGAGGGGGCCTTGTCGAGATCGGCCAGGAAACGGGGCATCCAGCTCCCCAAATGGGTCTGGAAGAACGTCTTCTGCGCGGGCAGGTCCAGGGGCTCGCCGAACAGGCCGGAGATCAGTCCCTGCATCATCTCGCACAGCGAGGCGGCGTGATCCTCGGGCTCGGACACGCCGGGCGAGCGCTCGATGCCTAAGCGGGCCATGTCGTCGCGCAGTTCGGCCAGCGGCTTTTCGTGCAGGAAGCCGGTCAGGTACCACGAGCCGTAGGGCAGAATCTCGCCGCCGGTCACACCCACGAACAGGGAGGCGAATTCATCGGCGACCTGATCGGCATCGGCGACGGCGGCGGCTTGGGCCAGATGGCCCAGGGCGGTGCCGAGCGGTGTCGCATCGGTACCCATGGCGGCCAGACGGCGCAGCAATTCCTCCGTCGGCGGGGCGACCAGCAGGGTCGCCAGGAGGCCGTAGAAGCGTGCGCGCAGGAAGTCGTCCTCGGCCGTGCCTTGGAGTGCCGTCACCGCCCTCATCTCTCCTCCCGTGGCTTCGATCTTAATGCCGAAACCTTAGTCGCCTCCTGTGGCGACCAGTCAATCATCCGTAAACTGGTGTGACCAGTCAAGGAGATCGGGAGTAGAATCTCGCAATTCCATAGGGGTGATGGAGATTTTGTTTGCTGCATCACAGCAATTTCTTGCTGTGGTTATTTAGGTATTTTGTTGCTGTATTATTTTGCGTGAAAATTACGAGTGCTATGTAAAAAACACAGAGTGATCAGGAGTCCTGGTCAGGAGGCGTAATCTTAGCCTTCTCCTCGGCTTCGGCCGCCAGTTCGGCGGCGTCCAGCGCGCCCTTGCCAAGCCGCCATGCAGTCTTGACCACCTCGCCGACCGGAGACGTGTAGTCGCCCATGTGCAGGTCCATGATTTCCGGCGCCATCAGGGCCGGATCGGCTTCCCACAGTTTTTGCAGCGCCGCCTGCTTCAGTTCCCGCGGTACGCCCGCCTTCAGGAAGACGGAATAGTCGGAGTCTTTGCCCAGGGACTCCACGGGGGGAAGGTCGGGGGGAGGCGGCTCGGGAACCGGTTCCGGCCTCTTGGCTTCCTCGGCCGGTGGAGGCGCCGGCTCGGCCTTGGCGTCGAGCTTGCGCCGCGACCAGCGCGACAGGAAGGGTTCGCCGCTCATGATCGTCCCTTGGCCCCGAAGACCTTGTCGGAATCCAGCTTGTCGCGCTTTCTCTTCTTCATGGGCTCGTCCGGCGGGTGACAGGCGCAAAACGCCATGGCCCAATCGAACAGCGGACGGGGCAGGGGGACGCCGTCCACCATGTCCTCGCCGCTTTCGCTCATGGCCTGGGCTTCGTCGGGGGCGATGGTGGCCATCACCACCCTGACCGGTGCCTCGGTCTCGCCGGTCTGGCGCAGCACCACGTAAAGCCGGGGTTCCAGCCCGCCGAGATTGTAGCGGTAGGAGGTGAGGTCCGAGCGGTGCAGCACCACCTTCACGCCGGTCGCCAGATAATGCTCGAAACCCTCGCCCCGGCTGAGCAGCGTCCAGGGGGCGGCGCCCGGCGTATCGGCCAGGGCCTCCAGCGGCCGCCAGGATTCCTTGATCCACTGGGTGGTGCCGTCGCGGCGCTCGATCAGCATGGCGATGCCGGTTTCGGCCTGCAGCGGCGGCTCGGCGGGCAGGCTGCCGTCGAGGATCATGCCGAGGCGCACCACGTCCTCGGGCGTGTTGACGTTGAAGAACGGATCGTGGGGCCGGGTCGGCCACTCCACGTGGACCACCTTGTAGCGCTCGGTCCAGGCATCGATCTTGCGCATGTCCTCGTCGACCACGGCGCGGCGCAGATCGCCGGCCAGGCGCAGCGGCCACAGGGCGAAGACCGGATGGGCCTGATCGCCGGTCTTGGCCACGGCGATGTCGGCGCCCCGCTCGGTGACGGCGCGGAACAGGCGCTCCACCAGATCGGCCGGGAACAGCGGCGTATCGGCGGCGCAGCTCACCATCCACTCGACGCCGATGGTGTGGTCCCTAAGCCATTCCAGGCCGGTCAGCACGCCGACCAGCGGTCCGCCATAGCCGTCGATCACGTCGGGCACCACCGGTAAGGTGGTGTCGGCGAAGCGGGCGGGGTCGCCGTTGGCGTTGAGCACCATGGGGCCCACCTGGGGCGACAGGCGCTCGATCACCCGCTCCAGCAGGCTCTGGCCGCCCACGGTGATCAGCGGCTTGTCGCCGCCGCCCATGCGCCGCGACAAGCCGCCGGCCAGGATCAGCCCGGCGATGTTGGAGGAGGGGGGCGGAACCATCTCAGTCATCGTCGCGGCTTCCCTTGCGTGACAGATGGCCGGGCTCTTCCGTCGCCTGGGACGGATCGGCGTCGAAGACGATGCGTTCGGTACCGGCCAGGGCGGTGAAGCGCCTGCCCTTGGCGCGGCCGATCAGGGTCAGGCCCGCCTTGCGCGCCAGTTCGACGCCCCAGGCGGTGAAGCCCGAGCGCGACAGCAGCACCGGAATGCCCATCTGCACCGTCTTGATCACCATCTCGCTGGTCAACCGGCCGGTGGTGTAGAGGCTCTTGCCCTGGGTGGACAGACCGTGGCGGAACATATAGCCGGCGATCTTGTCCATGGCGTTGTGGCGGCCGACGTCTTCCATATAGATCAGCGGCCGGTCCTCCTCGCACAGCACGCAGCCGTGGATGGCGCCTGTCTTGAGGTAGAGGCTGGGCATGGTGTTGATGGACTTCTGAAGGCCGTAGAGCCAGGAGGTGTGAAAGCGCTCGTCGGTGGGCAGGCTGACCGTCTCGAACTTCTCCATGACGTCGCCGAACACCGTGCCCATGGCGCAGCCCGAGGTCTGGATCTTCTTCTTCAGCTTTTCCTCGTAATCGGTCTGCCGCGTGGTGCGCACCACCACGGTCTCGATCTCCTCGTCGTAATCGACGGCTTTGACCTCGTCGTCGGCGCGCAGCATGTTCTGGTTCAGCAGATAGCCCAGCGCCAGATATTCCGGGTAGTCGCCGATGGTCATGGCGGTGACGATTTCGCGGCCGTTGAGGAAGATGGTCAGCGGCCGCTCGTTGATGATGTCGGCGGGAACACTGGCTCCGGTCTGATCGATTCCGGTGACGGTCTGGTAAAGGCGCCGGTCGTCGGGATCGGGACGCACCAGCATGTCTTTGTCGTTCATTCTTGGCCTCCTGGTCTTTACAGTATGCGGCCCCGGCCCGACCTACAATGGGGCGGCAACGAAAAGAGGGACGAGGCGTATGAAGGTCGGCGGCAAGCGGGTGATGGTGTGTTCGTGCGAGGGAACCATGCCCCTCGACGTCAAGGCCCTGGCCAAGGCGCTGGGAACCGAGCCGCCGGAACAGGTGTATTTCCAGCTCTGCCGCTCTCAGGCCGATGCCTTCCGCCAGGCCGTCGCCTCGGGCGAGGACCTGCTGGTGGCTTGCGGCCAGGAGGCGCCGCTGTTCGCCGAACTGGCCCGGCTGGCCGAGGCGCCCGAGCCCACTTGCGTCGATATCCGCGACCGTGCCGGCTGGTCGGCAGAGGCCGCCCGCGCCACGCCCAAGATCGCCGCCCTGATCAACGAGGCGGCGCTGGAGCCTGAGCCCACCCCCAGCGTGACGCTGACCAGCGAAGGCTCGGTGCTGATCCTGGGGCTGGGCCAGGAGGTGCTGGACGCCGCCCGGCGTCTTGGGGCCGAGCGCGCCGTGACCTGTCTGCTGCTGCCCGGCCACGAATCCGATCTGGTGCCGCCCGCCGTGCGGGCGCTGGGCCTGTTCCGGGGCAAGCCGTTGCGCGCCACGGGCCATCTCGGCGCCTTCAAGATCAGTGTCGCCGATCTGGCCGGGGCCTCGCCGTCGTCGCGCGGCGCCCTGGCCTTCGAGGCGGCGGTGGGCGGCCGCGACCTTTCCGCCGACCTGGTCCTTGATCTCACCGGCCAGCCCGCGCTGCTGGCGCCGCGTGACGGCTGGTTCAGGGTCGATCCCCGCGACAAGGTGGCGCTGGAACGCGCCCTGGCCGAGATCGGCGGGCTGGTGGGCGAGTTCGAAAAGCCCCGCTGGATCAGGATCGAGGCCGCCATCTGTGCCCATTCGCGCAACGGGCAGGTGGCCTGCACCCGCTGTCTCGACGCCTGTCCCTCGGGGGCGCTCAGCCCCCTGGGCGATGCCGCTTCGGTGGATGCCCATGTGTGCGGCGGGCACGGCTCCTGCGCGGCGGTCTGTCCGACCGGCGCCATCCGCTTCGACGTGCCGGCCGGCAACGGCCTGTACAACCGGCTGGGGGCATTGCTGGAGACCCATCGGGCGGCGGGGGGCGGCTCGCCCGTCTTGCTGGTTCATGAGGAGGCGGGGGGCGAGGCGCTGTCCGCCCTGTCCCGCTTCGGCGATGGCCTGCCGGCCGACGTGATTCCCATGCAGGTGGCGGCGGTGGCGGCGCTGGGGCCGGATTTCCTGCTGTCCGCCTTGTCCAAGGGGGCGGGCGAAGTGGTGGTGCTGGCCGATCCGGCCAGGCGCAACGATCTGGATGGCGTCCGTTCCGCCGTGGCGCTGGCCAACCGGGTGGCCGAGGGGCTGGGCTGGCCCTGCCGGACCCGGCTGGAGACCGAGGCCGATCCCGCCGCCATCGCACCGCTGATCGCCGCCCGGGCGCCCAAGGCGGTGGACCCCGCCGCCGAGTTCCTGGTGTTGGGCGGCAAGCGTCAGACGCTGGGGCTGGCGCTCACCCATCTGCACCGCCATGCCCCCAATCCGGTGGATGTGCTGGCGCTGGAGCCCGGCGATCCCTTCGGTACCATCGTCGTGGATCAGGCCAAGTGCACGCTGTGCATGGCCTGCGTCTCCGCCTGTCCGCCCCATGCGCTGTCGGGCCATCCCGACAAGCCGTCGCTGGGCATTCAGGAGGTCAATTGCGTCCAGTGCGGCCTGTGCCGCGTCACTTGCCCGGAAAAGGCGGTGACCCTGGTGCCGCGCCTGGCCTTCGGTCCCGATACCAGGGTGCGTGCCGTACTGAAGGAGGAGGAGCCCTATCAGTGTATCCGCTGCGGCAAGCCCTTCGCCTCCAAGTCGGTGATCGAGCGCATGACCGAGCGCATGAGCGGCCACGCCATGTTCAAGGGCACCGGCAAGCTGGACCTCATCAAGATGTGCGAGGATTGCCGCGTGGTGGCCCAATATGAGTTGGAGGTGGGCAACCGCCCCCTGGCCGGTGCCGCGCCGCCGGTTACCCGTACCACCGAGGATTACCTGAAGGAGCGGGACGGCAAGAGCTAATAGGGCGTGCCGTCCTTGTGCAGGAAGCGCCACTTGCCGTCGGGCGTCTGCTCGGCGGCGATGTCGTCGTCGGGATAGATGGCGGCGTCGCCCGGCGTGCGGTCGCCGATCTCCAGGTAGACCACCTGGGTATCGCCGTTGTTGACCAGATGGTGGCCATCGCCGGTGCCGGCCTTGAAACCGGCGCACATGCCGGGGGCGAGGGGCGTTTCGCCGGCATCGGTGACCAGGGTCGGCGTGCCGTCCAGGATATAGATGAACTCGTCCTGGCGGGCATGGGCATGGCGGAGCGCCGAGACCGCTCCCGGCGCCAGCCGGGTGAGGTTGACGCCGAAATTGGCCAGCCCGAACAGATCGCCCAGCGGGTGCTTGACCCGCCCCTCCATCATGGAGGCGAAGGGCTCGGGGTAGATGGACGGGCGGAGTCTGGGGTCGGCGGCGGCCGCCTCGATGGCGATGGGGAACCTGTCCTTGGTCATTTCGCCTCCTTTGCCTCGGGCAACTCGCACAGTACCCGGATGCCGATATTGTAGCTCCACACGGCAGCATCGTTCTTGGCCCGCGCCGAGGCCCGCGACATGGCGGAGAAGTAATACCACGAGCCGCCCTTGACCACCTTGTCGCGGCAGGCGTTGTCGCCGGTGGCGGCGGGACTGGAATGGTCGGGGGTCCAGCAATCGGCCGTCCATTCCCAGACGTTGCCGTTCATCTCGTAGAGCCCCCAGGGGTTGGGCGGAAAGCTTCTGGCCGGGCGTGAACCATAGGGCGGTTCCTTGCCCAGGCAGTCGCGGCAGTTGAGCCGGTCGTTGCCCGCCTCCTCGCCCCACCAGTAGCCGGTGGAGGTGCCGGCCCGCGCGGCGTATTCCCATTCGGCCTCGCTGGGCAGGCGGCAGGTCAGCCCGCTGGATTTTCCCACCCAGGCGGCATAGGCCCGCGCATCATCCCAGGTGATGTTGATCACCGGCCGCTTGCCCCTGCCCCAGGTGTGGTCGTCCTGGCCGCCCTTGCAGGCCTTGGCGGCCACGCATTTCTGCCACTCGTCGAAGGTCACCTCGGTGGCCGACAGGGCGAAGGGACGGGAAATGGTCACCGGCACCGCCGGCTTCTCGTTGGCGAAGTTGGAGCCGTCGTCGCCCATCATGGCGGTGCCGGCCGGAATGCCGACCATGGGAGGGCATTGCGGGCAGGGCCGCCATTCCCCGGCGGTGGCCGGGAGGGCGAGCGGCAGCAGCAGGACGAGGGCGGCGGCCTGTTTCCTCATGGCCCCTTGTTGACGCCCCAGCCGAAGCCGCATCCGGCGGCGGGCTCCTCGCCCGGCTCCTGGAAATAGGGGCCGACGGCCGCCCAGGCGGTGGTCGAGGCGCTGGCGTGGTCGGGGAACTGGCCCATGGGCGAATGGATGGAGTGGGAGAGGTAGGGACCGACCTCCTCGACCTCGCCGACCACGAACACCACCTGGCCCTTGGGCAGGTCGATGCGGCGGCGCGAGCCCGGCTCGACGCCGGCCAGATTCTCGGTCTCCGGTCCGGGCAGCAGCATGAAGTTCATGAACCACGGGGTCACCAGGATGCCGGCCAGCCAGCCCTGCCACCGGCGAAAGCCCACCGCCTCCACCTGAAGTTCGGGATTGTAGAGGCCCAAATCCTTCATGCGCTCCTCGCCGATACGCGCGAAAACGCTCACCAGCTCGCGGATGCGAGGCTGATCGGCGGGGGACAGGGGATCGGCCATGGAGGTACTCCTGAGTGACGGGGAAGGGATCGTAGCCTACCCGGTGGAAGGGGAGAAGCCCCCACCTTCGCATTGCATTTTCATGGCGGTATCGGCTAATACCAAGTCCCGATGAGCGGTTCTCATCAGGACTTGGTCAGGCCCAAGGGGCCGCGCGGATTATGCCGCGGAAGCCAAGGGTTTCGGAGAAACCCGCCCGGCGCCTGAGGGGCTTGCCAGCAAAGTTCTTTGCCATCCAACGACGGGGAAACCCCGCCCAGTGAGAGAGAGGGTAGACATGCCGTACAAGAGGATCACGCTGACCCACTTCCTGTTGCAGGAGCAGCGCCGCCTGGGCGGGTCGGGTTCGTTCACCGCGCTGATGACCGACATCATCTTCGCCTGCAAGATGATCTCGCACGAGGTCAACCGCGGCGCGCTGGCCGGCAATCTCGGCGTGGCGGGGTCCGAGAACGTCCAGGGCGAGGAGCAGAAGAAGCTCGACGTGCTGGCCAACGATATCTTCCTGCACATGAACGCCCTGGGCGGTTCGTATGCCGGCATGGCCTCGGAAGAGCTGGAGGACGTGCACGCCGTCAAGGGGGCGGCCGAGGGCAAGTACCTGCTGCTGTTCGATCCGCTGGACGGGTCGAGCAACATCGACGTCAACATCTCGGTGGGGTCGATCTTCTCGATCCTCAAGCTGCCCGAGGGCGTCAATACCATCGAGGAGGCCGCCTTCCTGCAGAAGGGCGTGACCCAGGTGGCGGCCGGCTATGCCCTCTACGGCTCGTCGACCATGCTGGTGCTGACCACCGGCAACGGGGTCAACGGCTTCACCCTGGACCAGAATGTCGGCATGTTCCTGCTGACCCATCCCAACATGACCATTCCGGCCGACACCAAGGAATTCGCCATCAATTCCTCGCGCGAGCGGTTCTGGGAACCGCCGGTGAAGCGCTATATCGACGAGTGCCGCCAGGGCAAGGAAGGCCCCAGGGGCAAGGATTTCAACATGCGCTGGGTGGCCTCCATGGTGGCCGAGGTGCATCGCATCCTCTGTCGCGGCGGCGTCTTCCTCTATCCGGCGGATTCCGAGAACATCAAGAAGGGCGGCAAGCTGCGGCTGATGTACGAAGCCAATCCCATGGCCTTCATCATCGAGCAGGCGGGCGGGGCCGCCACCACCGGCCGGGGCCGCATGATGGAGGTCCAACCGACCGCCCTGCACCAGCGGGTGCCGGTGATCCTGGGCTCCAAGAACGAAGTGGAGCGCATCGGCGCCTACCACGCCGAATACGACGCCAAGAAATAATCCGACGGGCTTGTCATCCCGGGGCCGTCATGGCGGCCTCGGGATGACGGCCGTTCGGCCTGATTTCCGCTGAGGCGGCCGAAGGGCGGAGCCAACGCCGGTTTCAGCCGTTCATGGACACGGATAGACGCGGATGCCGCTTTGCGGCCACGGATGATGGTGTGGACGGCCCCTGCTCACCGGCATCGAAGTGCCCTAACGTGGTCGTTTCTGAGACGCCACAAAGAGGGGGCCGCCCATGAGCGAGATTATCAGGATTGCGATCGACCTGTCGAAGGGCGCGTTTGCGCTGCACGGGGTGAATGCGGATGAAGAAGCGATTTTGTGCCGTCAGTTGAAGCGCGGCCAGGTTCTCGGCCAACGCCCTGTGGACCCGGTCCAAGTCCGAGATCACGCCCGAGCAGTACAAGGAATTCTACCACCACGTGGCCCACGCCTTCGACGAGCCGTGGAGCACGCTGCACTACCCGGCCTATGTGAAGCCGTACGTCAAGCGCGGCCGCAAGAACGACGCCAATGACGCCGCTGCCATTTGCGAAGCGATGGCGCGGCGCTCTGTCCCCCGGGTGCCGGTCAAGACGCCCGAGCAGCAGGCGGTGCGGTCGCAGGTGGCCGACAGGGCCACGGTGGCCAGACCGGCCTGAATCTCCGTCGCCGCCGTCAGCAGGCAGCGCACGCCGGTGGCGCAGGCCTGTGACACGGCGGGGCCGCCGGCCTGGG